>CANHMG010000005.1 GCA_947461795.1 Flavobacteriaceae bacterium | reverse complement strand
TTAGTGCAAGTAGCTCAACCAACTTTGGCTCCATGTAATAATGATAATTCACCAATAAGAGAAATTAATTTAGATACTCTTTTACCTGCTGGTACAACTCCAGGAGGAATATGGTCAACAGAAGATGCTGAAGCTGATCCAGGATTAATCGGTAATATATTCAGCCCGTATTTAATACCTATTACAACGGATGATAATATTCCATACACCTTTAAATATGTTATTAATTGTGAAACTGTAGAGGTTAAAATAAATGTTGATGATGATTGTGTAGTAGGAGCAGAATGTACACAACCATTTGTTCACAATGCTTTTTCTCCAAATGGAGATGATAAAAACCCGGTTTTCGTTATCGATCAATTAGATCAATTGGATTGTTTCCCTACCAACACTGTTGAAATCTACAATAGATGGGGTGTATTGGTGTATGAAACCAAACAATATGATAATGAAACTCGAGTATTTAAAGGTATCTCTGAAGGTAGAGTTACAGTTGATAAATCAGCTCAATTACCTACTGGAACGTACTTTTATATTCTAAATTATACAACAAAAGCAGGTGAAAATAAACATAAAGAAGGGTATTTATACCTAACACAATAAACCAAACTCAAATCTAACTCCTGAGGGTTGCTAGCCCTCAGGTATAAAAACTAGAAACTAATGAAAACAAGAATAGTAATTTTCGTTTTGATCTTGACAGCCTCGGCGAGTTTTGCACAACAAGATGCACAATTTACCCAGTATATGTACAATACGATCAATGTCAATCCAGCTTATGCAGGATCGAGAGGTGTGATGAGTATATTTGGTCTACATCGAACCCAGTGGGTTGGTTTGGATGGTGCTCCCGTAACCAATGCCTTATCGCTTAATACTCCAATAGGTGATAGTAATATTGGAATTGGTCTTTCGGCTATCAATGATAGAATCGGACCAACGGTAGAAAACACGCTCTCTGCTGATGTTTCTTATACCATTCAAACTTCTGAAACTTTCAAACTATCCTTTGGGGTGAAAGCAACTGGGAACTTCTTTAACTTAGATTCCGCTGAATTAACTCCGGATCAAGCCAATGACCCGTCTTTGGTGAGTTACAATAAATTCTCTCCGAATATTGGAACTGGTATTTACTGGCATTCGGATAAATCATACATCGGAGTCTCGGTACCTAATTTCATTCAAACCAATCGTTATGACAGTGATAATGTTGCCATCTTTAAAGAAAGAATCAACTACTATTTCATTGCCGGCCATGTGTTTGATTTGAGTCCAAATATCAAATTCAAGCCTGCCTTGTTAACCAAATTAGTGACAGGATCGCCTCTTCAAGTGGATGCTTCTGCCAACTTCATGTTCTTCGAGAAATTCGTCATTGGTGCGGCTTACCGTTGGGATGCTGCGGTGAGTGTGCTCGCTGGTTTTCAAGTCACCGACGGAATGTATATCGGATACGGGTATGATATGGAAACTACTAAACTTAGAAAATACAACTCTGGATCTCATGAGGTATTCTTACGTTTTGAATTATTCAATAACTATAACAAAATCGTGTCTCCTCGATTCTTCTAAATCTAAAACATCATGAAAAATAAAGCAATAATTTATATCACATTTTTGAGTGTTTTGGCTTTAAATAGTTATGCTCAAAACAGAGACGTGAAAAAAGCCGATAAGCAATACGACAAGTTTGCCTATATCGATGCCACCAAAACCTACGAACGTATTGCCAACAAAGGATACAAATCGGCCGATATGTTTCAAAAAATTGCCAATGCTTACTATTTCAACGCGGAGCTTGACAAAGCCGCTAAATGGTATGGGGAGTTGTTTGCTATGAATACCGAACTGCAACCTGAATACAACTTCAGATATGCTCAATGTCTAAAAGCCGTGGGTGATTACAAAAAAGCCGATGAGATGATGGCCATTTTCAACAAAAGTGCTTCGGAGGATCTTAGAGGAAAAATTTTCAAAGACAAGCAAAATTATATGGATGAAATTAAAGCCAACTCCGGTAGATACAACATCGAGGATGCGGGTATTAATTCTCAATATTCCGATTATGGTAGCGCCTTCTCTGGTTCTAAATTAGTATTTACCTCTTCTCGTGATACGGGTAGTTTCTCACAAAAGAAACACAAATGGACCAATCAGTACTTTACAAACATGTATTCCTCTGAACCAACTCCAGAAGGTGCTTTAGATACTCCTGAGAAATTTGCCAAAAATGTCAATTCTAAATTTCATGAAGCAACACCTGTGTTCACTAAAGACGGGAACACCATGTATTTCACTCGAAACAATTTCAATAACGGAACTAAAGGAAAAGATGCTAATAAAATAACTCTCCTTAAAATATACAAAGCCACTTTAATTGAAAATCGTTGGCAAAAAGCCACTGAACTTCCTTTTAATAGTGATAGTTATAGTGTAGCGCATCCGATGCTAAGTCCAGATGAAAAAACATTATACTTCGCCTCGGACATGCCAGGAACTCATGGTCAATCTGATTTATGGAAAGTGAGCATCAGCGGAGATGGTTCCTATGGAACTCCTGAGAATTTAGGAACTGCTGTAAACACAGAAGGAAGAGAAACTTTTCCTTTGATAACGGATGAAAATGAATTGTACTTCGCCACTGACGGACATCCTGGATTAGGTGGTTTAGACATCTTCATGGCTAGAATGAATCCCGATGGATCGTTTCAAAATCCTATGAATATTGGAGCGCCTGGTAATTCTCCCAAAGATGATTTTGCATATCTCATCGATACCAAAACCAGAAAAGGTTTTCTTTCTTCTAACCGTGACGGTGGAAAAGGATTTGACGATATCTATAAATTCTTAGAAACTAGAAAACTCGTGTGTGAGCAAGAATTATCTGGAATCGTAACGGATTTAGAAACAAGCGAAATTCTTCCCAATACCAAAGTTACTTTGTTTGATGAGAAATTCAACAAACTTGAAGAAGTTACCTCGGATGATAAAGGTTTCTACAAATTTAAATCAGTGGAATGTGGAAAAGCATACTACGTAAGAGCGGAAAAAGAAAAATACGATACCAAAGAACAACGCATCACTATTTCTAAAACAACTGGTAAAACAGACCTTCCTATTCAGTTAGAAAAAACTGTGAAACCTGTTACTGTGGGTGATGATTTGGCCAAAGCCTTTGGAATCAAGATTATCTATTTCGACTTAGACAAGTGGAATATCCGTCCAGATGCAGCATTGGAACTTGAGAAAATTCTGGATGTTATGAAACAATATCCAACAATGAAAATCGACGTAAGATCGCACACTGATAGCCGTCAAACTCACAAATACAACGAGAAACTATCTGATAGAAGAGCCAAATCAACTATGGAATGGTTAGCTAAAAACGGTGTAGAAATGAGTCGATTGACAGGTAAAGGTTATGGTGAAACGCAACTAGTAAACAAATGTGCTGATGGTGTGAAATGTTCTGAAGAAGAACATCAAGCTAATAGAAGAAGTGAGTTTATTATTATGGCATTGTAAAATGCATCATACATTTATTAAAAAAAGGATACTTTAATTAGTATCCTTTTTTATTGGGTTAAATTTTTTCTGAAGTAAAAAAGTAGGATCAAAAAATAAATAAAATAGGTTAAAGAATGTGCCATTACTATTCCTTCAATTCCATAAGTAATGATAAAAAAATGACAAAATAAGAACATCATTAGTAACGAAATAAGTTCCGTTACAATAAAAGCCAATGTCAATTTCTTTGCATAAAATTGATATCCTAAAATGAGAGAAGCTGCTTTAAAAGTATCTCCAAATAGTTGCCAAAAAAACAAATCGGATACGGGTAAAAATTCTTTTGTAAAAAATAGTTTGATAAAAAAGACTCTTAAAAAATACAATACGATTAAACCGATTACAAATAAAGGTAGAACACCAATATAATAGCTTTTAATAACATTTCTAAGCGCTTTTTTAGAAGTTGAAAAGGCTAGTTTAGGAAAGAAATATACAGACAATATTGTAGAAATAAATAAGAGATAATAATTCGAAATTCGAGTCATAGCTTCCCAATACCCAGCTTTTTCTATTCCTAATACATCAATAATATTGTTTCGAATAGCTAAAAAAACTAAAGATCCAAACACTGAGGAAACTAATGCCATTAAAGAATAAGAAGATAAATTTTTTAAAACTTTAAAATCAAAAGAATGCCTAGAGATCAAAGCAAAGAATCGAATTTCTTTATTAATTGCATAAAAAGCTACAAAAAACAATAAGGTTGGAGGAATAATAATAGAAAGTAAAGCCCCTAAAGTTTTATAATTTAATACCGCAAAAACAGTAAAAAGCAACCCTAAAACATTTCCGAAAATATTGACATAGATAACTTTTTGAAACTTACCTAATCCGTTTAAAATTACTATTAAAAAAATTGTAGAAGCATACCATGGTAAAACAATCGCAAGTGTCTTAAAAACAATACTATAATGCAACTCATTTCCAAATAAAATTGTAGTTAAATAGGAAGAAAATCCAAACAGAAAAATACTCAAAATCAAAGAAACTGCAAGTAAGCTGATAAAAACAGTTGACAGAATTTTTTTGAGTGCCTCCGAATCATTTTTTGCTTCAACAATATATTTTAGAATTCCATTTTGGAAACCTAAAGTTGCTATACTTTCTATAGAAGTTAGAAAATTCTTTAAGTTACCCGTTAATGCCAATCCGCTTGGTCCTATAAAAACAGCTAAAACTTTAGAGGTAATTACGCCTATTCCAATTTTTAAAATAACGCTAATACTGTTCAAAGAAGTGACTTTAAACAATGGTGTTCGCGCTATGATTTTTAAAAATTTCAATTAAAACTCTATTTGAAAAGTAAGTTACAAAACTACTATTTTATACCATAGAAAAAGCTATACAATTGATGCTTATTATAATGAACTCCGATTTTTTCAATCATTATAAATAAATTTATCTAAATTTAATGACTAAAAAAAAGTGTTGTGAGTATTAAACAACTAAAATGTTTATTTATTATCTGCTTGTTTCCTAGTATTCTATTAGGTCAAGACATTTCTTTATTGCAACAATTTAATGGAAGATACGATTTCACTTTTATTGGAAACACCTTAAACACTAATGAGAATTCGTATATGTCGATTCCAGAAATTTTAACTAGTTCGTCAGCGACATTAAATTTGAATCCGAATGACATTGTAGAAAAGGCTTACCTTTATTGGGCTGGTTGTGGGCCTGGAGATTATGAAGTGCAACTGAACAATATTGCAATTACACCTCAAAGGCTTTTTAATCACCAAAGAAATTCTAACGGAGTAGATTTAGAATATTTTAGTGCCTTTTCAGACATTACTAGTCAAATTCAATCGACAGGAAACGGTATTTATACGCTTAGTGACCTCGATTTAAACTCCTGGATTTCGTTTTATTTTAATAACCGAACCAATTTTGGAGGTTGGGCAATCATTGTTGTTTATAAAAACAATTCCTTACCTCTCAATTTAATCAATGTATATGATGGGCTTCAAGCAGTTCCAACATCCATTTCAATAACATTAAATAGCTTAAATGTTGTAGACAATCAAAATGCTAAAATCGGGTTTTTGGCATGGGAAGGTGATGAAAATATTCAAGTAAATGAAACCTTAAGAATCAATGGAAATCCATTACAAAACGCTCCTTTAAATCCTCTAAACAATGCTTTTAATGGAACCAATAGTATCAACAATGATGAAAATTTATACAATATGGATTTGGATGTTTATGACATTCAGAACAACATTCAAGTTGGGGATACTTCCGCAACAATACAATTGACATCCGGTCAAGATTTTGTTATGATTAATGCTGTCGTAACGAAATTAAATTCGCAATTACCCGATGCTCAAATTGCCATAGATGATGTTGAAATAAAATGCAATTCTAGAGAAATTATTGTACACTATACTGCTTCAAATTTCGGAGGTACAAAAGAACTTGAAGCCAATGTCCCTATCGCTATCTATGTTAATAATGCCCTTTTATCAACTACTCAAACTCAAAACCAAATAAATGTTGGAGCTTCTGAAAGTGGCATCCTTATGTTACAAATTCCAGATTCTATTACAAGCCCATTTGACATTCAATTGGTCATAGACGACAATGGAAATGGGCAAGGAAATGTTATCGAAATAATTGAAGACAATAACTCATTTACTCAAAATGTTTCATTGATACAAGCTGTGGAATTAAATCCTATAAATGATGTGACTTCCTGCAATGAAGGATTAGGTTCTGGCACATTTGATTTTTCTAATTATGAAAATAGCATCAAACAAAACCCAACAGATATTGTTACTTTTTATGCTTCTTTAAATGACTTGCAAAACGGAATAAATCCTATTACAAATAGCAATAATTATAGTACTCAGACAACTCCAATTTCAATATTTGTAAAAGTTGACAACGGAAGTTGTTATCAAGTTGCTTCCTTTTTACTCAAAACAATTAAATGCAAACCAATAATTTATAATTATGTTTCCGCTAATAATGATGGTACCAATGATACTTTTTATATCAAAGGAATACGAGATGTTTTTTTGAAATTTGATTTGCAAATCTACAATCGATGGGGCCAATTAGTTTGGAAAGGAAATAACAACACTCCTAATTGGGATGGAATAGCAACACAAGGATATATTTTAAATAATTCTCAGATTACCAATGGCACTTATTACTATAGCCTTGAACTGAACGATCCAGATTATCCAACACCATTCTTTGGTTATCTATTTGTAAATGAATAATTTTAGTTACTATTTTCAGTAAATAATATTGTATTAAATTTAACTATTGTTCTCCCATCTAAATATATAAATTCTAAGAAAGCTATACTTTTTTGAATTAAATTAGCCAAAAATTAAACTTTTGATTAAATGAAGACCCTTTTTTCTATAATTCTATTTACTTTATTTGTTTCTAATATCTATTCTCAAACTCAAGAAGATAAGATTAAGATTCTTTCTGCTACGAACGTTACGGAACTTAATCGATTAGCACCAATTTATGATTCCATATTCAAAACTCAAAAAGCAACTGCCTGGGAAATGGCTAAAATTAAAGGATGGAAAACAGTTTTTACTACAAAAAAAAATGGTGGTAATACTGAATTAATTCGAATCAATAAAGAAGGAAATCCTGTTTATTATACCACAGATAATGTAGGCGCTGCCCTTACAACTCGTGCCAATCGATTGAATGCAGGGGGAAGTTTAGGTTTAAATCTAGATGGTCAAAACATGACTATCGGGATTTGGGATGGCGGAAAAGTACGCAGTACACATGCTTTACTAACCGGAAGAGTAACACAAGTTGATAATCCTCAAGCATTATCCGCACATGCAACCCATGTTTCCGGAACTATGATGGGAAATGCAACGGCAAGTCCTCAATCAAAAGGGATGGCATCTCAAGCTAATTTGAGAGCTTACGATTGGAATAGCGATGTAAATGAAGTGACCTTAGCAGCAGCAAATGGTTTGTTACTTTCTAATCATTCCTATGGTTCTGGTCCTGAATTTGTATCTATTCCAGACTGGGGACGTTATGATGATGAAGCACGAGTTTTTGATAATATTATGTATAACGCACCCTATTATCAATTCGTAAATTCAGCGGGCAATTCAAGAAATGGTGGTTATAATGATGAAAAACAAGGCTATGATTTACTTTCTGGGAAAAGCAATTCTAAAAATGGAATTATTGTAGCAGCTGTAAATCAAGTGACCAATTATACTTCTCCGAATAGTGTCGTAATGTCTGGCTTCAGTAGTTGGGGACCAACAGATGATGGTCGCATCAAACCAGATATTTGCGGAAAAGGTGTCAACGTAAGATCATCTACTTCTAACTCCGATAATTCTTACAGTAGTTATAGTGGGACTTCTATGTCTTCTCCAAATGTAGCAGGAACCTTATTACTTTTACAACAACATCATAAAAATGTAAAGGGAGGTTTTATGAGAGCAGCTACTTTGCGTGGACTAGCAATACATACTGCCGATGAAGCCGGAACTTCTCCAGGGCCTGACTATCGATTTGGTTGGGGTTTGTTAAATGCTGAAAAAGCGGCCAATGTAATTACGAATGAAGGAACTCAAAACTACATTCAAGAAAATCAGTTATTACAAGGGAAATCATATTCATTTGAAATTGAACCTTTAAGTTCCTCTCAATCCATTACAGCTACAATATGTTGGACAGATCCAGCTGGTGTGGTAAACCAAAATAATGTTGTAGATTTCTTTTCTCCAGCTTTAGTGAATGATTTAGATATTAGAATAACCAAAGGAAATGAAACTAATTTTCCATGGAAATTAAACCCTTCCGAAGTAGATGAACCAGCTACTAAAGAAGATAATAAAGTTGATAATGTAGAAAAAATTGAAATTGAAAATCCTTCTGGAACCTATACAGTTACTGTAAGTCATAAAGGAACTTTAACTAATTCTCTACAAAATTATTCCTTAATTATTAGTGGTGTTATTGCCAAACCTATGTTATTAACCTCAAATAGTAGCTTATTAAATAGAATATGTTTGGGAGAAAATGAGACCTCTTTTACTTATCAGCTTTCAACTCAAGCAACATTTTCAGAAACGACAACTTTTGATATTCTTGGGTTACCAGCCGGCGCTAGTGCAACTTTTACTCCGACAACTTTATCCTCCACTGGAAATGGTTCTGTAACAATTTCTGGTTTGAATGCAACAACAATTGGTAATTATCCTTTAACATTGAAAGCAGATTCGGATTCCTTTCATGCTTCACTTGGCTTGAATTTGGTTGTTCAAAATACTTTAGCAAATGGACCATTATTAAATTTACCCGCAAACAATACCAATCCGGAAGATACTTCACCTACTTTAACTTGGGAAAATATTGGAACAAATGTAGCTAGCTATA
The DNA here is from genome assembly GCA_947461795.1 of Flavobacteriaceae bacterium. GTDB lineage: Bacteria > Bacteroidota > Bacteroidia > Flavobacteriales > Flavobacteriaceae > Flavobacterium. The sequence goes on along the minus strand of CANHMG010000005.1, from coordinate 48,726 downwards.
CCATAGAAATTGCAAAAGACGAACTTTTCACAACGAGTGTAGAAACTTATTCCAGTAATACAAATCAAATAAACATCCCTAATTTAGATTTTGGAAGTAATTATTATTGGAGAGTAAAATCGAATAATGTTTGTGGTTCATCCGCATATTCATCAACCTATAAATTTACAACTCAATGCAGTAATGCTAATGTAATAACAGTTTCTTCTATTACAATCAATAGTGCAACAGCTACATGGGAAAATCCAAATGGTTCTACCTCTTTTGAAATCTTACTGGTTCCTCAAGGCACGTCTCCTACTGGCGTATTTCAAACTGTTACTACGAATACATTCACTTTTACAAATTTAAATTCTTATAGTAATTACGATTTATATGTAAGAGCAAGCTGCAGTAATAATGTATTTTCAGCATTAAGTTCTATTTCATTTTCTACACTTATCAATCATTGCGTTGATGGAATTTTCTTTGATTCTGGAGGACCTAATGGCAATTATTCAAATGCACAATATTACACTACAACCATTACTCCAACAAATCCAGGGGAAAAGGCCTCAGTTACTTTCAATTCTTTCTCTTTAGAAGATCAAATTGACCGATTAACAATTTATAATGGTCCGAATACTACCTACCCTTATATTGTTGAACAATATGGATTTACTGGAACAAATAGTCCTGGCACCGTTACTTCAACAGATATCACTGGAACTTTAACATTTGCATTCTATTCGGATGGGGCAATTACTGCTCCAGGCTGGACAGCAAGTGTAAGTTGTGCAGTTTTAGGAGTAACTAATTTTAGTAAAAACGCATTGATTTATTATCCTAATCCAACGAAAGACAAAGTTACTTTTTCAAGTCCAGAAACCATTAAATCAATTTCAGTTTATAATCTACTTGGACAATTAATACAAGAGCAAACGCCAGATTCTAAACAAGCCATAGTTGATATTTCATTGTTAAGTGCCGGACATTATATTTTTAAAGTAGCTACTGACACTTCGTTTTCTTCAGTAAAAATTTTAAAAGCGAATTAATCCTTGAAGTAACCTTTTGAAAGTAATCACCTCCATACAAAACCCATTGGTTAAGTCATTTGTGCTATTGCAAGAAAAAGCAAAAGCACGAAAACAAAGTGGAACATTTTTGATGGAAGGAAAACGTGAAATAGAATTGGCTATTCAAGCGGGTTATGAAATAGAAACGTTACTGTTTCTACCTGATTTAATTTCGATAGCACAAGTTAATCAAATCACAAAACAACAAATTCCACTTATAGAAATCAACAAAGAAGTCTATCAGAAATTAGCCTATCGCGATACTACTGAAGGAATTGTTGCTGTAGCTAAATCCAAATCGATGTTGCTCTCTGATTTGAAATTGTCTGAAAATCCATTACTTCTAATTGCAGAAGCTCCAGAAAAACCAGGCAATATTGGTGCTTTACTCCGAACAGCAGATGCTGCACATCTCGATGCCGTTATTATTGCCAATCCAAAAAGTGATTTATACAACCCAAATATCATTCGTTCTAGTGTTGGTGGACTGTTCACCAATCAAATTGCCACTGGAACTACAGCAGAAATAATTGCTTTTTTAAAAGCTAAAAATATCAATTTTTACTGTGCCACTTTACAAAATGCAACCCCTTATCATAAGCAAGATTATTCTAAACCAACTGCCCTAGTCGTAGGAACCGAAGCGACTGGATTAACACAAGAATGGCGGGATCAAGCTACACAAAACATTATTATTCCGATGCAAGGTGCCATCGATTCGATGAATGTTTCAGTAGCTGCAGCTGTTCTTATTTTTGAAGCCAAAAGACAACGTAATTTTAATTAATCTCTTATGAAAAAAATTGTATTTCTAAGCCTGACTCTTGCATTCAGTAGTGTAACTGTTGCACAATTAAACACACCACAAATTGATGATTTAGTAAACAAAACACTAAAAACATTTGATGTTCCAGGTATTGCTATCGCTATTGTGAAAGACGGTCAAGTCATTCTTTCAAAAGGATATGGAATTCGTTCTATTCTATCCAAAGAAACTGTCAATGAAAACACTTTGTTCGGAATTGCTTCCAATAGTAAAGCTTTTACAACAGCCGCTTTAGCCATGCTTGTAGAGGAGGGAAAAGTCAATTGGGATGATAAAGTAGTGAAATACATTCCTGAATTTAAAATGTATAACGACTATGTTACTCAAGAATTTACGATTCGTGATTTGTTGACACATCGAAGTGGATTAGGATTAGGAGCTGGAGATTTGATGATTTGGCCTGATGGAAATAACTTTACCACGCAAGACATCATTATGAATTTGCAATATCTAAAACCAGTTTCTGCATTTAGAACCAAATACGATTACGACAACTTACTTTATATTGTTGCTGGTGAAGTAATTCATAAAGTTAGTGGAATTTCATGGGGAGAATTTATCGAACAACGCATCATGAAACCATTAGAAATGACTCATAGTGCCGCTTCCTTTTTGAGATTGAAAGACACGACAAATGTTATCATGCCACACGTACCAACAGAGGGTAAATTGAAAGCTATATCACGTTATAAAAACCAAATATTAGATCCCGCTGGTGGAATTTATTCTAGCGTGAATGATTTGAGTAAATGGGTTATGATGCAATTGAAAAAAGGAAAATATGGGATCGAAAATCAAAAACAACTCTTTTCAGAAAAACAACAAAATGAAATGTGGTCGCCACAAACTATATTACCCAACAAACCTGTAGCACCTTACTTCTCCCATTACAAAAGTTATGGATTAGGTTGGCAACTTACTGAAGTGAAAGGAAATTTTCAAGTTTCTCATACGGGAGGTTTAGACGGAATTGTCACTCAAGTTACACTTTTACCCGAACTCAATTTGGGGATTATCGTATTAACCAATCAACAAAATGGTGCGGCTTTTAATGCAATAACCAATACGATTAAGGACAGTTATTTGAATTTGAAATCCGAAGATTACGTCACTTTATATAGCAGTCAACGGAAAGAAAAAGAAGACAATGCGGATAAAATTTCGGAGGATGTTTGGGCAATTGTCAATCAGAATAAAAAAGATAAAATTGGTATTGATTTACAAAAATATACTGGAACCTATAAAGACAATTGGCTGGGTGATATTGTACTTTCAGAGAAAAAAGGGAAACTCTACTTCCACTCGATTCGTTCTCCTCAATTAAGTGGTGAAGTTTTTTACTATAAAGACCAAACCTTCGCTGTAAAATGGAATAATAGGAGTTTATTAGCAGATGCTTTTTTGACTTTTTCAGCAAATGGCATCAATATAAAAATGAAACCCATTTCACCATTAACAGACTTTAGTTATGATTTTCAAGATTTGGATTTTGAGAGAGTAAAATAAGTTGAACTCGTTATAGTTATTTTTTTGGAAACTTATACTCTACCATTTGCGATCTCGCGAAAATATTTCGAATAAATGCTGGCAAATACCGCTCTATTTGAAATGCCCTACGCCGAAATTCTTTACTACTAATTTTAGATGGAAACAAACGTTGCAATTTCTCAATGCTCCCGATACAATAGATTTCGGTTGTTTTGAAATATTGATTTCCAATTTTCCTGTAATTCTTCGATGAATTATCTCTTTCTGGGTGCGGATCTAATGCTTTCCATACTTTGAATTTTTCTTTTTGAAGTAAGGAAGGTCGGTCGTGCAATGGAATTAAAAATCGTATTTTATCAAGAAAAACACTATTTACAGCTGGCTCAAAGTAACGAACTACTCCATCTTTTTTGAGAATTTGAACAATTTTTTCTGTGAATTGAATTTCTTGCTCGTTCGTCAGATGATGTACGAATGATTTTCCAACCACAATATCAAAAAAATCAAGAGGAATATCAGCTTCTAAAAAATCACCATATACAAATTGTATAGGAGTTTCAAAATCATATTTTTTGTTAAGGTTATTGATGATAGCACCGCAATGTTGCGATAGGTCATTAGCATAAACTTCAGCCCCTAAAACGCTCATTACAGCTGCATTTAAACAATCACCGCAACCAAGTTCTAATACTTTTTTTCCTTTTAAAGTTTTATCGAAATCATTTTGATATAAACCTACCCAACTAGTATGAACTTGTTTGGCATTGCTTAAAAACACATCTATATTATTTAAATACTGAATAATATAATCAACGTCGACATTATTGTAAATCGAATCGTAGAATTCCTCATTTTTTGCAGTATTACTTTTATTTAAATCCATGAATTATAGTATTGAGCGGGTCTTATTTTTGAAATGCGACCAAAAATACTAATAAAATTAATATTTGATTTAGAAATCAAATGTTTTATACTAAAGGTGTTTGCCGCGTGAAGGATGGCAGTGGAAATCCCGCAGCGAAGCACGAGCGAGGAATTGCAACGAACAGCCTGACCGACTTTTCGTCGGGCACGCCCAAAACTTCATTATCAATTATCCATTGTGAAATATCAATTAAAATTGTACATTTCGATTGTTATTTCTAATTTTAGATATTGAACAAAGAAAGCTATGGTTGAGATTGATATTGAAAAAGAAAACAAAGCAATTGCAAAAGAATATAAAGAATTACTTCGCATCAGTTACCAAACACTGAGTGCCGAGGATAAAAAACTCATTCGTAAAGCTTTTGATGTTGCGGTAGATGCACATCAGGAACAACGACGAAAATCTGGCGAAGCGTATATCTTTCATCCGATTGCTGTAGCCAAAATTGTAGCTTCCGAAATTGGTTTGGGTGCTACCGGAATTGCTGCTGCGTTGATGCATGATGTGGTGGAAGATACTGACATTACCGTGGCGGATATCGAAAAAATGTTCAATCCAAAAGTCGCCCAATTGGTTGAGGGATTGACCAAAATTTCACAGGTTCAGAAAGATCTTAATGTATCGATGCAAGCGGAAAATTTCCGTAAAATGCTTTTAACTTTGAACGATGATGTTCGGGTGATTCTCATCAAACTCGCTGATCGTTTGCACAATATGCAGACGATGGATTCCATGCCAGAGCACAAACAAATTAAAATTGCCTCCGAAACTTTATACATTTATGCCCCACTCGCCCATCGTTTGGGATTGTATAATATTAAAACCAAATTGGAGGATTTAGGGTTGAAATATACCGAGCCTAAAATCTACAACGACATTGTTAGTAAAATAAAAGAAACCAAAGAAGAGCAAGACGAATATATCAAAACGATTTCTGATGTTTTGAAAAAATCTTTGGATGAAGAAAATGTGGAGTATGTCATCAAAGGCAGACCCAAATCGATTTATTCGATTCGCCGTAAAATGAAAGCACAAAATGTAAGCTTTGATGAAGTCTACGATAAATTTGCTTTACGGATTGTATACAAATCTATCTCACACGACGAAAAATTTATCGCTTGGAAAATCTATTCGATAGTCACAGATCATTATCGTCCGAGCCCGAGCAGGTTGCGTGATTGGATTTCATCTCCTAAATCAACTGGTTATGAAGCTTTACACATCACCGTTATGGGACCCAAAGGTCGTTGGGTTGAAGTGCAAGTTCGCAGTGAGCGTATGGATGAGATTGCAGAAAAAGGATATGCGGCACATTACAAATACAAGCAAGGTGCTACTGAAGAAAGTGGCTTGGATGTTTGGTTGAATTTATTGAAAGAAGCTTTAGAAAATTCGGAAACCAATGCAGTGGATTTTGTAGAGGATTTTAAAATGAATTTATACGCAAAAGAGATTTTCGTATTTACACCCAAAGGGGAAATAAAATCATTGCCGAAAGGTGCTACTTCTTTAGATTTTGCTTTTAGTATTCACTCGGAAATTGGGATTCGAACTCGAGGAACAAGAGTGAATGGTAGATTGGTTCCGCTCAATACCGAATTGAAAAGTGGCGATCAAATAGAAGTAATTACTTCTCAAAATCAAAAGCCAACTTCGAGTTGGTTGGATTATGTTACGACTTCAAGAGCCAAAAACAAAATTCGAAATGTGTTGAATGAAGACACCAAGAAAATGGCAGAAGACGGAAAAGAATTATTGACTCGAAAGTTGAAGCAGTTGAAGATTACTTTAAGTGAACAAGTGGTGAATGAATTGGTGAATTATTTTAAATTGAAAACCAGTTTAGATTTGTTTTACCGTATTGGAATCGGTTCTATTGAAAATCAACAACTCAAAGATTTTGCGGCTCAAAAGAGCAATACTTTGATGAATTTCTTTAAGAACAAAATTAAAAGAACCCATAACACAGCAGATCCTGACATTCACAAACCTATCATTAGTAGCAATTACGATATGTTGGTTTTTGGTGCCGATCAAGATCGTTTGGATTATAAATTATCTACCTGTTGCAATCCAATTCCAGGAGATGAAGTGTTTGGTTTTGTAACGATTAATGAAGGAATTAAGGTGCACAAAAAAGATTGTCCCAATGCTATTAGTTTGCAATCAAATTACGCCTACCGCATCATTTTAGCGCGATGGATCGACTCGACACAACAAGAATTTAAAGCCATTTTGAACATTACAGGTATGGATACCTTAGGATTAACGAACGAATTAACCAAAGTGATTTCGAATAATATGCATGTGAATATCCAGAGTATTTCGTTGAGTGGCGACGCTGGAATTTTCAACGGGCAGGTAACAGTAATTGTGCAGAACAACATTATCCTCAAGAAACTAATTGAGAACATTAAAAAAATTGACGGCGTAGATAAAGTGACTCGAGTGAATAAAAACTAATTTTTTAGGTGTTTTTTTAAAAGCCCATTTGTCTTTGTGAGATATACTATTTCACTAGTTAAAACTCCAAATATTATTTTCAAAGATAAATTCACCCCAACCAACCTTCCCTATCCAAACTTCGATACTGTATAGCCTCCGCGATATGGCTCGATACAACTTTCTCAGAACTTTCCAAATCTGCAATCGTTCTTGCAACTTTTAATATTCGATCGTAAGCTCGGGCCGATAAATTCAATCGCTCCATGGCAGTTTTTAATAATTGCAAGGAAACTTCGTCTAAAGCACAAAACTCTCGAATCAATTTAGTACTCATCTGAGCATTGTAGTTTACCGCTTCAATTGCTTCAAATCGTCTCGATTGAATTTTTCTAGCATGCGTTACTCGCTCTCGAATGGCAACACTACTTTCAGATTTTCGGGTATCGGATAATTTCTCAAAAGGAACAGGAGTCACTTCAATATGTATATCGATTCTATCTAACAAAGGACCCGAAATCTTACTCAAATACCGTTGCATTTCATGAGGTGAAGATGTTGATGGTGAATTGGGGTCGTTAAAAAATCCACTTGGACTTGGATTCATACTCGCCACGAGCATAAATGACGACGGATAAGTAACGGTAAACTTCGCCCGTGAAATAGTGACTTCGCGATCTTCCAACGGCTGTCGCATGACTTCTAAAACTTCGCGTTTGAACTCCGGTAATTCATCTAAAAACAACACACCGTTATGCGCCATCGATATTTCTCCGGGTTGCGGATAACTTCCTCCTCCGACTAAGGCAACATTCGAAATCGTGTGATGTGGACTCCGAAATGGACGTTGATTCATCAAACCAATTTCTTTTAATTTCCCTGCAACACTATGAATTTTAGTAGTTTCTAAAGATTCCCGCATCGTCATTGGAGGCAAAATACTCGGTAATCGTTTGGCTAACATCGTCTTTCCCGAACCTGGAGGGCCAATCAAAATTATATTATGACCTCCCGCTGCGGCAATTTCCATACAGCGTTTGATACTTTCCTGTCCCTTCACATCGCTAAAATCATGCTCTGGGAAATCTAAAGTTTTATGAAACTCGGCTTGAGTGTCAATCGAAGTGGGTTCAAGAGTTCCTTTTCCTTCAAAAAAATCGATGACTTCTTGCAAGTTTTCAATTCCAAAAACGTCTAAACCCTCCACAATTGCGGCTTCTTTGACATTTTGCTTGGGAAGGAAAAACCCCTTAAACCCTTCCTCTTTCGCTTTGATAGCAATCGATAAGGCACCACGAATAGGTTGCAAACTTCCATCGAGTGATAATTCACCCATAATAATATAGCTTGCACTTTCTTCCGCTTGAATTTGACCTGAAGCCACAAGAATTCCAATCGCCAATGTCAAATCATAAGCAGAACCTTCTTTTCGCAAATCGGCTGGCGCCATGTTGATCGTGATTTTTTTTCCGGGAAGACAATATCCGTTATTCTTGAGAGCTGCAGCAATACGGTAACTGCTTTCTTTGATGGCATTATCAGGCAATCCAACCAAGTGGTACCCGATTCCTTTATCAATATTTACTTCGATGGTAATGGTCGTGGCTTCGACCCCAAAAACGGCGCTTCCAAATACTTTAACTAACATGGCGTATACTTTATATGACGTTAAAATTAATAAAAATTTAGTTTTCAATCACCAAATAGAATTATTTTTGGCACTTCAAATCAAACAAAAAATAAAATGGGACTATTTAATGCGATTTTAGGGAATGCTTCAGAAGTGAATTTAGATAATGTTGCCAGGGAATTCGAACCCATCTTAATTGACGGTGAAAACATAGAAAAGGCTTTTAAAATGGTGAAAGACATGTTTATTTTCACCAACAAACGATTGATTTTAGTGGAGAAACAATTAGTCGGTTCGAAAGTAGATTATTTGTCAATTCCTTACTCCAACGTGATTAAGTTTTCAAAAGAAAGCGCTGGTATATTAGACCTTGATGCCGAATTAAAAATTTGGATTAAAGACGAGGCCGCACCAATTTCAAAACAGTTTGGAAAAGGTGGAAACAACATCAATGAAGTATATCAGATATTGAGCAAACACATTTTGAAGTAATAAAAATCCCAATCTTCCGATTGGGATTTTTATTTAATTCTTATAATTCGCAATACCAGTTTTCAACCATTTTTGATACAACATTACGTCGGGATCATAACTAGTGGTTGGTGTTTCGATATTTAATGAATTGCCTTTCAGATCTGTCAAAACATATAACGGTTGCGTATTGGTTTGGTATTTCGAAATCATAAAGTCTGTCCATTTATCGCCAATTGTTTCAATCGATTCACCTGTACTTTTCGAAACAAACTGCTCGTTTTTAGGCAAATCACGTTTGTCATCTACATACAAAGAAATTAAAACCACTTCATTTTTTAAAATCGATTTTATTTTTTCATCAGACCAAACATTATTCTCCATTTTTCTGCAATTGACACAAGCAAATCCAGTAAAGTCTAATAGAATTGGTTTGTTTACTGATTTGGCATAGGCCAATCCTCTATCGTAATCGTCAAATACTGTGATACCATGAGGGCCAGATTTTGCACCTTCTGGCAACATTGTAGCAACTGAACCTGGCAAGGAACTTCCCACTCCATTCGGACTTTCACTATATTCTACTGGTGGTGGAAAAGCATTGATTAATTTTAAAGGAGCACCCCAAAGACCTGGAATCATATAAATGGTGAAAGACAAAACCGTCAATCCCATAAACAATCTTCCTACCGAAATATGCGATAATGGACTGTCATGCGGCATCGTTAACTTTCCAAATAAATAGAATGCCAATGCGCCAAAAATGGCTATCCAAATGGCTAAAAATACTTCCCTTTCTAACAAATGTAATTGCAACACTAAATCTGCATTGGATAAGAACTTAAATGCCAAAGCCAATTCAAGGAATCCTAAAAACACTTTCACTGTATTGAGCCAACCACCCGATTTTGGTAAGGAATGCAACCAACCTGGAAACATCGCAAACAACATAAAAGGCAATGCTAAAGCAGAAGAAAAGCCGAGCATTCCAACTATCGGAGCAATTCCACCTTTAGATGCAGATTCAACTAATAATGTTCCTACAATTGGTCCAGTACATGAAAAAGAAACAATTGCCAAAGCCAAAGCCATAAATAAAATTCCCACTATTCCTCCTCGATCCGCTTGTCTATCCACTTTATTGGCCCATGAATTGGGCAACATGATTTCGAAAGCCCCTAAAAAGGAAGCCGCAAATACAATCAACAAAAGAAAGAAAATTAGATTGAACCAAACGTTTGTTGATAAGGCATTCAAAGCATCAGCACCAAAAATCCCAGTCACTAGTAGTCCTAGAATAACATAAATCGCAATAATTGAAATTCCATAAATAAAAGCATTCTTTTTTCCTTGTGCTGGAGTTTTACTTTGCTTGGTAAAAAAACTAACGGTCATGGGTATCATTGGAAACACACAAGGTGTTAACAAAGCCGCAAAACCACCCAAAAAGGCTAAAAAGAAAATAGTCCATAATCCTTTTTTCTGATCCTTTTTGGGTGTATCTATAACCTCTTTGGAAACTTTAGGTGCAATAGTTGGACTACTTTCTTCTGAAACGATTGGAACTGAATCTACTTTTACAGTATCTACAACTGCTGCAACTTCAGCCGAAGTTTCCACAGGAATTGAAAAAGTAAAACTCTTTTCCGAATTGATACAACTCTGTTTACAAACTTGATAATTTAAAGATGCCTCTATCATTTTTAGTTTGGGATTGAGTAAGGCAACTTCTTGAACTAGATGCACTTTTCCTTCAAAAAAAGTTTCATTCACACCAAAAACATCATTAAAAACAGTTTTGGTTTTCCCTTCTTTGGTCTTACCAATCAACTTATAAAAGGCTTTTTCATTTTTAAAAAGCACTTCTAATGGCAATGCACCACCATCGGCAGTGAATTGAGAATACATATGCCATTCTTTTTCAATGACACCATCAAAAATTAATAAGTAATTGGTATTTGATTTTTTCTCAATAGAAGTCTTCCATTTTACGGGTTCTAAAATTTGCGCTTTTCCAGTAATGAAAAACAAAAAAGCAAAAAGTGTCAAGAATAAATGCTTCATTAGTGTGTTGTTATATTTACTATTTGTGTTGTTGTGGTTGCTACTTTAAATCGTTCGTCAGCTCTAACTCCAATTACCCATACAATTTTATTATCAGAACATAAAAGCCAAATTTTTTCCTTTGCTATCAAGGATAATTTTTCGTCTTTAAAAAATTTACTAACTTTCTTTGTTTGTCCATTCATTCCAAAAGGTTGAAAAAAATCACCTTTTTTCCACTTTCTTATCTGGAGAGGATATTTCAATTTATTTTCATCGACAAATATACTTGAATTTGAAGAAGCTGAAATGTCCGTTACTTTACAAAAAGAAAGATTTAAGGGAATATTAACTTCATTTTGATTTTTATCTATGTAAAATTCTTCGTTAGAAATTACTATTAATGGACTCAAAATTAATACCTCTCTGTTTTTGAGTAAGCGATAGTGCTTTGAAAACACTTGCTTTCCTGATTGACTTTCTACCAAATCCTTAATTACATTCCAATCTGAAAAACCAAATTCTTTTAACCACTGAAATAGGTATGAATGATAATTAGGGAGTTGTTTTAATTTTTTTAATTCGAAATGAATATCATTTTCGATTTCTTTCGCTACTTGCTGATAAATGAGCACTGAGGCGTCTTCAACCATTTGCTGTGCTTCTTGCAAGTAGTGCTGTGTTTTTTGAAAAGAAGCACTAAAGTTAGGATTCAATTCTTTTAAAACCGGAATCAAATCATGACGAATTTTGTTACGCAAATATTTATTGGAGGCATTACTACTATCTTCACGCCAAACAATGTTATTTTCCGCAACATAAACTTCAATTTCATGTCTGCTAAAAATCAAAAGAGGCCGAATAATTTTGTTGTTTTGCACTGGAATTCCAGATAATCCTTCTAATCCAGTACCACGAGATAAATTAATTAAAAAAGTTTCTAGATTGTCGTCGGCATGATGAGCTGTGAGTATAAAATCATAATTTTCGGTTTCTAGTAGTTCATAAAACCAATTGTATCGTAACTCGCGCGCTGCCATTTGAATAGATAACTGAAAATCTTCTGCAAAAGCAATGGTGTCAAATTTTGTAGAATAAATTGGGATATGATGGGCATCTGCATAGTCTTCAATGAATTTTTGATCTTCAAAACTTTCAAGCCCACGCAATTGAAAATTACAATGTGCCATAGCAATTGGATGAGATGTTTGTTGAAAAAGATGCACCATTGCCATGCTATCGATTCCACCGCTAGTGGCAAGTAACAGTTTCTTTCCCTTAAGAAAAGGAAAGTTATTTTGCAGATGAATTTGGAATTTTTCTAGCATTTTCAAAAGTAACGAATTGAATTTAAATTAACTCAAGACTTCAAACATTGCTTTTGCCTTTAACATACATTCTTCGTATTCTTTTTCCGGTTCTGATAAGGAGGTAATAGCACTTCCAACAGAGAAAGAAAGGTACTTCTTTTCTTGATTGTAAAGAATACTTCGTATGACTACATTAAAATCAAAATCACCTTCTGGTGTAAAATAACCCACAGCACCGCTATACAATCCGCGCTTGGTTGCTTCTAAATTTTCGATGATTTTCATGGCTGAAATCTTAGGTGCACCCGTCATGCTTCCCATAGGAAAAGTAGTTCTTAATACCTCTACGCCAGTATGTTGATTGTCTAAATTAGAAGTTATCGTAGAAATCATTTGATGCACTTGCAAAAAAGAATACACCCCGCATAATTCAGTAACTTGAACAGAACCTTTTTGAGCGGTTCGAGATAAATCGTTACGCACTAAATCGGTTATCATAATATTTTCTGAACGCTCTTTTGGGTCGGTTTCTAATTTTATTTTAGACTCCTCATCCGCTTTCAAATTTGCAAATCGGCGAGAAGTTCCTTTGATGGGTTGTGAAATAATTTGTTCCCCTACTTTTTTTAAATACCGCTCTGGAGAAGCGCAAAGTAAATAATGCAAATTATTTTTAAAATATACAGAGAAGGGTGCTTCCGATATTTCATTGAGTTTTACAAACTTTTCTAATGGATGGATTGTAGCATTTTCAGCATAAAATTCCATACAGAAATTCGCTTCGTAGATAGCACCAAGGTGGATATTTTCTAGCATTGTTTTTATCTTCTCAAGATATTTTTCTTTTGAAATACGTTGATGAATATCGATTCGGCTGTCGGTTGTAAGTTTTAAGTTGTAACTTAAAAGTTGTATCGCTGTGAAGTCCGATTCCACTTCCTCATCGCACATTGTGAGGTAACGAATTTCTAATGCATTTCCTTTTAATAAAAATAACTTTTTAGGCTGAAAAAAATACAAATCAGGAAATTCCAGTCCATCGTGATTGGCCGAATACAAAACTTCCACATCATTTTTTAATTCATAGGACAAATAACCGAAAAGCCAATCTTGAGTCGTTTGTTGGTATTGTTTCAAATCTTCGAAAGCATTAAAATAATCTGTTTTCAAAGAGGTGAAAGCATCCACTGCCAAAACGCAATCATAGTGAGAATAAGCATTATGATGATTGTTACTCTCTAAATAAACAACTTCTCTAAACTCTTGAGACCAAGTTAATAGTTGTTGTTTGAATTGTTGTGGATGGGAAATATATTTTGAAGTTACTGTTCTCAAAAATGCAATTTTAATGAAGTTCAAAATTACAACAAAAATGGTGGAACTAAAGAATTTGATTTTAGTAAAGAAAAAAATTTTAATTATGAGTATCAATCCATAAAATCTCAAACTATGAAAATTGCATTCATTATTTTTAGAGTACTGATAGGACTTTTACTTTTATTTGCTTCTGTTAGTTATTTTTTTAACTTAATTCCTGAACCAAAGCAAACAGGTGCTTTAAAACTTTTTAATGATGGAATGAAAGCCTCAGGCTATTTAATGCCTTTGGTCAAATCGATTGAATTAATTGTTGGACTAGCTTATGTGAGTGGGAAATTTATCAAAATTGCAAACCTATTGTTACTACCAATTTCTATCAATATTCTATTGATCAACCTATTTATGATGCCAGAAGGAACACCCATTGCCTTACTTTTATTTTTAGGGAATGTGTTGTTTATATATAAAAATTGGGAAAGTTATACGGATTTATTTGCTGCTTACTAAAAAAGCCATTCCCATGGAACGGCTTTTTTTATAGAGACTTATAGGAATCTAATTATACATGCAGTGCTCTATTAGCTGTTGCTGCTAATGCTGCTTCTTTCATCGCTTCAGCAAAAGTCGGATGCGCGTGACTCATTCTTGAAATGTCTTCCGCAGATGCTCTAAATTCCATGGCGGTTACCGCTTCAGCAATCAAATCGGCACAACGAGCGCCAATCATATGTACACCCAAAACCTCATCAGTTTTGGCATCGGCTAGTATTTTGACAAAGCCATCCAAATCGCCACCCGCTCTAGCACGACCTAAAGCTTTAAATGGAAAACTTCCGGATTTATAGGCAACTCCAGTTTCTTTCAATTGCTCTTCCGTTTTACCAACTGCAGCCACTTCAGGCCAAGTATACACTACTCCTGGAATTAAGTTATAATCGATATGTGGTTTTTGACCCGCGATAATTTCAGCCACCATCGCACCTTCTTCTTCAGCCTTGTGGGCTAACATCGCACCGCGAACCACATCGCCAATAGCATAAATATTCGGAACCTTAGTTTGCAAGTGATTGTTGACTTCCACCATGCCGCGATCCGTTACTTTAACACCCGCTTTGTCGGCATTTAATCCATCCGTGTAGGGACGACGACCCACAGAAACTAAAGCATAATCCCCTTCGAGTGTAATCGTTTCTCCTTTTGGCGTTTCTGCTTGCACTGTAATGGCTTTTCCTTTTCGTTCTACTGATTTTACTTTATGTGAAACATAGAACTTCATGCCTTGTTTTTTCAAGACTTTCGTTAGTTCTTTCGAAAGAGAACTGTCCATACCTGGAATAATACGATCCATAAATTCGACTACAGAAACTTGAGCACCTAAACGTAGGTACACTTGTCCCAATTCGATTCCGATAACGCCGCCACCAATAATGACAAGGTGTTTCGGAACTTCTTTTAATTTTAAAGCTTCCGTAGAAGTGATGATGCGTTCTTTATCTAATTTGATGAAAGGCAAGTTCGATGGTTTAGATCCCGTGGCAATAATGATGTTTTTGCCTTCGATGGTTTCTGAAGTTCCGTCGGTTTTTGCGATGGCAACATGCGTGGCATCTACAAAAGAACCTAGTCCTTCAAAAACGGTGATTTTATTTTTATCCATCAAGAATTTAACACCTCCTGAAGTTTGATCCACCACCGCTTGTTTGCGCGCAATCATTTTCTCTAAATTGATTTTGACATTGCCAGAAACTTCGATACCGTGATCGGCAAAATGTTGCAATTCTTCGTAATGATGCGAAGAAGCTAATAATGCTTTGGAGGGAATGCAACCTACGTTTAAGCAAGTGCCTCCGAGCGTGGCATATTTCTCGATAATAGCGGTTTTGAAACCCAATTGGGCGCAACGAATGGCAGACACATATCCGCCTGGCCCTGAACCTATAATGACTACGTCAAATGAACTCATAGTATCTATTTTGAAGTGATTTTTAAATTGATGCACAAATTTAAAGTATTTTGTTGATTGTTCTCCGATAAAAATAACTTAAAAAAAAACCTCATACTTGAAGCCCCAAAATTTCTCTTTTTAGAATTGCAAAAAAAGATTCAGAACGCCACAATATCAGACAAGAATGGCTGCATTTTTTAGAGTTCAATTATACTTGATTTTAAGCAAATTTAAAGATGCATTTGATAGGTTTAACCTCAGCAATTTCGTACTTTTAATAGTAGTAATCATTAAATATAAATATCATGAAAAATGTATTAAAATTGCTCGTGTTTTTTACTCTAGGAGTCCTAAATATTTCCTGTAATAATTCCTCCGATAATGATAGTCCCAGTGATCTAACAGGGAGTCAATCTGCAATGGGTTTAGCAGGTGTAACTGTGTCTTCAAGTTCTGCGGAAATCGCTGGTGTAAGTGATTTTTCTGCGGTCGTTAGTAGGCTGGAAAATGGAATTTCAAGTTACACAGCACATGCGACCGTGACCAATCCGTTAGTCAAAAATATGATATCCAATTTCCCTGGCGTAGTGATTGACGGTGATTCCGTTTCCATTAGCGGCTTACAAATCCAACAAACAACAGATGGAATTAAATGTATTACTGGTCCGTACGCCGGAGTTTTAGTCAAATATGACGCTGCAGTAGGAGATACTTTTGCAACCGCCACATCCGGTAAAGTTAGGAAAGTCGTGAGTAAAACAGGTGTTGATGATTATCCTTATGGATTTTATTTGATTAAAACCATTCAAGTAGAAACAACAGTAAACGATGCTAACAGGGTTAGTGGTATCACTAAAATCACGTATATCGCAAACCATAAATTTGGGATGGTCGGTGTAAAAGTTGACTTTGAAGATGGCACTAAAGCCACCTACCCCATCTACACAAGTGCACAAAATTAATTGACTACTACTTTAATTTGCTATTTTTCAATTGGGTAGTGCGCATTTAACACTACCCAATTGACTTTTAAAATTTAATTTTACGGCGATGAAGAATTTTCTCTTACCCTATTATTTTAAAACTATTGGAATTATCTTAGTTCTTGTTGGAATTGTATTTTCTGTACTCTATCTAAAATTCAATCTCAATTACACAACTCGCGTATTTGCTGTAACTTCTATTTACTTAGAAAACCAATTTTTTGTTATTACAAAAACAAATATTATTGATGAAATTATCCTAATTCTAATTATGGTTGGTTTTGGACTTATTGTATTTTCAAAAGAAAAAAACGAAAGGGAACACCTGAATGTTTTGCGAGGAAAAGCACTTTCAAAAGCGTTAATTGCCAATACGCTTTCATTCTATTTTCCATATTATTTATTTACGGAGGCGGATTTATTGGCATTATGATCACTAATTTATTTTCAATTTTTATTTTTTACCTCATTTATTTTCATTTAAGCTTAAAAAGAAGTCATCAAGACGCTCACGGATTTGGCCATTAAAACAATTCAATTGCAACGAACTTAGTGTTGAAAAGCCGTCGTGTTTTTCACTTCACTACTAATAAACTTGCTGGTGGTCGGTTCTAGGTCGAATATCGTAAGTCAAATATCGCAAATTATGTAAAGTCCGTTGAAGAGTCATTTTCAGCGGATTTTTTATTCCGAATTCTCGATGAAACCCATCGAATTCAAATTGGGAAGCGGTTGGCAGTTTTTGATTATTTAACTTTGGAAGAAATTGAAATCGTTAGTGTATTGACAATTAATAAAGTAACTTTACGAAGTTAAAACTTCTTGTAATGAAAAAAATTTACATTTCTTTATTGTTTACTTACTCTTCTTTTGTGGCTTTTGGGCAAATTGTGAACATTCCGGATGCGAATTTTAAAGCGAAACTTCTTGCAGCCAATCCCTCCAACGGAATTGCGTCAGATATAAATGATACGTACATTCAAATTGATATAAACAATAACAATGAAATTGAAGTTTCCGAAGCGCTTGTAGTATTTGCTTTGAGTGTTGGTAATAGTGCTATCAGTGATTTTACTGGAATTGAATCTTTTACTAATTTACGAGTTCTAGGTTGTCAGCAGAACAACTTAACGGAGTTACCCATTTCAAATTTATCACATTTATATAATCTTTATTGTTACAGTAATCCACTATCTTCTTTAGCTTCTATTGAAAATCTAACTTCACTAACAAGATTAGAATTTGGAGGAATTGAAAATACATTTACGACCGTTAATTTGCAAAATTTGAGTAATTTGAGTTGGCTAAATTTTTCTAGCACACTACTGACCAGCATCGATGTATGTGGTACCGCAGTGACTTGGTTATGGTGTCCGAATAATCCGAATTTGCAATTTATTTCTATCAAAAATAACATTCTCAGTCCAAACAATCGTTTAACTAACAATTCAAGTTTTCCGCCACCATTACCCTATCTTTATTTTGAAAATTTACCATCTTTGACTACAATTTGTTATGACGAAGGAGAATTAGCCGCAGTGCAACAATCAAGTTACTTTCCTAGTGAACCACTATTGATTACGGATTGTAATGCAAATTGTACTTCGTTAAATATCCAAAATCAAAATGAAAATGTTTCTATAATTTTAGCGCCTAATCCCGTTAATGCGATTGTAAGTATTGTTGCTAATTCCACTACAAAAATAGAATCCATTTCCCTCTACAATCCATTAAGGCAATTGGTCAAAACAATGACCGCTAATGAATTGAATTCTTCATTTTCTATTGATGTTTCCGCTCTTAAAATAGGAACGTATTTTATGGAAATTTCTTCTAATAATGTTAAAACGACTAAAAAGTTGGTGAACTTATAATTAAAATTTCATCGTTAAAAATCTGTTTAATGAAAATAATGCAGATTTTTTTTATTTTGATTTAAACCTCTTGATATCAAAACAGTCTATAGGTTGTCTATTTTTGTATTGACCAATAATTCAAGAATTAATTTTCCAAATTAATGACGCTAATGCATCAACCAAACCAATTAAAAAGTTTATGATCAGCAACCATTCTAACAAATACCGATTTCAATTATTACTTATGATTTTGGTATTGAGTTCCCTAACCAATGGTTTCTTACTGTGGAAATTAAGACTTTCAGAAAGACAAACAATATCCTCCAAAAACGATTCTTTTATGGAATTGAAAAACGAATTACAATTGACCGATATTCAAAAACAAGAGTTTGATGCCATACAATCAGAATTCCTAAAAACAGCATCCGATATTGAGGCAACAATCAAAACCCATAAGGAGCATCTTAATGAGACAATCTTTGCGTCACATCCGGATGAATCATCGATAGCTGATTTGACTAGATATATTGCTGATGAAAATTTTCATTTGCAATGGATTCGATATCGGCAATTGGTCAAATTGAAGAAAATATGCACTGCTGAACAACAGAAAAAAATGGCACAAAAAGGAATCGAAATTCTTAAATAATTAAATAAACTATCTAATCTTAACCCATACCCTTATGAGAAACACTATTAAAATACTATCAAAAGTTGGCTTTATTTTATTAATTTTCATTACAACACAGTCGATAATTGCACAGCAGAAATCCATCATTTTGGGAAGACCAACCGATTCCGCCATAACCGCCAGTATCTTGTTTGACCAAAATATGCAATTCTATATCCAATACGGAACGGAAAGTGGGGTATTCAATCTAACATCATCTACCTTCACCAATGTGGCTGATATCCCAGACGAAATTGAATTGACCAACCTACTTCCCAATACCAAATACTACTACCGCCTACAATACAAATTGAATTCAGCCTCAAACTTTACAGCAACACCAGAATATTCCTTTCACACCCAACGCACAGCAGGAGCATCTTACACCTTTACTGTCGAAGCCGATGAGCATCTCTATGATGTAAAAGGCGACAGAACCATGTACCAAGTTACCCTAGCCAACGAGTTAGCTGACCATCCTGATTTTATGTTGTCCTTAGGTGATATTTTCGGCGACGATCACACGCCAGACACCACAACAAGTGCAGATATGGATGCGTTGCACAAAGATTATCGTCAATACTTGGGGCAAATTTGTCACTCGGTTCCTTTTTATGTGGCACTAGGAAATCATGAAGGGGAGAATGACTTCTACTACAATCAAACTCCTCCCAACAACATTTGTGTTTATGGAACGCAATGGAGAAAATTCTATTATCCAAATCCATCGCCGAATAGTTTTTATACTGGCAATACGACGGTGGAACCTTTTGGCATTGGCAATCCAGAAAACTATTATGCTTGGACATGGGGTGATGCTTTATTTGTGGTTTTGGATGTGTATCGAAATCAAAGTTTTACAACCTTAGACGACAAACCAACCAATTGGAACTGGACTTTAGGCTACAACCAATATCTATGGATGCGCAGTGTATTAGAAAACAGTACGGCAGCGCATAAGTTTGTATTTGCGCATCACACCCGTGGACAAGGACGCGGTGGTATCGATACCGCCACTCAATTTGAATGGGGTGGTTATCAAGGTGTCGGCAATAATTATACGTTTGATACGAACCGACCTGGCTGGGGAAAACCCATTCAAAAAGTCTTCGAAGACACGGGTGTGGATATCTTTTTTCAAGGGCATGATCACCTATTTGCCAAAGAACAATTAAACGGCGTCGTTTATCAGGAAGTGCCGATGCCGAGCGATATCACCTATCAAATTGGTTACACTGCGAATGCTTCGGCCTACACCGATGTAACCTTAGACGGAACCGGCCACATTAGGGTAAATGTATCTCCAGATTGCGTCACCGTAGATTATGTAAAAGCTTACATCCCAGGAACGGACGGTTCCGCTGGTCATAACAATGGGGAAATTGGCTATTCCTACTCCGTAGGAAATTGTGCTTTGAATACTACAAGCAACGCGATTAAAGCCTTGGCAATATCTGTATATCCAAACCCTGCTGATGATCAGTTAAACATCGAGTTTTCGGATATGTCTGCCAATCATCACTATACTTTGTTGAATATCATTGGGCAAACGGTTCGTGAATTTTCGACCAACACGTTGAATACGACCGCCATTCCAAACGGAATCTACTTTTTGGAAATCGATGGGAATCCTAGCCAAACAAAAAAAATCATTATAAAACACTAAGACGTACCTATGAAAAGAATTTGCTCACTCGCGATTTTACTTTTTGGAATGCAATGCCTTCACGCTCAAAACATAACGCAAGCCGAATTGCTCGGACGGCCAACTGCCACCAGCATAACCATCCAAGCGTTCTTTGATGCTGAAGTAGAAGTGAGCATTCACTATGGCACCACCGCGGGTACTTATACTAACGAAACGCCATGGCAAAGCTTTATCATCGATGAACCAGCGGAAGTAATCATCAATAATTTGTCGCCGAATACCAAATACTTTTATAGTTTGTGTTATCGCTCGACGGGAACAACTGCTTTTACAAGCCGACCTGAACATACGTTTCAAACGCAAAGAGCAGTAGGCAGTACTTACAAGTTTATTGTGCAGGCCGACCCGCACATGGACGAGCAAAGCAATATTCCACTCTACCAATTGTGCTTGCAAAATCAATTGGAAGACGATCCCGACTTTATGATTGATCTGGGCGATTTCTTGATGACGGATAAATTGAAAAATCTAGTGACCAATGCGATTCCGCATGATACCATTCCTTATAGATGCAAACTTTTGCGTTCTAATTACGAGCGAATTTGCCATTCGGTTCCCTTATTCATTGCCTTGGGAAATCACGAAGGGGAAGCAGGTTGGAACTTAAACGGAACCGCCAACAACATTGCCGTTTGGGACACACAAGAGAGAAAAAAATACTTTCTAAATCCCGCACCAGACGGCAGTTTTTACACAGGCGACACCACAATACACAACTTTGTTGGCTTAAGAGAAAATTACTATTCTTGGCAATGGGGCGACGCTTTATATATCGTATTAGACCCTTATTGGTATACGAATCCAAAACCAACAGCAACGACAGGTTGGCGATGGACACTAGGACAAGCACAATACAATTGGTTAAAAAATACCTTGGCAAGCAGTACAGCAAGATTCAAGTTTGTTTTTTCGCATCAATTGGTTGGCGGTAATCCAGAAGGTCGCGGCGGAATCGAATTTGCAGATTTCTACGAATGGGGCGGTAACAACTTAGATGGAACGCCGGGATTTGCAGCAAACAGAGCAGGTTGGGATATGCCGATCAAAGATTTGCTGACACAAAATCAAGTAAACATTTTCTTTCACGGTCATGATCATTTCTTTGGTAAACAAGAAAAAGATTGTCTGATTTATCAAGAAACACCGCAGCCCAGTCACCCAAATTTTAACCCATCCACCTACCCGACTGACTACGGCTATTTGCAAGGACAGATTCTGCCCAACTCAGGACACATCAGAGTGACCGTGGGTTCAAGTGGTGTTTTGGTGGAATATGTCCGTGCTTATTTACCTGCGAATGAAAATGCCACACGCCACAATAAAGATGTTTCATCCAGCTATTTTATAGGCACGGAAAACTGCTATACTCTAGGAACGAGCACGCCTGCGATGATTTGGAACGCCGATTATGCGGATGAAATCGTATATCCAAATCCCTTTTCGAAAGAAACTAAGATCGAATTTGAAGTAGAAGATTCAGAAAATATCGTACTTTCAGTGTACAATCAAAACGGACAATTAGTCAAAAACCTCATCCACGGAAACTATTTGGCAAACGGCAGATTTCAAGTCATTTGGGACGGAACTGACAATGCTGGTGGTGATGTTGCCGATGGGATCTATTTATACCAAATCGAAAAAGGCAACGGCAAAGTACAAGGTGGCAAATTAATTTTAAAAAGATAAAAAAATGAAAAAAATCATCCTGCTATCGTGGATTTTATTCAGCCTATCAGGCGTCGCACATACTATCAATTTCGACCAACGACTAGATCGACATTGGTTTGTTCAACAAGAAAATCGTTATGTTGATGGCACCTTTTCGATGTTTAAAAACGGAAACGTTTACATAGAAGATCAAAACAATCGTCTCGTTGCTATTCCCATTAATTCTTTGTCTACCGCTGATAAAAAATATGTCTTGGTGAGAGAAAAAAGCATCATCGCCTTGAATTCTAATACGGCAAGAGTCGCAACAGCTTCATCCACTTCAACGCTAATCAAATTCGGTTCAATTTTATTGATTTTACTGCTAACCAGTGGGTATGTATTTACAAAAGTAGCGCATCAAAAACGTCGTTACTTGCTTCCAATTCTATCCTTTGGCGTGCTATTGACCTTGTATAGCTTTTCGAAAAAAATGCTAACGACGACCGACCCGAATTTTGTAAATAGTGTCTTTACTCCATTTATTCCCAACGTCGCTACGTCATGGGATAACAACTATTTTTATGTGGAAAGTAAAGGCGTTCCCAATCACGAAATGATGGTCGGCATTTCAAATCACGGTTGGCAACAACAAGTTCCGATTCCACAATGTTATATTGGCAGCAACCATTGGAGCATTCCTTTGAATCCCGTATTCGCTGCAACACCTATCCCAATTGATAATGTACATTTTACCCGCGGCGCTATTGGTATTGCGGCTAATGGCGTTCCGATTTTTAATTACCATACCAATACGGGTGTCGATTCATTTGTCGATGGACAACTAGACAATTTCGGTGGACATTGCGGGCGTGGCGATGATTACCACTACCACATAGCACCTTTGCATTTGTATACGTTTGGACAAACCACAACCAATTTACCCTGCGCGTTCAGCTTTGATGGTTTTGCCGTTTATGGGAATGTAGAGCCCGACGGAAGTCCAATGACCGCACTCGATGCCAATCACGGACATACAGGTTCCGATGGCATTTATCATTATCACGGAACGGCAACGGCACCTTATATGATTGCCAATTTTGTAGGTCAAGTGACGGAAGACGCAACGCATCAACTCATTCCGCAGGCGGCAGCGCATCCGGTACGAAACGAAAACTGGACTCCTTTAAACGGCGCTTTAATTACGAATTGCGCTGTTAACGGTACGAACAACGGTTATAATTTGTCGTATACGCTTAATGGAAATTCGGGCTATTCCACCAATTTTAGTTGGACTGGAACAACCTACACTTTCAATTATGTGACACCAACAGGAATCACATCTACCAACTATAATGGGTTTGCACAATGCACCGTTCCGAACTTGGCAGCAGCTGACTTTATTGCCATCGAAAAGAACATATCCATCTATCCAAATCCATCGACAGATTTCTTAAACATCAATCTTGGCAATCGAAATTTGGAAAATGAGGTTCAACAGATTGCGATTTATGATATGAAAGGAAATTTGACTTTAAAAGCCATGAAATTTTCCCCAACCATCGACATTAAAAGTTTAGCGGCGGGAAACTATTTGGTGAAAATCCAATTTAATAATTCGCTGGTAACCAAGAAATTAATGGTGAAATAAATGAAAAAATTTCTACTTATTTTGTTATTTTCAGCGAGTAGCTACGCACAATACAATGGTACCGGATCGGTTACTCAAGGTTTGGCAATAACAACGACGGCTAATCTTTACAACTGTTCGGGAGGAAGAATTGCCGCGGTTGGAACCATAACTGCATCAGACGCAACAACTTGGACGGTCCCGGCAGTAACAAATTATACGAACACTAGTTTTCCGTTTGCCTCCGATTTGAACAATGCCTGCAATGGTCATAACTATGCCAATGCCACCACGGCGCTTGCAGCCTTAAATGGAACTGACATTGTGACGATTGATCCTGCTGGAGAAATCATCACTGCCTATATTTTTGCTGATAATTATTTTGAAATGTACATCAATAGTGTTCCTGTCGGCAAAGACAATGTGCCATTTACGCAGTTCAATTCCAATATTGTTCGGTTCAAAGTAAATCGTCCATTCACGATAGCCATGCTTTTGGTCGATTGGGAAGAACGATTGGGTGTTGGTTGCGAAACCAATGGCGGATTCAACTACCATTGTGGCGATGGCGGTCTAGTCGCTGTTTTCAAAGATGCCAACAATAACATTATTGCAAAAACTGGGACTGATTGGAAAGCGCAGACTTTTTATACTGCACCGATTAAAGACTTGACTTGCCCGTCAGAAAATGGGGCACTTCGACTTTCAGTCAACTGCAATTCGGCTGATAGTACTACAGGTACCAATTATTACGGATTGCATTGGGATAGACCCCTAAGCTGGGAAACTGCATCGTTTGATGACAGCGCTTGGCCAACTGCAACTATGTATACCAATGCCACGATTGGAGTCGATAACAAACCCGCATACACCAATTTTACCAATATTTTTGATGATTCGGCAAATGATGCGCAGTTTATTTGGAGCACGAATGTCATCCTAGACAATGAAGTAATCGTGCGCAAGACCGTTCCGCAAGCCTTATCAGTAAACGCTCATTCGGCACTAGAAAACCAAATTAGGGTTTTTCCAAATCCATCGAAGAACGACTTCCACATTGCTGCTGATGCTGCTATTCAAAGTCAAATTCAAAAAGTAAGCATCTATAACTTGCTGGGCGAAGAAATATTCGCAACTAATCAATACGTCGATACCATTCATCTTGAAAATGTTTCCTCTGGTATTTACCTATTGAAAGTTAGCACTTCCGACGTTGAAATCTCCAAGAAAATTATGATCGAATAATATGAAAAAAATATTCCTGTTGTTTGTATCCACCATCTCCATGGCACAAAGCGTGACCAAAACAATTCATTTACTTCCCGATACGGGACAAAATGGGAGCTATACCAGTACTTTCGGTGAAGACAATGACTATGCTATAAATACGCCTTCTTTCACCAATAACAACAACGGAACGATCACCGACAACGTCAGCGGATTGATGTGGCAACAAGTCGATGGCGGCGAAATGACCATTGAAAATGCGCAATTGTATTGCGAAAGTTTGACGCTGGCTGGATACTCCGATTGGCGATTACCATCACCATTAGAATCGTTTAGTATTTTGAACCATCAAAATAATAATCCTGCGATGAACACGACCTATTTTACGGCGAGTGATGCAGAATATTGGTGGACCAACAGTTTTCAAGTCGGCGATGCGACCAAAGTTTGGTGCACCAATGCAGGCGGTGGCATCGGTAACAAACCAAAATCAGAAACCATCAGCGCTGGTGGAACCAAGAAATACCACGTTCGGGCAGTTCGAGATACCACGCCACCGAATCTCCTTACCAACCATTTTACCGACAATGGCGACGGCACGATTACCGATAATTTGACACAACTCGTTTGGCAAAAAATGCCCAATACAACGGCGCAAACATGGGAGAGCGCATTGACTTATGCCGAAAATTTATCCTTAGCAGGTTCGACAGATTGGCGTTTACCAAACATCAAAGAAATGCAATCACTCAACGATGAGAGCCTTTCGAATCCATCGGTCAATACTACTTTTTTCCCAACCATTGGTGTGCATAATTATTGGAGTGGGACAAGTTTACCCAACCAAACGACCAAAGCCTGGTTTTGGAATACCCAATTTGGCATTACGAGCTATGACTTCAAAACCAATGTCAATAATGTGATTTGCGTTCGAGGAAATCCATCCTTATTGGCGGTTCAAGTTCCTTCAACAACAAAAGAAAATCGCGTATATCCCAATCCATTTTCGAGTTGCATCAACGTAAATACAACAAACAAACAACAAGGTTATTCGCTGTTTGATAGCGCTGGAGCCTGTATATTTAGTGGCAACAATATCGAAAAACAGAATTTCTCAAATCTTGCCAAGGGCTTATATTTTCTGCGCATTGACGATGATCAAACTGCAACCATCAAATTGATTAAAGAATAAGATTCATGACATTTCTTGAAAATGCAGGACAATATATTTCGTTAGGATTTACCCACGTGCTCCCGCTAGGTTGGGATCATATATTGTTTATCTTGAGTTTGTTTTTTCTCAATTCAAAAATGAAGTCGGTCATCATTCAATGTTCTATTTTTACGGTTGCCCATAGCATTTCCCTTGGATTGGCAGCTGCTGGCTTGATTATTCCGAATGCGAACTATATAGAACCATTGATTGCATTTTCAATTCTATTTACAGCCATCGAGAACATTATGAATGAGCAAGTCAATCCATTTCGGATGATCGTCATTTTTGTTTTTGGATTGATTCACGGTTTGGGTTTTGCCACCGCGTTACACGACATTGGAATTCCAAAAGAGCAGTTTATTTCGTCATTGCTCTCCTTTAATCTTGGCGTCGAATTGGGGCAAATAACTGTCATTCTACTCGCCTATTTCGCCATTAGTAAATGGTTTGCTAACAAAAGTTGGTACAAAGAGAGAATTGTCTTTCCTATTTCTGGCGTCATTGCATGCATTGCATTATACTGGACTATTGAAAGGATTTTGGTTTAGGTTAGGCTTCACTCCTATTGAGCTTGCTGTTTTTTCTACTAAATCCAAAGTAAATTACCAAGCCAATCAACAACCAACACGTAAAATAAATCCAGTTCCAAACGCTCAATTCCGCCATCATGTAGAGGCAAGAAACTAATCCGAGTAACGGAATCAAAGACAAATTCTGACGGTACGCCCAAACGGTCAATCCCAATAACACGATCAAGAAAATCCACATCGGAATTTTATGCTTAAACAAATTGAAGCCGCTTTGGTATTTCAAACGTTCATCAATAGGCAACGAATCGACAACAGCTTTATAGGTAGTTTCGTTTTCGTTGTATTTGCTCAGTAATGCTTCTAGGTCGCTGTTGACGGCATCGTTTTCATTTTTAAAAATCAAATACTCATACACAATTTTCGTTTGCGCTTGATCTAACGAAGTGACAATATATTCTGGAGAATTGACTTGCTTTTCGTTCGTCAAGAAGTCAATGGTGGCTTGCGTGTTGTACTTAAAAGCGTAAGTCATCCCAACCAACAACAATACAGGAACAATATATTTTGAATTGATATATGGCGTTTTAAATTTCCCACGCGGAATATTCGGTTGGTTTTGCAATACCAAAACCCCAGCACAAACCAAAACAAAAGCAAACAAAGTTCCGATGCTACACAAGTCGGTCACCATCGTCAGATTCAAAAATAAAGCAGGAACCGCAACCACAAATCCAGTAACGATTGTCGCATAAGAAGGCGTTTTGAATTTCGGATGAACTTTAGAAAAACGTTTCGGCAACAATCCATCTCGACTCATACTCATCCAAATTCGAGGTTGCCCCATTTGAAATACCAAAAGCACACTCGCCATCGCAATAACGGCGCTGACCGCGATAATTCCAGACATCCATTTCAAGTTCAATTTGTCAAAAACAAAAGCCAACGGATCGCCTACATTCAATTCAGAATAGTTAACCATTCCGGTTAATACCAAAGCAATGACTACATATAAAATCGTACAAATAATAATCGCCCACATCATCCCACGTGGCAAATCCCGCTGTGGATTTTTACATTCTTCCGCAGTGGTCGATATCGCATCAAAACCAATATACGCAAAGAATACGGCGGAAACTCCTTTCAAAACGCCACTCACACCATTCGGAGCAAATGGATGCCAGTTGGCGGTATCTACATAAAATACACCGACAGCAATCACCAAAAGAATAATACACAATTTAACGACGACCATCAAATTGCTGGCGTTTCGGGACTCTTTCATGCCGCGATAGACCAAAGCCGTAATCAAAATAATAATAAACAAAGCAGGCAAATCCGCTACGAAATGAAAACCACCAATCGTTGGCGCTGTTGTCCAAGCGGTGTAGGCACTTTGCAAGCTGGCAGACAAATTCTCGAAAGATTTTCCGCCTTGCATCAAGGCTGTCGCATCTTTAAATCCGTTGGACGCGGATAAGTAATCCATCTGAATGTATTCGGGCAAATGGATATTCATCGTGCCCAATAATCCCGTAAAATAATCTGACCATGAAATGGCGACGGTAATATTTCCAATGGCGTACTCCATAATCAAAGCCCAGCCTATAATCCAGGCGATGATTTCTCCAAAAGCGACGTAAGAATAAGTGTAAGCACTTCCTGAAACCGGAACCATCGAAGCAAATTCAGCGTAAGCAAAAGCCGCAAAACCGCAAGCTAAAGCCGTGAATAAAAATAGAAAAATCACAGCTGGACCGCCATCAGCGCTTGCTTTTCCAATGGTGCTGAATATTCCTGCACCAACGATGGCAGCGATTCCGAAAGCCGTTAAATCTCTAGTGGTTAAATGTTTTCCAAGGGAATTATGTCCGTCGGCTTCATTTTTTTCAACTTGCTTTAATATATCTTGAACGGTTTTTTTTCGGAATAAATCGATGAACGCCATAGGAATTGTTGTTATGAGATTTTACTTAAGTGCCAAACAAATATATAAAAGGAATTGAAATATTGATAAGATTTGCGTGATATAAGTTTAGACAATAAACAAATAGCAAATTATAATCAAAAGCTATTCAATCGACAATCAGGTTCACTTAAATTTGCCTCTGCTAAACGTAAATTAAAATTAGTAAAGTAACCAGTTGGGGGCAACTATACGTAAGTTCACAATTATAGAAAAAACCACATAGAAACATAGAAAAAAAGACTTGTAGAGACCAATTATTGGTTTACATAGCTATGATTTACTATGCTAAAGTGAAAAGCCTTAATAATTTTGTTATCAACTATGTTTCTATGTGGTTGAAAAATAAAAATAGAATAATACCCAGCGGGTTAAATTATCATTTTATGTGATAAAGTTCATTAAAAAAAAGAACTTTTTCGGTACCTTAGCATGCATTAAAAATCAAATTAAAACGCAATATAATATGGAACATTACAACAACGGAAACGGTCAAGGCAAATGCCCTTTTTCTAACGACATTGTAAAACAAACCGCTGGATTTGGTAGCAGAAATACCGACTGGTGGCCGAATCAACTTAAATTAAACATTCTGCGTCAACATGCTGACCTGTCCAATCCAATGGACGAATCTTTTGATTATGCGGAAGCGTTCAAAAGTTTAGATCTTGCTGCAGTTAAAAACGATATCGTGGCGCTGATGACCAATTCACAAGATTGGTGGCCTGCGGATTACGGGCACTATGGTCCTTTCTTTATTCGTATGGCATGGCATAGTGCAGGAACTTACAGAATTTCCGATGGTCGTGGTGGTGGCGGTGCAGGCGCACAAAGATTTGCACCACTTAACAGCTGGCCGGACAACGGAAACTTAGACAAAGCGAGATTGTTACTTTGGCCAATCAAACAGAAATACGGTAGAAAACTTTCTTGGGCGGATTTGATGATCTTAGCAGGAAACTGCGCTTTAGAATCAATGGGATTTCAAACTTTCGGATTTGGCGGTGGACGTGAAGATATTTGGGAACCGGAAGAAGATATCTACTGGGGAACCGAAGGAAAATGGTTGGATGACCAACGTTATTCAGGCGATCGTGAATTAGAAAATCCGTTGGCTGCAGTTCAAATGGGATTGATTTATGTGAATCCACAAGGACCCAACGGAAATCCAGATATCTTAGGCTCTGCGCGTGACATTCGGGAAACTTTCGGCCGTATGGCCATGAATGATGAAGAAACCGTAGCATTGGTTGCTGGTGGACACACTTTCGGGAAAATGCACGGTGCCGCAGACCCTGATGTATACGTGGGACCAGAACCAGAAGGGGCTGCTATCGAAGAGCAAAGTATGGGTTGGAAAAACTCATTCGGCTCCGGAAAAGGAGAACACACCATCACGAGTGGATTGGAAGGTGCTTGGACAACAACACCCACCCAATGGAGCAACAACTATTTCGAAAACTTATTTGGCTTCGAATGGGAATTGACCAAAAGTCCAGCAGGGGCTCACCAATGGAAACCAAAAAATAACGGTGGCGCAGGAACGGTTCCAGATGCTCACAATCCAGCCATTACGCATGCTCCGGTAATGACCACAGCGGATTTAGCCATGAGAATGGATCCAGCCTACGAAAAAATTTCAAGAAGATTTTTCGAAAACCCTGACGAATTTGCCGATGCCTTTGCACGCGCTTGGTTTAAATTAACGCACCGCGATATGGGGCCAATCAACCGTTATTTAGGTCCTGAAGTGCCAACTGAAGAACTAATTTGGCAAGATCCAATTCCAACCGCTTCCTACAAATCAATCAACGATAACGACATTGCTGCGTTGAAAACTAAAATCGCAGATTCAGGTTTATCAATTGGTGAATTAGTATCAACCGCTTGGGCGTCCGCATCTACTTTCCGTGGATCTGACAAACGTGGCGGAGCTAACGGGGCACGTATTCAATTGGCGCCTCAAAAAAATTGGGAAGCAAATAATCCTGCGCAATTGGCGAAAGTGCTAGAAACATTGAAAGCAATTCAAGCAGACTTCAACAACGCAGCAGGAGAAAAACACCTTTCGTTAGCCGACTTAATCGTTTTGGCTGGTGGTGTTGGAATTGAAAAAGCAGCCAAAAATGCAGGGCAAACGATTGCAGTTCCTTTCACTGCTGGTCGTACTGATGCGACGCAAGACCAAACCGACGTTGATTCATTTGCCGTGTTAGAGCCTCTTGCTGATGGTTTCCGCAATTATATGAAAAAGAAATATTCGGTTTCTGCAGAAGAAATGTTGGTCGATAAAGCACAACTGATGAAACTTACAACACCAGAAATGACGGTATTAGTCGGCGGATTGCGTGTGTTAAATACCAACTTCGATCACTCCAATCACGGGGTTTTCACCCAACGTCCGGAAACACTTACCAACGACTTTTTCGTCAACTTGCTTGATTTGGGAACGTCTTGGAAAGCCGCTTCAGACGCACAAGACACCTTCGAAGGTCGCGATCGTAAAACCGGTCAAATCAAATGGACAGGAACTCGTGTTGATTTGATTTTCGGATCCAACTCAGAATTGAGAGCCTTGGCGGAAGTGTATGGTTGCAACGATTCGCAAGAGAAATTCGTAAAGGATTTTGTGGCCGCTTGGACAAAAGTCATGAACTTAGATCGCTTCGATATAGCGTAATAACAGATATAATTAGAAATAAGGGTGGACAGTCAATTGTCCACCTTTTTTATTTTGGGCGTGCCGGCATTTCCTCGCTGCGGCCTTTCATTGCCGTCGGTCTGCGGCTGCAATTCCTTGGCTCTTATGGTTTTTGTTAGTCGCCAAAGGAGCTTCTGGGTCGCTCTTTTCCGCCTACAAAAAATACCAAAAGAACCTGCGTCATTTTCGCCTCCGCCCTCACGCGAACCCCGACCAAAATGGAGAAATCTGCTATATAAAGTATTTCTTCTTCAACCAAAACGCCACATTCACCAGTATAATCAAAGCGGGAACTTCTACCAACGGACCGATAACACCCGCAAAGGCTTGCCCACTATTGATTCCAAAAACACCAATCGATACCGCAATCGCCAACTCGAAATTATTCCCCGAAGCAGTAAAAGATAGTGCTGCAGCATCACGATAATTCGCTCCGATTTTCTTCGACACAAAAAACATCAAGAAAAACATGATCGCAAAAAAGATCACTAGTGGAATCGCAATTCGAATCACATCTAAAGGCAAATCGACTATCATCGCGCCTTTCAAACTAAACATCACCACAATCGTAAAAAGCAACGCAATCAAGGTAATCGGAGAAACAAACGGAATGAATTTTTGATTAAACCATTTTTCACCAATAAATTTCCGAATCAAAAATCGACTGATAACCGCTAAGGCAAAAGGAATCCCAAGATAAATGCCAACAGTTTGCGCAATTTCAGCTATCGTGATATCTAAAACTAACCCTTTGATGCCGAAAAAAGGCAACATCACTTTCAAATAGAAATACGCATAAGAACTAAAGAAAAAGACTTGCAACAAGCTGTTTATTCCAATTAAACCTGCGGTCAATTCGCGATTGCCTTCCGCCAATTCATTCCAAACAATCACCATCGCAATGCAAGGCGCAATACCAATGATAATCAAACCGGTCATGTATTCTGGATAGTCTTTCAAGAAAAAAGTCGATAGCAAAAACATCAAAAATGGACCAACAATCCAAGTGATCAAAAAAGACGCAGTCAATAACTTCGGTTGCTCGAACATTTTGGAAATCTTCGAAAAATCGATTTTCGTCAAGGGCGGATACATCATCAATATCAAACCAATCGCCAACGGCACATTGGTTGTTCCAGAGGAAAACGAATTGATAAAACCAGAGGAACTGGGGATAAAATAGCCAATGCCAACGCCAAGCAACATGGCGAAAAATATCCAAAGCGTCAAATAGCGATCAAGGAACGACAGTCTTTTTTTCATGCTTTTATTTTAGAAAATACAAAATACATCTCACTAGCAATTTCGAGACTTCGCTCCGCATATTTGGCATTCATTAATTCCGTTCCGTCAAAGGCTTTGGGATCCTCATACCGAACTGGAATTCGCTGTTCTGCACCTGCGATGAATGGACAAGCTGCATCTGCCGACGAACAAGTCATAATCGCGGCAAACTCAGAAGTTGGATTAAAAGGATCGTCAAATTTTTTGGAGAAACAAATTAGCGCCACTTCGTTGTCGGCAAACTTTACCGCGTAAGCAGGATTGTTTTCTTCGCTCAATTTCTGAATTTTAAAACCCTGATTTCGCAACGTTTCTGCCACTTTCGGAAATAGCGCTGTAGCTTCCGTTCCGCCCGAGTAGCAATACACGTTAGGAATTCCGAAATGAAAAGCCATCGTTTGTGCCCAAATTTGCGACAAATGACTTCTTCTGGAATTGTGTGTACAGATAAAGTTCAATCGAATGCGCTCTTCATCGTTCACTTTCAATTGAATATAATCAATTAACGGTTGCAAAACAGCTTGCCGTTCCTGCGACACGGCTTTTTTAGCAATCGAATTGACCGTGGCTTTTAAGTTTGAAAACATAATTTACTGCTTTATAAAATCACAAAAAATAAAATTCTGAATTGTATCAAATGGCGTGATATGGTCTTCAACAAAACAATCCACCAAGTCAAAATGGGTTTCAAAAACGGTAGTCATTTTGGCTTCGTTATACTGCGTAATGTCTAAACCACTGCATTTCTTTGGACCATTTTCAGAGAAAGTTCCGATAATCATATGCCCATTTTTTGCCACAGCGTTGGCTACAATGTTGGCATACTTTACAATCTGGTGATTGTCTGTTTGAAAATGAAACGACGCACGGTCATGCCAAAAATCGTAGGTTTCCGATGGATTGAAATCGAGTATGTCAGAAACGATAAACTTCACCTGATGTGCCTTGTCTCCTAGCCTATTCTTGATTCGGTCAATCGCTTTGGCAGAAATATCCAACAAAGTGATATTCGTAAATCCTTGCTCTAAAAGCGCATCCACCAAATAACTATCGCCAATGTCAATGTCAATAATCTTGACATCTTTAGTAAGGTTCAATTTTGAAATAAAATCCAAAGAAGTCTTTGGTGATTTTTGATACCAACTCACTTCCGTTTCTTGCTTGTTAGCAAAAACGTTTTCCCAATGTTCTTTTTGACTCATCCTTAACAACAATTACCCTCTGAACCGCAGCAAGATGCTGCAGCTTCTTGAAGTTGATTCATAGCAACTTTCACTTTCGCTGGAATCCCACAATTATCTTTTGCCAGGCAATCTGTTTGGGTGTTGGTTAAGACAAATTGATGGTTTTGAAAATCCAAACCAAATTTCCCGACAGTTTCTTGTTGGTATTCAATTTCAATGTCTAAATCTTCTCCGGCAAACATAGGTTCAGTGGATTCAATAATCTTCAAAACCTTTTTAGGTTCCAAGCGGTGGTAAAAATCAACCGACGTCCAAAGTTGAAAGGTGGCGGTTTTTTGTATTCTAAAGGTATTCCCGCAATCGGTAAATTGTTTGGTGGTCAAACCTACTTCGGTAATGTGAAAGTGAGTGGGAACTTTTGTTCCGTTTTGAAGCACAAATTCGAGATTTTCTATTTGTGCGAGCTGTGATTTGAATTTAGATAATTTCATTTTTACTTAAATTAATCTATTAATTGTTATGCCTATTCCATGGAAATCGTAGTTTTTTTTTAACCACATAGAAACATAGTTTTGATCATAATCTAGGAAGGCTTTTCACTTTACCAGAGAAATCATAACTATGTGAAACAATAATTGGTCGCTACAAGTCTTTTTTTCTACGCTTCTATGTGGTAATTTTTTTAAAATTTTTAAACATTAATAATTGCACCCAACTACGCAAATAGTAACAACTTTCGTTAACAACATTTACTTTTTAAAGTTTTAGAAATCATCGAGAAATAGCTTTCTATCTTCACCATAGTTTCAGAATTGATGCAATAGCAAATGGCCGTTCCTTCGATACTTCCTTTGATGATATTGGCGTTTTTGAGTTCCTTCAAATGTTGTGAAATTGTGGGTTGTGCCAAAGGCAATTCGTTGACAATATCACCGCAAATGCAGGTGTCAACAGACAACAAATACTCCACGATAGCAATTCTCGCCGGATGTGATAAAGCTTTGAATATACTCGCCAATTCGTTGTGTTTCTCAGAAAAAGAGGCTGATTTAGAAGCGCCCATACTTAATATATTTTTATATTGCAATATTACGATATAATAATACTATTGACCAAACAAAAGATGTTAAAAAATCTAAAAGTGATTCTCGAAATAATTTCATACTTTTGGGCTCATAAAAAAACTCAAATAAATGGCCTCAATAACCTTAGACGGAAACCCCATAAACACGAATGGTGAATTACCAAAAGTAGGAACAAAAGCACCCGAATTTAACTTGGTTAATAGCAAACTATCGGAAAGTACTTTGCAAGATTTTGCAGGAAACAAATTGGTGCTGAACATTTTTCCGAGTGTCGAAACAGGAGTTTGTTCGGCTGCAGTTAGAAAGTTCAATCAAATAGCCGGTGGCCTAACAAATACCAAAGTATTGTGTATCTCAAGAGACTTGCCGTTTGCACAAAGTAGATTTTGCGCTTCTGAAGGATTGGAAAATGTGATTAATTTATCTGATTTTAAAGACGGTAGTTTTGGAAAAAACTATGGTTTAGAAATCACCAATGGAATTTTTAGTGGATTGCATTCTAGAGTAATCATCATTTTAGATGAAAAGGGTACCATTACCTATACAGAACAAGTTCCTGAAATTGCCACTGAACCTAATTATGAAAAAGCTTTAGCAAGCTTATAATCGAAGTACTATGGAATTTCAAAAAGACAACACCTTCATTACGGGACGATTTAAAAGCATGGGATTTGCTTTGAAAGGAGCCTATAAATTGGTTACAACAGAGCATAGCATCATGGTGCAATCCTCGGTTGGAGTATTACTTTTCATCGCAGGTTTCTATTTTGAAATTTCAACTACAGAATGGTTGTTTCAAATATTAGCTTTGGGATTGGTCTTGAGTATAGAAGGCTTGAATACAGCGGTTGAAAAAATTGCTGATTTTATTCATCCCAATTACCATGAAAAAATTGGTTTCATCAAAGATATAGCAGCAGGTTCTGTATTTTTTGCAGCAATGACCGCTATAGCAATGATATTACTTATTTATATTCCAAAATTTCTTTAATTTTCAAAGAAAGCATTTTCAATAGCTATGGCAAAATCAATTAAAAAAGACACCTCCGAAACCAATACAGAAAACTCTACCGATGCAAAAAAATCATGGAGGATTTCAAGACAACACAAACTCTTTATTGGGAGTGTGTTCGTTTTAATTTCTATTGCTTTATTGGTGGCTTTCGTTTCTTTTTTTATTTATGGCCATGAAGACCAAAGCACTTTACATCTTTTAGCGGAACGAGGAGAAAAATCTAAAAACTGGTTAGGAAAATTCGGGGCTATAGTATCCGATTTCTTTATCTATAAAGGTTTGGGAGTTGCTTCCTTTTTGTTTGTAAAATTATTTTTCCTAACAGGTTCTTTTCTTGCTTTAGATATTTCACTTAAAAAACTTAAGAATATTTGGTTTTGGGATTTATTTGCCATGGTGCTTATCTCTATTTTATTTGGCTTTTTTGCCAATACACTTCCAGAATTAGGCGGAACGATAGGATATGAAATGAATTTATTTTCACAAGACTATATCGGTCGAGCAGGAACCTTATTGGTTTTAATTTTAGGCATAACCATCTATCTTATTTTCAAAATTAAAATTTCTCCAGATACGATTAAAGCATTTTTTGAAAGAAACAAAAAAGAAATGGCAGAGGACCTTGCTACTATTAAAATGCCCGTTTCTGACAGTTCCTATAACCTGGAAGAGTTTGCCGTGAAAGAGGAAGAAGAGGATGACCTTGAAGAACCTGAACTAAAAACACCTTCTCAATTTGAAATCAATAAAGAGTCCTTAAAACCTACGATTGAACATCCTTCGGAAATAAAATTAGAGACAACTCCGAAGCCTACACCGCTTACTGTTATTCCAACGTCAGAGCCTCAAATCATTACAACCAATGATAACTCATTCGTCATTGAAAAAGCCCCAGAAGAAGCTACTATTGAAGAAAATTTAGCGTCACGTTTGGTGGCTGACTTTGGTTTATTCGACCCGACCTTAGAATTGTCAAACTATAAATTTCCAACTTTAGATTTATTAAAAGAATATTCTGGTGGCGGTATTACCATCAATCAAGCGGAACTTGAAGAAAATAAAAACAATATTGTAGAAACACTCCGCAATTACAAAATAGAAATTGCACAAATAAAAGCTACAGTTGGACCTTCGGTTACGTTATATGAAATTGTACCTGAAGCCGGAATTCGTATTTCAAAAATCAAAAGTTTAGAAGACGATATTGCTTTATCCCTCTCGGCATTAGGAATTCGTATCATTGCTCCTATTCCAGGAAAAGGAACGATTGGTATTGAAGTTCCAAATAAAAATCCAACGATGGTTTCTATGAAAAGCGTAATTGGATCTGCTAAATTTCAAGAAGCCGAAATGGAATTGCCGATTGCTTTAGGAAAGACAATTTCGAATGAAACCTTTGTCGTCGATTTAGCTAAAATGCCTCACTTACTAATGGCGGGTGCTACGGGACAAGGTAAATCCGTTGGTTTGAACGCGGTCTTGACCTCGCTTTTATATAAAAAACATCCCGCTGAAGTAAAGTTTGTTTTGGTTGATCCAAAGAAAGTGGAATTGACATTGTTCAATAAAATCGAACGTCATTATTTAGCCAAATTGCCGGATTCTGGCGATGCAATTATCACCGACAATACTAAAGTAATCAATACTTTGAATTCGCTTTGTGTGGAGATGGACAATCGGTATTCGTTGTTGAAGGACGCGATGGTTCGAAATATCAAAGAATACAACGAAAAGTTTAAAGGCAGAAAATTGAATCCAGAAAATGGACATCGCTTTTTACCGTATATCGTTTTAGTGGTGGATGAGTTTGCCGATTTGATTATGACTGCGGGTAAAGAAGTAGAAACACCCATTGCTCGATTAGCGCAGTTGGCTCGTGCCATTGGTATTCATTTAATTATTGCTACACAACGTCCGTCGGTGAATGTAATTACTGGAATTATCAAAGCCAATTTTCCCGCACGTATTGCGTTTCGAGTAACTTCTAAAATTGATTCAAGAACTATTTTAGACACCCAAGGTGCCGATCAATTGATTGGTCGTGGAGATATGTTGTATACGAATGGGAATGACATTGTTCGTGTGCAATGTGCTTTTGTAGATACACCCGAAGTTGAAAAAATAACCGAATTTATTGGTTCACAGAAAGCGTATCCAGATGCGTATTTATTGCCTGAATTTATAGGCGAGGAAAGTGGCACCACTCTTGATATGGACATTTCTGAAAGAGATGCACTCTTCAGAGAAGCCGCTGAAATTATTGTAACTGCACAACAAGGTTCTGCTTCTTTACTTCAAAGAAAATTAAAATTGGGTTATAACAGAGCTGGTAGATTAATAGATCAATTAGAAGCTGCTGGAATTGTTGGGCCTTTTGAAGGAAGTAAAGCAAGAAATGTTACGATTACAGATTTAAGCGCTTTAGACCAATTTTTCAACAATGAACAAAATAACCTATAGCATGAAAAAGATTGCCCTACTCACGCTCCTACTCTTCTTTAATTTCAGTTCACACGCACAAGACAAAAAAGCCAAAGATTTATTAGATCAAGTTACTGCCAAAGTAAAAAGTTATGACAATATCGTTATTGACTTTAAGTATGCTTTAAACAATTCTAAAGAAAACATCAATCAAGAAAGCAAAGGAAATGTCACTATGAAAGGCAATATGTATGTATTGAATTTGATGGGCGTTACTAAGATTTTTGACGGCAAAAAAATCTACACCATCAATCCTGAAGATGAAGAAGTTTCTATCTCGAAACTGAATGACAAAGATGATTCAGCGGTGACTCCATCCAAAATGCTTACTTTTTACAATTCGGGTTATAAATATACTTGGGATATCAGTCAGAATATTAAAGGAAGACAAATTCAATATATCAAATTAGTACCCAACACAACAAAAGACCAACGAAAAGAAATTCTTTTAGGGGTTGATATCCAAACCAAGAACATTTACAATTTGATTGAAATTGGAAAAAACGGCACGAAAACTACATTGACGGTGAATTCTTTCAAAATCAACCAACCATTATCAAAAAATCAATTTACCTTTGATGCGAGTAAATATCCAAAATACTACATCAATAAGTTAGATTAATTGTACGTGAAAATTCTCGATAGATACATTTTAAAATCCTTCATTACTACATTTACCACTGTATTTGTAATTCTTTTATTGATATTTATACTTCAAACGGTTTGGCTTTTTATCGCTGAATTGGCTGGTAAAGACTTAGATTTAATATTAATTCTAAAGTTTTTATTGTACAAAATGCCGAGTTTAGTTCCTTTAGTTTTGCCTTTATCTGTCCTTTTAGCTTCCATTATGACCTTTGGTGATTTGGCTGAAAACTATGAATTTGCAGCCATGA
This sequence comes from Flavobacteriaceae bacterium, assembly GCA_947461795.1. Lineage (GTDB taxonomy): Bacteria > Bacteroidota > Bacteroidia > Flavobacteriales > Flavobacteriaceae > Flavobacterium. Next base: position 9,189 of record CANHMG010000005.1, on the reverse strand, counting down.
AATCTGCTGGGATTTCACTACAACGAATCATGAGAGTATTAACCCTTTTTATTCTGTTTTTAAGCGGATCTGCATTCTTTTTTGCCAACAATGTCATTCCCTACGCGGAATATAAATTCATCAATTTTAGAAAAGACATCGCACAAATGAAACCTGCCATGGCGATTGCAGAAGGTCAGTTTAGTGAAGTGGGAAGTTATAACATCAAAGTGAATAAGAAATCAGGCGAGAATGGAAATTTTCTAACGGGAGTAACCATTCATAAAAAGACGAATATTTATGATGGAAGTAAAAATGTTATTAAAGCAAAAACTGGAGAGTTAATTAGTAATGACCAATCGAATATTTTGAAATTAGTTTTGAAAGACGGCTATTATTACGAAGATATAGTTCCAAAAAAGTATGAAGACAGAAAGAAACTTCCCTTTGCAAAAAGTTCCTTTAAAAAATACATCATCAATATTGATTTGTCGCAATTAAACGCTACTTCCGAAGAAGAATTTAAAATTAAAGACACCGACAAAATGCTTACAATGAATGAGTTGTTATATACTTTAGATTCACTGAATGCCAATTATCGTAAAGAAGTTATCTCCATTTCAGATAATATGTATTTAAGAATGGGAAATACCTATTCCAATTTTAATACAAGTAAAGTAAATACTAATTCCACATTAACCCCTCAATTATTGGCTAATGTATCCTTAGCTGACAAAGCCAATTTATTAAACCTAGCCAACAATTATAACACCAACAATACCTTTTCTATAGAGAGTTACAAAGCAGAATTAGACAATAAAATTGAAACTATCAATGAACATTGGATAGCCGTTTATGACAAATTTGTAATCGCATTTGCTTGTCTTTTAATGTTCTTTATTGGAGCACCTTTAGGAGCAATTATCCGAAAAGGTGGATTGGGATTACCGATTGTTTTTGCGGTAACTATATTTATCATATTCCATTTTGTAAATACATTTGGAAAAAAAGTAGCACAAGAAAATGAAATCTCTCCATTTTTAGGGAGTTGGCTAGCTACCATGATATTATTCCCTTTAGCGATCTTATTAACCTATCGTGCTACCAATGACATCGGATTAATTAATATGGATCGTATCATTACTCCAATACAAAAATTTATCAAAAAAATTCTTCCAACTCAAAATGAATAATCTCATGCAACCGGATACCATAAAACTAAATTCAATAGAAGAAGCCATTGAAGATATCCGTCAAGGAAAAGTTATCATCGTTGTGGATGATGAAGACCGAGAAAATGAAGGCGATTTTTTGGCTGCAGCAGAAATGGTGACGCCTGAAATGATCAATTTTATGGCTACGCATGGGAGAGGATTGATTTGTGTTCCATTGACAGAAAATCGTTGCAAAGAATTGGGATTGCATGCCATGGTCAACAACAATACCGATCCTATGGAAACCGCTTTTACCGTTTCTGTTGACTTAAGAGGCAATGGCGTAACAACAGGAATTTCTGCTTTAGATAGAGCCAAAACAGTATTAGCATTGACCGATCCCAACATGAAACCTCATGAATTGGCTCGACCTGGTCATATATTTCCATTAATAGCCAAACAAGGCGGTGTTTTGAGACGTACAGGGCATACAGAAGCGGCGATTGATTTTGCACGATTGGCCGGATTTAAATCTGCGGGTGTTATCGTTGAAATCATGAATGAAGATGGCACTATGGCTCGTTTACCGCAATTAGTGGAAGTGGCGAAGAAGTTCGATTTGAAACTGGTTTCCATTGAAGATTTAGTAGCCTATCGCATGCAGCATGATAGTTTGATTGTCAAGAAAGAGGATTTTGATATAGAAACCCGCTTTGGAAAATTTCGATTGAGAGCGTATCAACAAACAACCAATAAGCAAATCCATATTGCTTTAACAAAAGGCACCTGGAATATCGGAGATTCAATTCTTACCCGTATCAATTCTACTTTGGTGAATAACGATATCTTGGGTACTTTAACTAACAATGCCGATAAGAAACTAGACGATATGTTTCAGATTGTTAATGATGAAGGAAAAGGCGCCATATTGTTTATCAATCAGGAATTGCAAACCACTAACTTGCTGAATCGTATCGTTGAATTGAAAAATTTACAAACGCAAGGCATTTTTAAAGCCCCACAAATCAAAATGGACGTTAAGGATTTTGGTATTGGGGCTCAAATTCTGCATGATATCGATATTTCGAAGATTCGTTTGGTCTCGAATGCCGAGCATGCCAAACGTGTTGGGATGATTGGGTATGGTTTGGAGATTACCGAATATGTTGATTATTGATAAGCAGTAGTTCGTTTTTTAGTTTTAATTTCTTTATTTTCTATATTGGATTCATCACTTCAATCACTTCCTGCTTTTCCTAAAGCTGTCATTTCAAACACGATGAAGCTAATTTAATTTGACAGATTTCAATTTAATTCGTTGAAACTAAAGAATGCTTTCAATTCATTAACTTTTTTTTAGTATCTTTCCGAAGATAAAAAAAATCTATATTTTTACTCAACCTCAGAAATCAGACTAAGGCAATTAAATGAAAATAAAACTATTTTTTACCTGCTATGTATCTTTATTTGTTGCGGCTATTTCTTTTGGCCAGTCTACACATATTCGTGGCTTTGTAGATGTTACTTCGGGCTATAATGATAAGTTAAACTTCGGCTTTGGCGAACAGGACTTATACATTACTTCAGCAATCAATGACAGGATATCTTTCCTTGGGGAAACGGTTTTTAAATTCGATTCGACCGCGCATTCTGACTTTGCGTTAAGTGTCGAAAGGGTCATTATTACATACAACCTCATAGGCAACCACAATATCGTTATGGGTAAAGTCCATACACCGCTGAATTATTGGAATGACACATTCCATCATGGCAGGGTATTGTTTCCTACAATCGACAGACCTTTACTTTTTTCCAAAAATATCATTCCATTGCATACGACCGGTGTCGGTTTTGAAGGAAGAGACCTCGGCAAATCAAAGTTTGGGTACAACCTTTTTGTCGGCAACGGATCGGGTTCTTCCGAAGTCGAAGACAATGATAAGTCTAAATCAGTAACTGCCGCCTTTCACATCAAGCCTGTTAACCGGTTACGGCTTGGACTTTCGTATTACTACGATGTGATTTCTAAAGGCGCTAAACTGCATAATGGTATGGTCATGGACCATCAGGTCAACCAACATTTAATTTCTGCGTCTGTCTCTCGGTTTGGAAAAAAACTGGAAATTCTCGCAGAAACCACCATGGCGTTGAACCATACTGACAGTACTGGTACAAAAAACACAATGGCAGGCTATGCGTATGCAGGCTACAAAATAAAAGAAAAGTATGTACCTTATGTACGTTATGACAATATCCAGTATCAAGATGGGGAATTATTTTATAAAAAGAATAACATGCAGTCTTATGTAGCTGGCTTACGTTATGAAATTGATTACCTCGCTGTAATAAAACTCGAATATCAGCACATTGAAAATGAAATTGGCCCTGTTGTCAACAAAGTAACCGCTCAATTCGCTATTGGATTTTAATATGAAAACGACAAGTAAACTCATATCGCTATATTCTGGCCCAAGCGCTTTTCTAAAGTACAGCTTTTTGATGGGATGTCTGGTCTTTACTATGTCCGGGAAAGCACAGCAAACTACATTGTCAGCAATTGGCAATGTTTCAGGTGTTCCTGCCGAGATGAAACAATCCGAATTAAAGGCCGTGTTGATGGGAGAAACCCAACGATGGAAAAATGGCAAACGCGTCGTGATTGCGCTGATGAAAACCAATACGCCACTAGGAAAAACAACTTCGTCGAAGGTATATGATATGTCGGGTGATGAACTCAACAAGTACTGGCTCTCCTTGGTTTTTCAGGGAAAATCACAGGCGCCTGTCTTTTTTACTTCGGTTACTGATCTTCAAAATTTCGTATCACAAAATCCGGGTGCAATTGGAATTATTGACAAGCCTATAGCGAATGCAGAAATCAGATCAGTCATAATCGATGGAAAAACTTCCTTTTAAAATGAACTTTGTTTGTTTCTGTTCATTTCATTATCCTCAATTATAATAACAATTTAAGATGCTCATCAGTCTCAAAACAAAGATTTGGCTTACCATCTGTTTCATTGTAATGATGTATTCATTTTTTACGCTGTATTATTTTCCGCAGCAACAAGGTGCATCATTGGTCAGCAATTATGAGAACGAAGTACAGAATTTGGCCAACACCGTTGCGTTAGGGGTGAAGATTGCCATCAATGAGCAGAATTTTGAAGGTGTCCAAACCGCAATGGAATTTGTAAAAGGCGACCCTCGCCTGCAGTTCATCAGCATGATACAGTCGGACACGATATGGAACGCTACGCATAGTGCATTCGAAATCAAACAGAAAGTATTCAGGACTTTTCCTGAAAAGGAACATCTAAGCCCTGACATCACCTCGAACGATTCTTTGATTGTCAAAAAAGCCCCTTTTAAAACGGGTATGATGTCCGGTGCCATCATGCTTGGCTTTAATACCAAAGGCATCGAAGAAAGCAAAGCAAAAATAAAAAGTACGTCAGCAATTGTTAGTGGCATTGTACTGCTCTTAGGAATTCTGCTTGGTTTCTGGCTCGCTAGAAATATTTCCGTGCCGGTTCTTGCCTTGAGAGATGCGGCGCGCAAGGTAGGTGAAGGCGACCTAAACCAAAAGATAAAACGCATCCACCGCGATGAGATTGGTCAGCTTGAGAAGGCATTCAATAATATGATTGACGACCTCGATAAGACCAGAAATGAACTCAACGAAAAAAACGTGGTGTTGTCCGCCACCAATAGTACACTCAATGATACGCTGGTTCAATTAAAAACGACCCACGCACAACTAATCCAATCAGAGAAGATGGCGTCGTTAGGTGAGCTTACAGCAGGTATCGCCCATGAAATTCAGAACCCATTGAATTTTGTCAATAATTTTTCTGAAGTCAGTATTGAACTTATCGAGGAACTTCAAGAGGAAAAAGCAAAAAGTGCCTCCGAACGCGATGAAACGCTTGAACAAGAACTTTTGGGAGATATCACAGCCAACCTCGAAAAAATAAACCATCACGGCAAACGAGCCGACGCGATTGTCAAAGGCATGCTACAACATTCGCGCAGCAGTACCGGTGTCAAAGAACCGACGAATATCAATGCGCTTGCGGATGAATATTTGCGTCTTGCCTATCACGGCCTTCGCGCAAAATACAAAGACTTTAATGCAGACTTGCAGACCAATTTAGATGCAGCGCTTCCAAAAGTAGCAATAATACCACAGGATGTTGGTCGGGTATTGCTCAACTTGTTTACGAATGCTTTCTACGCCACGAGACAGAAACAACTCGCTGACAAAGACTACAAACCCTGCATTTCGGTCAGCACGAGTCTCATTGACCATGCCGTTGAAATCGTTGTAAAAGATAACGGGACAGGTATTCCCGATGCGATCAAAGATAAAATCCTGCAGCCTTTCTTTACGACCAAACCTACTGGTGAAGGCACCGGATTGGGATTGAGCCTAAGTTATGATATCATCATCAAGGAACATGGTGGGACTATTAAAATTGACAGCAAGGAAGGCGAATACAGCACGTTTATCATAACGCTTCCCTACGAAAAGGAAACCACGTAGTGATTTTTAAAAAATAGTTACCTTAGCAAAACAAACAAGCCAACAAAGAACAGATGAAAATATTGGTAGTAGACGACGAAGCAGACGTAGAATCTTTGTTTATACAACGCTTCCGCAAAGAAATAAGAAATGGGGACATCGAATTTGATTTTGCTTTGTCCGGAGAAGCGGCGCTTTCTTATTTAGGAGATCACCGATCGGAAGTGATTCTGATTTTGTCGGATATCAATATGCCGGGCATGAGCGGTATCGAATTGTTATCGAAGATTCGGACTTCGTATAGTGCTCCCCCACCCATGGTGATGATGGTTACCGCTTATGGCGACGAAGAAAACCGCCGACAAGCAATTGCCAACGGCGCCAACGATTTTCTGACCAAGCCGCTTGATTTCGAATTGTTAAAAGACAAACTTAAAAATATTTCCTAGTAATGGCCAAAATACTGATAGTTGATGACGAACCGGATTTGGAAATCCTAATGAAACAAAAATTCCGTAGAAAAATACGGGAGAATATCTACGAATTTATTTTTGCGCAGAATGGTGAAGAAGCGCTTGTTTTGGTAAGCGAACACCCCGACCTCGATTTGATTCTCAGCGATATCAATATGCCAATCATGGACGGGCTCACGTTACTCACACGCCTTGCAGAAGCCAACCCAGCACTGAAGGCTGTAGTGGTTTCGGCTTACGGCGACATGCAAAACATCCGGTCTGCGATGAACAAAGGCGCGTTTGATTTTGTGTGCAAGCCTGTAGATTTTGATGACCTCGAACTCACCATTGAGAAAACGATTGTATATGTACAACAGCTCCAACAGACGATACAAGCGATAAAGGAAAACAACATCCTGAAAATGTATGTCGATGAAAATGTACTCAATTTCATGGCGCACAAAGAATTTGAAACCAGCCTTTTAAAGAATGAAATACTCGATGCGACCGTAATTTTTCTAGACGTTTGCGGCTTTACAGCGATTACTGAAAAAATCTCTGCCAATACCGTTGTGACTTTACTCAATTCGCTGTTCGATACCATAGTTAACGAAATTATCCATCAAAACGGGCACGTCGATAAATTTATGGGCGATGCCGTGATGGCAGTATTCCGCGGTGATTTCCATCTTGACCGAGCGATTGATGCCGCCTTAGCGATTCGCGAAAAACTTTCTAAAGCAGAGGAACTCGTTTTCGGTGACGTTACTTTCAAACCTCAAATATCCATTGGAATCAACTCAGGAGAAATGGTTTCGGGAAACATCGGTTCAGAATCCCTCAAAAGACTTGACTATACGGTTATTGGAGATGCAGTCAACTTGGCGCAAAGACTCCAATCGGTCGCCAAAGCGGGTCAGATTCTCATTACCGAAGAAACCTATCACAAGGCGAAGGAATCGTTCAGCTGTATTCCTGCTGGCGAATTCACTTTAAAGAACAAAGCCAAAACGGTTGTTACTTATGAAGTGACGGAATAAATTAATGCCTTGCTTTTCGGCTTAAAACCCCGCCGGCAGTTTCCTTGATTACACTTGTGAATACAAAAGCCTTTGGATCAAGTTCGTGAACAATGTTCTTGAGTTTAAGCAATTCGAGGCGTGTCACAACAGTAAAAACAATGTCACAAGGTTGACTGACGTTGAAACTGTCTTTCAAAAAACCACGCTCGCCTTTATATACGGTGATACCACGACCCAATCGCATGACGAGCTCTTCCTTAACCAGTTCGCTTTTGCCCGAGATGATGGTTACGCCTGTGAATTCCTCAATTCCTTCCACTACAAAGTTAATCACGCGCGAGGCGCTGAAATAAGTGAGTATCGAATACAAAGCCGTTGGCAACCCAAGCTCAATAGCAGCAATCAGGAAAATAATGATGTTGATACCGAGGATAATCTCACTGACTGTAAAACTAATACGTTTGCCAGTGTATAACGCAAGCACTTCGATGCCATCGAGCGCAAACCCTCCACGCATTGCCATACCGATTCCGATGCCCATAAATGCACCTCCAAAAATAGACACGAGCAATTTATCGGCAGTGATCTGTGGATACGGAATAAGTGTCAAGCATATGGACAAACCCAAAATACCCAGTAATGTTTTAATCGCAAAGGTTTTATTGACGAGAAAAGCCCCCATGATGACGAGTGGTAGGTTGGCCAGCATGATTACATAATTGATATTCCAACCATAGAGCTCATGCAATAGTAGCGAAATTCCCGTGACGCCACCGTCGAAAAAATGATTTGGAATCAGGAATCCTTTGAGTGCAAATCCGCAAAAAAGGATACCAATGGTAACATAAACGATGTCGATCAATAATTCTTTGTGGACTATTTTTTTCATTGTTGTGCGGTATTATGGGATAACAATTGTTTTAAATGTTCTTGTTTCTTAGGTTCCCTCAAGCTTTGGGCTGTTGCTGTAAAGTAACGGTGTTGTCGCAGAAAATCAATCTGTAATACATTCCATGCTGTGGTATCGGCCATACGGCCAGCAGCATGCAGTTCGAGATACAAGAGGTTTCCGGTTTCAAAAAAGTCATCGCGGCCCAGGTAATCGAGGTCGGCATCGCAAATAATTTGCTCGGAAAGCGAACGAGGTTGCTGTGGCAATTTTGTCGCCATGATGATACTGCATATCTTTTCGATGTCTTCGGGTGAATAATCGAATCGGGGAAAAGTGCTTCGTACGATGTCGCACGATAGCTGCTCGTGGTTTTCCCTTTGCTGCAGGTAGCCCGCATCGTGGTATATGACCGCCACCAGAAGCAGTTTTGTTTCGGAGTCAGACAGATTCTCCTGTGCTGCCAACGATTTTGCTGCGGCATAGACATCGAGTGTATGGTCGAGGGAATGGTAGAACAAGTCCGGTGCTAAATCGTTCTTTAGCTTTTCTAACATCAATTTTGATTCTGGCAATTGCAGCATAACACGATATTGGTGATGCTAAAATAGTAAAATTTAAATAGCATTGTTGGAAAATTGGATTTTATAGGATGCTGCGATTTTGCGAAAGGATAGTCACGACAATCAATTTGAATGAAGTCAATACTGCTATTTCAGGTATGTTCCTTATCAATGCCGAAGAAATGGGATGATATGTTCCTGTTACTCCATGACGAGGTAAGGACTCTATATTGTTTATCAATCAGGAAATGCAAACTTCTAATTTGTTGTGAGTGCGGTTTTTTTGTTTCAATCGCGCATGCGAGTAAAATCTTCGGACTAGTTGGGTATGTAGTTTTTTTGTAGACACGGATTACTTCGTCTGTTCGCTGCGCTCGGGTGTAAATCCGCGACATCGGGGTTATTAACCAACGGACATTTTAGCCGATGCCTTCCAAAGATAGTTTGGAATTGGTTCACTCAATTCCCATTTAATGTTCATCGGTTTTTCTCCTTCGTTTTCTTTAAAATTTCCTTCACCAATAAAAACATAGCCCATTGTATTTCCCTTTTCATCGTTTGCCTTTTCCCTAACAAAAAGTAATATCTTTTTATCGTTTTCT
>CANHMG010000004.1 GCA_947461795.1 Flavobacteriaceae bacterium | reverse complement strand
TTAGACACAACCTCAGCATCTTCAATGAAAATAGGAACTCGCAAAGCTAGCGGCGCAAAAGCCATCGCCATTCGGTGGTCGTTATAGGTTTTTATTTTGATGTTGGAATTTATTTTAGTTGACGCTTCAATTGTTATGGAATCTTTTGTACTAGAAACCACTGCGCCTAATTTTGAAAGTTCATTTTGAAGCGCAACCAATCGGTCGGTTTCTTTAATTTTAAGTGTATGCAAACCTGTAAGATGGCAAGCGATTCCCAATCCGAAGCAAGTGACGACGATGGTTTGCGCAAGATCGGGTGTATTATTGAGTTGTTGGTTGAAAGTTGTTGGTTGGTGGTTGATTTTTCTCAGAGTAATATTGTTTTCGTTGAAAGTAGTTTCAACTCCAAAATTTTTATAGATTTCTATTAAAGCACAGTCGCCTTGTAGGCTATTTTCATTGAAGCTTGAAAGGGCAATTTGAGTACCTACTTTTGAAAGCGCAATTATAGCATAGAAATAAGATGCTGAAGACCAATCGGATTCTATGGTGATTGTTGAATTGTTGGATAGTTGGGTTGTTGGAAAAACAATAATTTTATTCTGGTTGAATTCGCTTTTGATTCCAACTTGATGAAGTAAATTCAAAGTCATTTGAATGTAAGGAACTGAAGTAAGTTCGCCTTCCAAAGTGAGATGCAATCCATTTTCGAGTTTTGGTGCGATCAAAAGTAAGGCGGAAATGTATTGACTACTGACATTCGATTGTATAGAAACTGTAGAGTTGGTCAATTTTCTGCCTCGAATTCGCAATGGCGGAAAACCCTCTTTTTCTTCATATGCAATATCGGCTCCTAATTGTCGTAATGCATTCACCAAAATTTGAATCGGTCGTTCCTTCATCCGAGAAGAACCTGTAAGAATAACTTCTCGTCCCTCTTGGATAGCAAAATAAGCGGTGAGAAAGCGCATTGCGGTTCCTGCATGGTGAATGTCGATTTCGGAATTCGTAGTTTTAAGTGCCTGAATCATCACTTGGGAATCGTCTGAGATTGAGGCGTTTTCTACTAGGATATTCGGATACAAAGCTTGTAACAAGAGCAATCGGTTGGTTTCTGATTTGGAACCAGAAATAGTAATTTTAGAAGACAAAATTACTTCCGAACGATTGAGTTGCAAAGACACTATTTTAGTTTTTCATTGTTGTGATGACGATTGTGATCTCGGTTGGTTTTGAGATCCATTTTTTTATCGAAAGCGGCTTGAAGATCAATTCCGGTTTGATTGGCTAGACATAAAACAACAAAAACCACATCGGCTAATTCTTCGCCTAAATCTTTATTTTTATCGGATTCTTTCTCGGATTGTTCTCCGTAACGTCGGGCAATAATTCGCGCTACTTCTCCGACTTCTTCGGTAAGTTGAGCCATATTGGTAAGCTCGTTGAAATAGCGAACACCGTGGTCTTTGATCCATGTATCTACGTCGAGTTGAGAGTTTTTTATATTCATTATTCCTTATTTTTAGAATCCATAATTATCGTTACCGGACCGTCGTTGAGCAACGAAACTTTCATATCGGCTCCAAATTGTCCAGTTTGAATTTTCTTACCTAATGCGATTTCTAATTCATTTACAAAATTTTCATACATCGGAATTGAAAATTCTGGTTTAGCAGCTTTGAGATACGATGGTCGATTTCCTTTTTTGGTAGAAGCGTGAAGCGTAAATTGGCTTACAACGATAATGTCGCCATTAACTTCTTTAATTGATAAGTTCATCACTTCATTTGCATCAGCGAAAATTCTGAGATGAATGATTTTATTTGACAACCATTGTATATCATTAAAAGTATCGTCTTCTTCAATACCAACCAAAACCAACAAACCTAATTGAATGTTAGCCACAATTTCTTGAGAGATGGTTACCGAAGCTTGAGAAACTCTTTGAATAACTACTTTCATAAATGGCTATGATTTTCGAGATTGATCACTGATAATGCGGTCTTCATTATATACATCGGTTCGATAATGTTCTTCATCGCCTTCTAAAATGTGAAGGTAATTTTTGTAGCGCGACCATGAAATCTGATCGTTTTCTAAGGCTTTTTTTATGGCACAATTGGGTTCGTCTTTGTGCAAGCAATTGTTGAATTTGCATTGGTCTTTCAATTTGAAAAACTCGGGAAAATAGCCACTGATATCTTCTTTATCCAAATCGACAATACCAAAACCTTTAATTCCTGGTGTATCGATGATTTTAGCTTCAAAACTCAAATCATACATTTCAGCAAAAGTGGTCGTATGTTGCCCTTGTTTGCTTTGCTCTGAAATTGTTTTTGTTTTCAAATGCAAACTCGGTTCCATAGCATTAACCAAAGTTGATTTGCCAACACCTGAATGACCCGAAAACATACTGACTTTGCCAATCATCAACTGTTTTAATTCTTCAATTCCTTTATTTTCTTTGGCAGAAACGCGAAGACATTGGTAGCCAATTTCTTGATAGATATGTTGTAAATACAATTGTTCGTCTAAAGTGGGTTCGTCAAAAGTGTCAATTTTATTAAAAACTAAAATAGTTTCTATTCCATACGCTTCTGCGGTGACCAAAAAACGATCTATAAAATTGGTCGTCGTTGGAGGGTTATTGATGGTAATCAACAAAAAAACATAATCCACATTCGAGGCAATGATGTGCATTTGATGCGACAAGTTGACGGATTTTCGGACAATATAATTTTTCCTTTCGTGAATGTTGTGAATAGTTCCCGTAATAGTGTCCGACGATTCTTCCAATTCATAATCTACAATATCACCAACAGCAATCGGATTGGTGCTTTTGATGCCTTTCATGCGGAATTTTCCTTTCATACGGCATTCGATAAAATCTCCTTTTTCGGATTTTACGGTATACCAACTTCCAGTAGATTTATAGACGAGTCCTGTCAAAATTAATGATGAATTTTAAATTATGAATTACAAAGGTAAAAAATAGAAACAGTTATTAAGTTTAAAGTTGATTCAAATAAAAAAGGTTGCGAAATTTCACAACCTTTTTACTATTTAATCTTCTAAAATCATCCTTCCAAGTTTGTCTTGTTTTTTTCGTGAAGAATAAATAATATATTCTTTTGGGGTTTTTCTATAAAAAACAGCAGGACGAAGCACCAATTCATTTTTCACAACCTCTTCAGGGTCTTTTCTCGTAATATTCCCTTTCTCATCAAATATAAAAAGTGTTGGAACAGCATTATTATAATTTCCAAGTGATTTAATTTGTTCGATATCCGTTATTCCTTTGTTTTTTACATTGTCATTAAAAAGAATGTTTAATACTCCGTCTTTATATATTGCAATCGAACCTAAATATTCTGGACCTTTACCCATTTGAGCTAATGGAATCGTTAACGTTCCTCCTACGGAGAATCCGCCACTATTGCCTCCAATTCCGAATGTAACTGTCATTGTTGTTACACTTGCCGATTGCTCTTTAGCTACAACATTACTCCAATCTAAGGTACCGTCAGGCTTTAGACAGGTAACAATAATTTCATTTTTAGTATAGGTAACTGGTGTAAAAGCAAATGGTCCGAAACCTTGACTTTGACCAACATAAATAAATTGCAATTCAGAAAGAACGATAATACCGCCATCATTTTTCTCAATTAGGGTGGTAATATTATATAAAGGTTTTAAATCTTTTCCTTTTTTAGCTCTTCTTTCCCCTAACAATTTAACTTTGGTTGCATAATCAAATTCATTGAATTTTAAGTTTTCATTTACGTTTGTAGCTAAATTTATACTAGCATTATAAATTCCTTTTAATTCTTTATTTGCTTTTCCATTGGCACGTACACTAGAGTAGAAACCAACTAACTGCAAGGTGTTTTTGTTGGTAGTCATCATTTTACAATTGATAATCTCTTTTCCTTTGATATTGATGTCAATGACTTCTTTTTTATAACCATTTTCTTTTTTAAAGGCATGAATTTCAAACTTTTCAATTTGCTCTTTCTTTTTTGAATCTCTATAACTTTCGTTAATTACTAAGAAAACATCTCCTTTATAATTCAAATCAAAATCTGAAATAGTAAATTCATAGTCTTTTTTACTATCATCAAATTTCACTTTGTCCGAAGTTTCAAAAGATGATTTTAAGTTCTCATCAAACAATCTCACTTCATATTGCACCATATCTTCTTTTGGAAAACGACACGTATGCATGATTAGTAAGGTCTTTTCATCTGAAGAAAGTTCAAAATAGAAATCTCCTCTTTCTGATTTCTTAGCTACAACTGAATTAAATAAACTAATCGTGTTTTTATTTAATATACCTTTTTCTGAAATTTCAGCTCCTATTAAATTAAAAGTTTTATCACTTTTATTAAAGGTACTTCCAATAGCGTAAAGTTTATTATTTATTAAAAAAATATCTTCAAAATCTACTTCTTTATTCGTCATTTGAGGAATAACAATAGCATTTGAAGAAAGTAACTTCATTGATTTAGAGTCGAAAATTTTAATAAAATAATCTTCTTTATTCAATCCAAGTCCAAATATTTTCCCATTGGATTCACCAATAATTTTGACGATTTTTTGTTTATCATCGGCTAATTCTTCTCCATAAGTCATAGAAATTTTATCAATTTTGTTCTGAGCATTCAAATTGATGAATGTGAAAAGAAAAAAGAAAAAAAGAAATACATTTTTTTTCATTTGTAAAAATTAAAAGTGTTATTAAATAGGTTGAACTAAATTTTTGGCAATGATACAAAAAAACCTTCAGTACTAATGAAGGTTATTTTTGTTCTTCATAAATTAAATTCTTTTGTTTAACTATTTATCACTTTCTCCTGATGACTAATGCTTTCCTGGTGAATCGCCTTAAACAATCTTAAAATAAATTCTTCACTCAAGCCTCGTTCTTCACCCTCTACTATCATTTTCTCAAGAATTTCATTCCAACGTTTGTTTTGAAGTACCGCTATGTTTTTCTCTTTTTTCAACGCTCCGATTTGATCCGCCACTTTCATTCTTTTGCCTAATATTTCCAATAATTTACTGTCTGCAATGTCTATATCTGCGCGAAGTTTGATCATTTTCGTATTGAAATCATCTTCATCTGTACTTGTTTTTCGTATCCGTAAATCCTTGAAAATCTGTTTTAAAACCGTTGGTGTCACTTGTTGAGCAGCATCACTCCATGCGTTGTCGGGATCACAATGTGTTTCGATAATCAAGCCATCGTAATTCAAATCGAGTGCTTGTTGGGAAACTTCCTGTATCATGTCTCTTTTTCCTGTAATATGAGATGGATCGCAAATTAGTGGTAAATCAGGAAATCTACTTTGGAGCTCAATAGGCAATTGCCATTCTGGAATATTGCGGTATTTTGTTTTTTCATACGTCGAAAATCCTCTATGAATCACGCCTAATTTTTTAATTCCTGCATTATGTAATCTTTCAACACCACCAATCCATAAGGCTAAATCGGGATTTACTGGGTTTTTAACCAAAACAATTTTATCTGTATTTTGCAAAGCATCGGCTATTTCCTGCACCGCAAAAGGGTTTACAGTTGTTCGAGCTCCAATCCACAATACATCAATATCGTGTTCCAATGCCAGTTTTACATGCGCCGCATTGGCCACTTCTGTCGCCATCAATAATCCTGTTTCGGCTTTGGCTTTTTGCAACCATTTTAATCCAATGGCACCAACACCTTCAAAACCACCTGGTCGCGTACGTGGTTTCCAAATCCCAGCGCGGTAAATACTTACATCGGAATCTTTCAATTCGTGTGCGATTTTCAACACTTGCTCTTCGGTTTCCGCGCTACACGGACCGGCTATTACTAATGGATGCGTCAATTTAAAATCATCCAGCCACGTTCTCATTTTTGCATTATTTCCCATAGTTTTTTTTAGAGTTTCTGAGTTCCTGAGCAAAGAAGTTTCTGAGTATTTCGTAGAAACTCAGAGACTCAGGAACTCTGTTGCTTATTTCTTCATTCCTGTTAATATCTCACGAATCTTATTTACACTTTGCATTTCTTCAAAAACTGCTTCGTAATTGTCTTGTTCTAGTAATTCTTTAAATTGCGTCAAATTGGCGATGTATTCTTCCAAACTTTTCACCACTTGTTTTTTGTTTTGTTGAAAAATGGGCGTCCACATTGCAGGAGAACTCTTCGCCAATCGCACGGTGCTCTCAAATCCACTACCCGCCATATCAAAAATATCACGCTCGTCTTTTTCTTTTTCGATGACGGTTTTTCCGAGCATAAAGGAACTTATATGCGACAAATGCGAAACATACGCAATGTGTTTGTCATGCGATTTTGGATTCATATACCGAATTCTCATGCCCAATTTCTGAAACACCTCTAATGCTTTTTCTTGCAATTTAAAAGACGTTTTCTCTACTTCACAAATGATATTGGTCTTTCCCTGAAAGAGATTCCTAACTGCCGCTGCAGGTCCAGAAAACTCCGTTCCAGCAATAGGATGTGTTGCCATAAAATGGTTTCTTTTCGGGTGATTTGCTATTGATTCACAAATTGGAAGTTTAGTAGAACCAACATCAAATACAATCGTTTGTTCACCAATACTATCCAATATTTGAGGCAAAACTGTGAGACAAATATCCACAGGAACGGACAGAATAACAACATCTGCTTCGTGTAAATCTCCGAAAGTGGCTTGCTGTTGTATTATTCCCAATTGAAGCGCTTCTTCCAAATGGCGTTCGTTCGCATCCATGCCAAACACTTTCGCATGGGTAAAATGAGATTGAATATCCAACGCCATGGAACCTCCTATTAATCCTACTCCGATGATGTAAACTTTCATAGCTATTTGTTATCGGTTATCTTTTGTCGAATGAAATCTCTCAATCGCCTCTTTAATTTTTTCTGCTGTAACGCATAATGAAAATCGAACATATCCTTCTCCTTGGCTGCCGAAAATCGTTCCAGGCGTAATAAAAATGTGTTTGTTGTATAATATATCATCGATAAATTGCTCTGATGATTCAACGCCATCGGGCAATTTCGCCCAAACAAATAAGCCCACTGATTTTCTGTCGAAAGTGCAATGTAGTTGCTCCGCCAATTCAAAAATCAATGCGCGTCTTGAAGCGTAAACTTTATTAAGTTCCACAAACCATGAATTATCAAGTTGTAAAGCGGCAATGGCTCCTTTTTGAATCCCGTAAAACATACCGCTATCCATATTGCTTTTTACTTTTAGAATCGCTTCGATGAATTCGACTTTCCCAGAAACCCAACCAATTCGCCAACCCGCCATATTGAAAGTCTTGGATAGTGAATTAAGTTCTATTGCTATCTCTTTCGCGCCTTCAATCTGCAAAATTGAAATTGGATTGTCATTCAAAACAAAACTATACGGATTGTCATTAATCAAAAGAATCTGGTGCTTTCTAGCAAAAGTGATTAACTTTTTAAATAACGTCAAACTACCCGTTGCTCCTGTTGGCATGTGCGGGTACGAAACCCACATCAATTTTACTTTTGACAAATCTAGTTTTTCTAAAGCCTCGAAATCGGGTTCCCAATTTGAATCTTCTTGCAGATCATAAAAAACTGGTTTCGCTCCGACTAATTTGGTAACTGAACTATAAGTCGGATAGCCTGGATTTGGAATTAATACTTGATCGCCTTCATTCAAAAAAGCCAACGAAATATGCATGATTCCTTCTTTAGAACCCATAAGCGGCAATATTTCAGTAGTCGGATTCAATGCCACTTGAAAATGTTTTTGGTAAAAATGAGCCATTCCATTTCGAAGTTCAGGCAAACCTTGATAGCTTTGATATTGATGGGCGTTTTCTTCTATTACGGCAGCTTGAATGGCTTTAATAACAGAGGAATGAGGCGCTAAATCAGGGCTTCCAATTCCCATATTGATAATTAGTTTTCCTTCGGATTGCAACTGCCGAACCTCTCTCAATTTGGTTGAGAAATAGTACTCTTCTATCGTTTCTAATCTTTTAGCTGTTTTGATCATGGTTGTTTGTTTTGATATTCACCCAAAATTTTAAAATGTTCTGCCATGATATTAATGATTGTCTTTGCTTTTTCAAAATCGTCGTAATTTTCGAAAGTCACATCTACAAAAAAAGAATATTTCCAAGGAGTTTCAATTTTTGGCAAAGATTGGATTTTAGTGAGATTCAATTTGCAATCGCTCATCACATTGAGAACAGCGGCAAGGCTACCACGTTTATGATCCAATTCAAACTTTAATGATGCTTTATTTATATTTTCTTTTACAGCATCGGATTTATGTTTTGTTACAATTACAAAACGTGTCATGTTGTTGTTGATTGTTTGTATTTCAGGCGCAATGATATTCAAATTATACATTTGCGAAGCGGCTTTACTAGCAATTGCTGCGATTCCTTTGAGTTGATGTTGGTGAATTCTTCGCGCTGTTTCCGCGGTATCTTTGTCTTCTACCAATTTAATGTAAGGATGTTTTTTAAGAAAATCCATGCATTGTAATAAAGCCATTGGATGTGAATGAATTTCTTTTATGTCTTCAATAGTCTGTCCATTCAATACCATTAGGTTTTGATGAATATCTAAGTAATGTTCCCCGACAATGTGCAAACTATTCTTATCGATTAAGGCATAATTGGGAATAATTGAACCCGCGATGGAGTTTTCTAAAGCCATAACAGCTTGTGAAGATTGCCCCGATAATAAACTATCGACCACTTCCTCGAAAGACAAACATTCCTCAATGTCGTTTTCTTCTGGGAAATACTCTAACACGACTTGATGGTGAAAAGAGCCTTTGATTCCTTGTATGGCAATACTATGCTTCATATAAAAATGCTAAAAAAAAATCCCGATTCGCATCGGGATTTGTATATTTTTTGAATTAATAATTTTTCAAATAACCATACCACAATCCCTTGCTTCTTTGCAGAAGAAATAAAGTGAATTGCTAAAATAGAAACGGTTATTCAACATGGGTAACAATAATTGGATTGCTAAAGTAAAAAAAAATGTTTACGCTTTCACAAAAGATTATTTTTTTTTGAAAATTTCCTTGAGTATTCTTTACTTTTGTTTCAAATCAAAATATATGTCGATAGAAGTTCGTGTTCTTTCTAAAAGTTATGGTGCTCAAAAAGCATTAAACCAAGTTTCCTTTACGATTCAGAAAGGAGAAATCGTTGGTTTTTTGGGACCCAATGGTGCTGGAAAATCGACATTGATGAAAATCCTGACGACTTATTTATCTGCTGATGAAGGTCAAGCTTTTGTGAATGGCTATGATGTAAAAACTCAACCTTTGTTAGTGCAACAATCGATTGGATATTTGCCAGAGCACAATCCTTTGTATTTGGATTTGTATGTTCGTGAATATTTAGAATTCAATGCCAATGTTTATGGAGTCTCTAAAAACCGAATTGAGGAAGTGATTCTCTTAACCGGCTTAATGTCTGAACGTCATAAGAAAATCGGCCAATTATCGAAAGGATATCGCCAAAGAGTTGGTTTAGCAAATGCATTACTGCATAATCCTGATGTTTTGATATTGGATGAACCTACAACAGGTTTAGACCCGAATCAACTTGTGGAGATTCGAAATGTGATTCGAAATGTTGGTAAAGACAAAACGGTTTTTCTTTCCACTCATATAATGCAAGAAGTAGAAGCCATTTGCGATCGAGTGATTATTATTGATGGCGGTAAAATTGTTACGGATAAGAAAATAGATACAATACAATCAAAAGGGGAAGAACAAATTATAGAAGTTGAATTTGATAAAACAATCGATACGGAGATTATTGCAGCGATACCGAATTTGATTAGCTCAAATAATAGCAATGGAAATATTTGGGAATTAACCTTTATATCCGACCAAGATATGCGTCCCGTAGTTTTTGATTTTGCTCAAGAACATGGATTGAAAACGTTACAACTCAATTTAAGAAACAAGAATTTAGAAAGTTTGTTTCGAGAAGTGACGAAGAAGTTGTAAGTTTATTGAAATTGAATAAACGAGCATTAAATAAAATAAACTATGAAATTTAAACTACGTACTCTCAAGACTTTTACATTTATTTTCTGCACCATTTTAGGTTTAAGTACTGCCAAAGCTCAATGTTGGCGAACTATTACTGCTGGCGAAAATCGGACAACAGCTATTAAGAATGATGGAACGCTTTGGACTTGGGGAAGAAATTTTGAAAGTTCTTTAGGTGATGGAACTAACTTTAATCGATATACTCCTTACCAAATAAGCACCGCCACTGATTGGGAAATTATTACCGCTAATTATGGACATTCTTTGGCCTTAAAAACTGATGGGGCACTGTGGGGTTGGGGATACAATTATGATGGGCAACTAGGAAATGGAACTACTATAATTCAGCCTATACCAATACGATTGGGAGACTCTTTTTGGAAATCTGTTTCAGCTGGATTTTCATCTTGTTTGGGAGTTAAAACGGATAATTCGTTGTGGTCATGGGGTTATAATTTTAGCGGACAATTGGGCGATGGCACTACGATTACTAGGTTGGAACCAACTCTAATTAGCAGTGAGGCATGGAAGTTTGTAGCTGGCGGAGGATTTATGAGCTCCTATGCAATAAAAGAAAACGGAACGTTATGGTCATGGGGTGATAACACGTACGGTCAGTTAGGATATGGGAATCTTAATGCTTCGTATACTCCGGTACAAGTTGGAACTGCTAACAATTGGAAATATATTTCTGCTGGACCTTATACTGTATTAGGAATTAAAACAGATGGTACACTATGGGCTTGGGGAAAAAACAATTTGGGAGAAATAGGAGATGGTACTTACATCGATAAAATCGCACCCGTTCAAATAGGAACGGATCAATGGATAAGCGTTTGTATTTCTGGACTTTCTTCAATAGGCATAAAAGCCGATCATACGCTTTGGGGTTGGGGTTATAACGGTTTTGGACAATTGACTAACCAATTGGGAGGAAATGATAATGTCCCTAACCAAATAAGTAGTGATTCAGATTGGAAAAGTGTTGCTGCAGGTGGCAATCATTCGGTAATAACAAAATTAGACGGGCGTCTTTTTGGTTGTGGGTATAATCTCTACGGACAATTAGGAGACGGAACCAATGTTGACAAAGCGGTTTTAACAAATGTACTTTGTAGTCCTTTAAGTAACGAAGCGTTTACAAACCAAGCAAATAGTACCGTTTCACCCAATCCAGCTTCAAACATTATTACTTTTTCTCAAAAAGTCAAATCTGTTTTTATATATGACCTGAATGGGCGATTGATAAAATCAACAATCATTAATGGCGATGTACTTTCGGTGTCTGAATTAAGTTCAGGAATGTATCTTTTAAAATACGAAACTGAAAATGAACTTTTTCAAACAAAACTTTTAAAAGAATAGTGTTTGCTATCAAAGAATATTTTTATCCATTTGTCAATTGAAAGTTATTGCCTAGCCCAGATGGCAGCGGCATCCTTTTTTGTTTTAGAAAAAACCACTCGACTGCGCTCGGGCTGACAAAACAAAAAAGATATAGTGAACAGCTGGAAAAAGCTCCTAAAAAAACTAACGATAAATTAAACTCCCACGATAATGTTCTGTGACATGAACATTTTCAGCAGGTGGACGCGAGTAGCAATTGACATCTCCAACATTATATATATCCCCATTTAAGAAATTGGTTGGACGAATGAACAAATCATTACTGCCACGGTGGTAAAAATTGATGGTATTGGCAAATAAATTTTCGCCGTGAAAAACGCCTCCATTTTCCCAGAAACTAACCTGTAATAAGTCTGTATTTCCTGTAATGAAATAGCGACCTAAATCATTGTTTTCAACTATTAAGTTTTCATTGTCTATCGATAAATAATAATCCCCAGTTCCTGCTCCTGCATAGCCATCAATTTCGTTGGTAGAAAAAATATGTAAACGTGGAAAATGAAGCACACCGTTTGAAGATATATTTTGCTCTGTTTTTGAATTAATTTGCGTAATGTTAGGCGCCGTAATATAGACTATAGTTTCGCCGTAATCTCGAACCCAATTACAGCTCGTATTGTCGGTGAGCGTCAATAAATCGCCAGAAACTGTAACCTCAATATCGTTGATTAAATTCTCTCCTGTTTTTACTTCAACTATATACTCTGGACCCTCGGTGATGACCACTGCAATTCTTTTATTGACAAGTAATTTAGTAAAAGTGAGTCCTTCAAAAACTTTTGATTTGATAGGACCACTTGATTTGATACAATCGTATGGCTTTTCACAATGAATGAAAAGTAGAAGAATACTAAAAAGAAGAATACATTTTTTCATTGTCAATTATTATAAGCGAATACCTACGGAAAACTCGGTAGCTTCGGCTAAAAACCCATGTGTTTTTACAGCAACTCCAGAATATATTTTAGGTGTCCAATAGTACTTCATTCCTAAACGATCGTATATTGGAACATCTAGGTCAAAAGGGCGATATACATAATATCCTACTTGTGTTTCTAGAGAAATCTTATTAATAAATAATTCATGTCCGATAAATAAACCAATTCTTTTATAATCGGTATTGCGATCTATATGGTCTTCTGGATAAGCTATGGATCGGTAAACAATATACTCTTTGATTGAAGTAGTTAAGAACAAATCCGCTCCCAATTGAAGAGCGCTCTTTTTATTGATTCGTTTGTCGGCATAAAAACCAATATGGTAGAATGGTTTTTGACCACTTCCGATAGTAATACTTTCGTTAAATCCGGTTCGAAAAACGAAATTAAATTTTATCGGTTCATTAAACTTTAAACTAACAGTAACCGTGTCTATAATTTTGGGTTTGGACTTGCAAAAATTATAATTAAGTCCAAGATTTATTCCGTAGGTATTGATTCCGCTATTGGGTGATTTGAATCTACCATTAGAATAATGTGTAAAGAAGAAACCTGCTTCCAATCCGAAACCGTCCGCTAAATTTTCTTTTTTAAAATTAAGCATAAAGTTGGTGTTGCCCATATATTTAGAACCAAACGCTCTGTTTTTACTATTGTCGACTTTATCATAAGGATTGGTAGTCATGGCAATTCCTTGTGCAATTTTGAATTGTAATTTTCTATGTAAGAAATAGAAATTATAATGCGCTCCAATAGCGTAGTTTTTCCCTAGAATTTCGTTTTTAAAGTCTTGATATAAAAAATAACCTCCATAATCTGGATAATTATAGAGTTTTTGCCACGCCTCTTTACCATGGGTTTTTTTAGAAAAACTAACCATGACACCTTCTGGATGGCCTGTAATTAAATGATACAATTCCTTAGAGTGTGGTAGAATGTTTCCGCGTAATTGGTAAATTTCAAATGAATTTGTGTCCTCCAATTGTTGGCCAAATACAACAGAATTCATCAATACTATCAAAACACAAAAACACTTTCTCATTTACTTTAATAAAGTCGTAAATATATTCTTTTTATTAAAATATTTCCTTTGCAATCGCCTTAATATTCTCCGCTTTACCCATCGAATAATAATGCAATACTGGAATTCCAGCTGACACCAAACTTTTACTTTGTTCGATACACCATTCGATTCCGATTTGTTTTACTGCATCGTTGTCTTTGGCTTTCACCACCGCCATAATCAAATCGTCAGGCAATTCTAGACTAAAACGATGTGGAATTAAGTTTAGTTGTTTTTTTGTTGCAATTGGTTTTAAACCTGGAATAATAGGAACTGTTATACCTGCCGTTCTACATTTAGCAACAAAGTCGAAAAACTTTTGATTGTCGAAAAACATCTGAGTAATAATATATTCGGCACCGTTTTTTATTTTTTGTTTTAAAAAATGAATGTCACTATCTAAACTTGGCGCTTCCATATGTTTTTCTGGATAACCCGCAACTCCAATACAAAAATTAGTTTTGGAAGTGTTTTGCAAATCTTCATCCAAATAAATCCCATTATTCAAATTATTGATTTGTAAAACTAAATCCGTGGCGTATTCATTGCCGTCTTTTTCAGGTTTGAAATACGTTTCAGTTTTCAAAGCATCGCCACGAAGAGCTACAACATTATCGATGCCTAAGAAATCCAAATCGATGAGTAAGTTTTCGGTGTCTTCTTTGGAGAATCCTCCACACAAAATATGTGGAATCGCATCTACAGTATATTTGTTTTGAATCCCCGCACAAATGCCAACCGTTCCTGGACGTTTCTTGACAATTTTCTTTTGCAACAAGCCACTTGGCAATTCTTTGAATTCGTATTCTTCACGATGGTATGTTACATCGATAAATGGTGGATTGAACTCCATTAACGGATCAATACTGTCAAAAATAGATTGAATGTTTTGCCCTTTCAAAGGCGGTAAAATTTCGAAGGAGAATAAGGGTTTTCCTTGAGCGTTTTCTATGTGTTGGGTTACTTTCATGTTTTTTAGTTGTGAGTTGTGAGTTGTAAGTTGTGAGCTGTAAAAACTGCAACTATTAACGGACAACTGTTCTTAATCTGCTATATTCGGGTTAAGCCATTTAGTGGCTTGTTCTGTACTGATACTTCTTCGTTTGGCGTAATCGATGACTTGATCTTCTTTGATTTTTCCCAAACCAAAATACTTGCTTTCTGGATTTCCGAAATAATACCCAGATACAGAAGATGCTGGCCACATCGCCATACTTTCGGTAAGTTTAACGCCAATTTCTTCTTCGACTTTCAAGAGTTTCCAAATCGTTGGTTTCTCAAGATGATCAGGACAGGCTGGATATCCTGGTGCAGGGCGAATGCCTTTGTATTCTTCTTCGATCAAATCGACTTTATCAAGGTTTTCATCGGCTGCGTAACCCCAAATTTCTTTACGGACTTTCTCATGCAAATATTCCGCAAATGCTTCCGCCAAACGATCCGCTAGGGCTTTGATCATGATGGAGTTGTAATCGTCTAGATTTTTTTCAAATTCAGCGGCCCATTCGTCTACTCCAAAACCAGTTGTGACACAAAAGCATCCCATATAATCCTGTTTGCCAGAATCTTTTGGAGCTACAAAATCAGCTAACGCCATATTGAAAGCGCCTTTCGTTTTTTGAGATTGTTGGCGAAGTGTCAAGAATTTTATGCTCTGTTCTGTTGTAATTTCAATATCATCATCATGGATTGTGTTGGCAGGGAAAATACCATAAATCCCTTTGGCGGTGAGTTTGTTTTCTTTCAAAATTTGACCCAACATTTCTTGAGCATCCTTAAAAACGTCCGTTGCTTGTTCCCCTACCACTTCATCAGTCAAAATGGCGGGATACTTCCCAAACAATTCCCAAGTTCTGAAAAAAGGCGTCCAGTCGATGTACGGAATCAGGGTTTCAATTTCAACTTCTATTGTTTTTGACCCAATGAAATTAGGTTTTTTTGGATTAAAATTTTCCCAGTCTAATTTCAGTTTATTCAATCGAGCTTGTTCTATCGTTAGAAAATTCTTGTCACGACTTCGATTCAAATAACCTTCACGTAACTCGTCGTATTCCGATCGCAATGCTTTTGAATAGTCTAAATTATCTGCGTTTAATAAATTTCCTGCAACAGTTACAGCACGTGACGCATCGTTGACATGCACCACAGTTTCATTATACTCAGGGGCAATTTTCACGGCAGTATGCGCACGAGAAGTTGTCGCGCCTCCAATCATAATTGGAATTTTGATATTGAGTTTGTTTAATTCTTTCGCGAGATAAACCATTTCATCTAAGGATGGCGTTATCAATCCGCTTAAACCGATAATATCTACATTTTCTTTGATGGCCATTTCGATGATTCTTTCTGGTTGCACCATCACACCCAAATCAATGATTTCATAATTATTACAACCTAAAACTACTGAAACAATGTTTTTCCCGATATCATGTACATCGCCTTTTACGGTTGCCATTAAAATTTTACCTGCAGATGACGATTTTCCGTCTTTCTGCGCTTCGATAAAAGGCAATAAATAAGCTACCGCTTTTTTCATGACACGTGCAGATTTTACCACTTGAGGCAAGAACATTTTTCCTGACCCAAACAAATCACCCACGACATTCATGCCCGCCATCAAATTAATTTCGATGACTTCAATAGGTTTTGCGGCTGCTAACCTTGCTTCTTCAATATCTATTTCTATAAACTCATCAATTCCTTTTACCAAAGAATGGGTTAATCTTTCTTGAATTGTTCCCGAACGCCATTCTTGAATTGCTTTCTCATTGCTTTTGGCATCCCCTTTTACATTTTCAGCAAAATCGAGTAACCGTTCTGTGGCATCTTCCCTTCTATTGAGTAATACATCTTCAACATGTTCGAGTAAATCTTTTGGAATTTCGTCATATACTTCCAGCATTTCCGGGTTTACAATTCCCATCGTCATCCCATTTTGAATGGCATGATACAAGAAAACGGAGTGCATGGCTTCGCGCACTTTATCATTACCTCTAAAGGAAAACGAGACATTGCTAACACCTCCACTTATGTGTGCATACGGCAGATTTTCTCTTATCCATTTGGTGGCGTGGAAGAAATCGAGTGCATTTAATTTATGCTCGTCCATTCCGGTGGCAACAGGAAATATATTCGGGTCGAAGATGATATCTTCAGCCGGAAAACCTACTTCATTCACAAGAATATCATACGAACGTTTGCAAATTTCGATGCGTCTTTCGTAATTATCGGCTTGACCTTTTTCGTCGAAAGCCATTACAATTACGGCGGCTCCGTATCGTTTGACCAATTTGGCATGGTGAACAAAAGCGGCTTCCCCTTCTTTTAGCGAGATAGAATTGACGACACATTTTCCTTGAGCGACTTTCAAACCGGCTTCGATGATTTCCCATTTTGAGCTATCGATCATGACTGGAACACGTGAAATATCAGGTTCAGATGCTATTAAATTTAAAAAAGTCGTCATCGCATGAACCCCGTCGAGCATACCTTCATCCATATTAATATCGATGATTTGGGCACCGCCTTCTACTTGATCACGAGCAACAGACAATGCTTCTTCGTAGCGTTCTTCTTTAATTAATCGTAGGAATTTACGAGAACCTGTTACGTTGGTGCGTTCACCGACATTTACGAAATTCGTCTCGGGTGTTATGATTAATGGTTCGAGACCTGAAAGTTTTAGATACTTTTTTTCCATTGTTATTCGATCGTTTCTAAAATGGTTCTAGGCTTGAATTCTGCTGCGACTTCAGCAATCAACTTGATGTGTTCCGGCGTTGTTCCGCAGCAACCTCCAATGATATTGATTAAGTTTTCTTCTAAATACTCTCGAATTAACACTTGCATTTCTGCGGCAGTTTGATCGTATTGACCAAAGGCGTTTGGCAATCCAGCATTCGGATGTGCCGAAATATTTAAAGAAGTATTTCTTGCCAATCTTTTGAGATAGGGTTTGAGTTGATCGGCGCCCAGTGCACAATTGAAACCGACGCTTAACAATGGAATATGGGAAATTGAAATCAGAAAAGCTTCGACCGTTTGACCAGAAAGTGTTCTACCTGAAGCGTCGGTAATCGTTCCTGAAACCATAATGGGTATATCGATGTTGCGTTCTTCTTTAACTTCTTCGATAGCGAACAAAGCCGCTTTGGCATTGAGTGTGTCGAAGATAGTTTCTACTAGTAGTAAGTCGCAACCTCCATCCATTAAGGCTTCTACTTGTTGTTTGTAGGCAATACGAAGGTCATCGAAAGTTACGGCTCGAAAACCCGGATCATTAACATCTGGACTCATGCTCGCCGTTCTATTCGTTGGACCAATCGAGCCTGCTACGAATCGAGGTTTATCTGGATTTTTAGCAGTGAATTCGTCTGCTACTTCACGGGCAATTTTAGCCGATTGAAAATTGAGGTCATACACCAAATCTTCGAGATGGTAATCTGCCATTCCGATGGTGGTACTTGAAAATGTATTGGTTTCTACGATATCGGCACCGGCTTCGAAATATTGTGCGTGAACGTCACGTATGGCAGCTGGTTGCGTGATGGATAGTAAATCGTTGTTTCCTTTTAGGGAATGAGGAAAATCTTTGAATCGTTGTCCACGAAAATCCTCTTCAGAGAAATTGTGACGTTGCAGCATGGTACCCATGGCACCGTCGAGAACGAGGATTCGGTTTTGAATTGCTTGTTGAATTGTTGCCATATTTTTTTGCTCGCAAAGGCGTTAAGACGCCAAGTGTTGTTTTGAAATTGATTACCCTAGCCCCGATGGCAACGTAAATCCTTTTGTGACGTTTTTTGGCACAAAAGATTGCAGAGGACAGCGGGATTAGCTCCTAAAAAATAAAATTGTTATCGTAAAAAGTGAGAGAAATTCTCGTGGTTATCTGTCCAAACTTGCGCTTGGTAGAATGTAGCACCTTCTTTATGGTAAAGGGTTGCTAAGCTTTCGACGGGTCTAATCCCTCTGGCTTTCGTGATAACGATCAATAAAATTAAGAACAGGGCAAAGTAAGGGAATAGAAATGGTTTTTGCAATAACTTTTTCAAAAATAAATGCGACAACGTTGTAGTAGGAAGAGATGAAAGATGAAAGAGAAAAGACAATGCATAAAAAAAACCTGACTCTTTTAGAAATCAGGTTTTTTTATTTGTGTTGAAAAATTATTTTTTGATAATTTTAGACGAACCCGTTCCTTGGTTAGAATTAATTTTTAAGAAATAAACTCCAGCGTTTAATTCGCTGATGTTGATTTGATCCACCTTTCCTTTTACTTCTTTTACAGTACGACCATTCATATCCGTAAGTTGGATTGAAGTGATTGTAGATGTTGCATTGTTAGTAATGTTTACTACATCACTGGCTGGGTTTGGCGATACAGCAAAATTGTTTTTGAAAAAAGAATCTGTACTTAAAACACGATTGATTGAGAGTGCGTCAATCCAGATTGCGTTACCATTGGAACCTGAAGGTCCACCGTTGGTTACATAATAACGAAATGCTAATTTACAATTGGTTGCTGTAGGCAAACCTGATACTGTGTATAGCACTTCTGTCCATGTTACAGGGTAAACAGATGGTGCTAGATTGGGATTTACACTTGCTGCTAAAGTAGTAAAACTACCTAAATCGGCACTCCCTGTTGATGGAATAACCGATGCATCGCCTGCAGCACTTAGGCGTAATTCCAAACGATCTGGAATGCTACTAAAATTACTTCCTGCTCTTGTATAAAACTTCACTACATCACCATCTTGAAGACTGATACTTGGTGATATAAGCCAATTACTAATCGTTCCAGGTGTTCCTGCTGCTACACTGTTATAATTTACACCTGCATAAGAAGTCGCCCCACCGTTGAAACCAGTACCGAAAGCGCTTACATTTCCTTGTTGCCAATTGGAAAGCCCTACGGGTTGGCTTTGGTTGGTTTTTGTCCATGCTGATGGAAAAACATCAAAATTTTCAGTGAATAGGGTTTGGGCTTGCAGTGTACCGAAATTTATGAATAGGCCTATGTAAAGTAGATATTGTTTCATGATGAGTAGTTTTAAAAGTTTCACAAATATTCAAAAAAAAACCTGATTCTTTTCGGAATCAGGTTTTTTATTTGTGGATAAAAATTATTTTTTTACAACTTTTGTACTAAAACTTCCTAGATCAGAAGTTACTTTTAAGAAGTAAACACCCGCATTTAAATCTGCAATATTAATTTGAGTAGTAATAACTCCAGTATTTTTTTCTGATTTTACAATTCTACCATTAATATCAGTAAGTTGAACTTGGTTAAAAACAGTCGTGTTTTTAGAGCTAATATTCAAAACAGAAGAAGCTGGGTTTGGATATACTGCATAGTTTGAAGCAAAGAAACCTTCAGTTCCTAAAGTAACAGCAGTAACTGAAAAATCGTCAACTGCAAAACCAAACATGTCTGGAGATGTACATTTGATACCAACGTATACAGGTAAACCATCATATGAAGCTGCTAAGTTATACGTATATTCTACCCAAGTGATGTTAGGTGTTGTAATATAAGCTCCTGCAGAAATTTTAGTAAAATCTGCTACAGCTGTTCCAGTTGTAGATACCCAAACGCTAAATCTTTCTTGAAAATACGTAGCGTCACAAGCTTTAGCCCAAAATTTAATTGTATTTGTATTCCCTAAAGTAATTTGTGGAGAAATCAACCAATCATTATTAACTGGTGGTGCTGTAGAAGCTGCAAAACATACCATGTGTTTATCTCCAGTTCTAGCTGACCAATCTGCTGTAGCTGATGGAGTAAGAGCTGGTGTTGTAGTTGTAGCGTTAAACACTTGGAATGACTTTGGTACTCCAGTGTTAAGAAAAGTAACACCTGTAAACCCATAAGTTGCTTTCAAATCAACATCAGTTAAGGTCCAATCTCCAACATCTGCAATTGCAAAATCGTCATAAAATTCGAAAGAATCATCAAATATTGAAACTTGAGCATGGGCATTTAATCCGCAGAGGATTAATAAAGAAAGTAATAGTTTTTTCATAATAGTTTTATTAAATAGTTAAGGGACAAAACTAATAAAAAAAACTACTCTAAAAAATTTTTTCTAATCAAAAATGGTTTCATACATTTGCAACCGAAAATCAAGAGGAAAAATTTGAACTGATTGCAACCTCTGACTCTAGTTATTTTGAGAGTCAAAAAAAATGCTAAAGCAGAAATTCTCTTCTTTAGTTTTATTAGCAATCTTTTTTTTCGTTTCATTAATTTAAAATAAAACAATTATTATGGCTTATTTATTTACGTCAGAATCAGTGAGTGAAGGACATCCTGACAAAGTAGCTGATCAAATTTCGGATGCATTGATTGATAACTTCATGGCATTCGACCCAACTTCTAAAGTAGCTTGTGAAACTTTGGTTACTACAGGTCAAGTAATTTTAGCGGGTGAAGTAAAATCAAATACCTATTTAGACGTACAACAAATTGCCCGTGAAGTAATCCGAAAAATTGGATATACGAAAAGCGAATATATGTTTGAAGCGGATTCTTGCGGTGTGCTTTCAGCGATTCACGAGCAATCTTCTGATATTAATCAAGGAGTTGAAAGAGCAAATCCAGAAGATCAAGGTGCGGGTGACCAAGGAATGATGTTTGGCTATGCTACCAATGAAACTCAGAATCATATGCCTTTGGCATTAGATCTTTCGCATGCGCTTTTGATTGAATTAGCGAATTTGAGAAGAGAAAATAACGAAATTAAATATCTACGTCCTGATGCGAAATCGCAAGTTACTTTAGAATATTCTGACGATAATAAACCGGTTCGTATTGATGCAATCGTAATTTCTACACAACACGATGATTTTGATGAGGAAACAAAAATGTTGGCGAAAATAAAAAGTGATTTGGTTGCTATCTTGATTCCGAGAGTGAAAACCAAATATCCGGAATATGCGCATTTGTTTAATGACAAAATTCAATACCATATCAATCCAACTGGGAAATTCGTAATTGGTGGACCTCACGGAGATACGGGATTGACAGGAAGAAAAATTATTGTGGACACTTACGGTGGTAAAGGTGCTCACGGTGGTGGTGCTTTCTCAGGAAAAGACCCAAGTAAAGTAGATAGAAGTGCGGCGTATGCGACACGTCACATTGCTAAAAACCTTGTTGCGGCTGGAGTTGCAGATGAAATATTAGTACAAGTTTCGTATGCCATTGGAGTGGCTCAACCGATGGGGATTTTTGTTGAAACTTATGGTACTGCTAAAGTGAACATGACTAATGGTGAAATCGCTAAAAAAGTAGAAGCTATTTTTGACATGCGTCCTTACTTTATTGAGCAACGATTGAAATTAAGAAATCCAATTTATAGCGAAACTGCTGCTTACGGACACATGGGGAGAACTCCTGAAACTGTAACAAAAACGTTTAGAGCTCCAGGTGGAAATGAAAAAACAGTTACTGTTGAATTGTTTACTTGGGAGAAATTAGATTTTGTGGAGAAAGTTAAAGCGGCGTTTGGTTTATAATCAAAAAACACGCTAAGTATAGCGCAAAGAGCGCAAATAAAAGCCTAACTTCTTATTGGAGTCGGGCTTTTTTTAGCCCTGATGGCAACGACATCCTTTTTTGCTACGATAAAGTGCTATGGAAGCAATCAACTTGACAAGCAAAAAAGATATAGTGAACAGCAGGAATTAGCTACTAATTATTAAAAAAAAGAATTGTAAATTCGTTTTATGAAAAAAGTGTATTTGTTATTTTGGCTATTTTGTGCATGGAATGGATTGGCGCAAAAACCGGTATTGATGAACACTTTCGATATGAAAGCCGATGCCTTTGTAGGTTATGATGCATTAGGCGCTATTTACTCTATTACTAATAACGTTTTGACGAAACAATTTGGGGAGCAAAAATGGCAGTATAAAAACCTTCAGTTGGGAAAAATTACGAAAGTAGATTTGCAAAACCCTTTAAAAATAGTGTTGTTTTATCAGGATTTTAACGCGGTAATTCTCCTTGACAATCAGTTAAATGAAACCGCAAGCATCAATCTCAACGATTCAACTAATCCGATTATTGCCATAGCAATTGGGCTTGCGGCTGGTAATCGATTATGGATTTACAATAACTTGTCACAGAAAATTGGTTTGTATGAGTATACTAAAAGAGAATTTAAAACTTTGACTACACCTTTTACGAATAATGTCACTTATTATGAGTCTGGTTTTAATTATTTTCAATGGATTGACGAGGAAGGAAATTCCTTTCGTTGTGATGTATATGGGAAAATAGATCAGATGGGGAATCTTCCTCCCTTTGATCAAATTCAATGGATTTCAGATACGCTTTTGTTGTTTAAAAAAGGAAACGAATTGTATGAATACGATTTCAAAGATAAAAAATCGACTCTAGTTGAAATTGACAAAAAAACCTTTAAAAATTTTACCTATAAAGACCAAATTTTATCTATTTTTACAGACAACGGAATTACGAATTATAAAATAGCAGTACCATAATGCACATAGCAGTAGCAGGAAACATCGGAGCAGGAAAAACAACACTTACTCGTTTATTAGCGAAACATTTTAAATGGGAGCCTCATTTTGAAGACGTTGTAGACAATCCGTATTTGGATGATTTTTACCATCAAATGGAACGTTGGTCGTTTAACTTACAGATATATTTCTTGAACAGTCGTTTTCGCCAAGTATTGCAAATTCGTCAGAGTGGTAAAAAAATTATACAAGATCGAACGATTTATGAAGACGCCCATATTTTCGCACCCAATTTGCATGCTATGGGATTGATGACCAATCGTGATTTTGAAAACTACAAATCCTTATTTGAATTGATGGAATCTTTGGTGGAGGCACCGGATATGCTCATTTATTTGAGAAGTTCCATTCCGAATTTAGTTTCACAAATTCACAAACGCGGAAGAGAATATGAAAATTCCATTTCGATAGATTATTTAAGTCGATTGAATGAGCGTTATGAAGCCTGGATTCACACTTACAGCAAAGGAAAACTTTTAGTTATTGATGTTGACAATATTGATTTTGTCAATAATCCTGAAGATTTGGGAATGATTTTGAATAAAATTAATGCGGAATTGAACGGGTTATTCTAAGAATTAAAAATCCTTTTCACGATTCAATAGTTTTAATTATAATCCTTTTTATATGAAGTGGACCTCTAAAGCAGATAAGAATACTTCATTAATTTTGGTTTATATTATTTTAGTTTCATTCGCAATCTCACTTTATTATTGCGTAACGTTACCCGTTTCTTTTGACGAATCATGCACCTTTATTCTGTTTACTAATAAAGGTTTTTATACTGCCATTTCACAATATCCAGCACCAAACAATCATGTGCTATTTTCGATTCTAACAACCCTTACGAATCAAATTCCAATGCTTTCAAATTTACTAAAGTTACGCTTAGTTTCTATTGGAATTAATATCCTAACGCTCTTATCATTGTATCGATTTATCATTTTTTTTTATAATCAAAAAATGGCTCTTTTGATTGTATGTGTCTTTTCATTACTATTCTTAAATATATATTATAGTTATATGGCAAGAGGATATGGGCTCATTAATCTTTTTTTTATTAATAGTCTTTATTACACTTTTAAAATTTGTTACAATGTCCCAACTCGAATAACATTTGTTTGGCTAGGATTGTTTTCTCTTTTAGGTTTATATACGATACCAACTTTTATATATCCAATTCTTACACTCTATTCATTAATTGTCCTTATAAAACCTCATTTATTTTGGAAACAAACAATACTCTTCCTCATCGTTTTGATATTTTGTGCGCTACTCTATTCCCCAATTATGTATACATGCGGAATAGAAAGTATTACTAATAATCGATTTGTAAAACCTATGTCGTTTTTACAAGCTTTAAAATCTTTGCCTTTTTATTTTCCATCTGCTGTTAGTCAAATAACTGGAATTCATTGGAGTATTTTAGCTATTTTATTGAGTTGGAGTTATTATAAAATTGTACAATCTGGTCATAAATTTGAAATTTATTTTGCTACAGTTTGCTTTTTGGCTCCAGCTGTTTTAGTAAGTCTTCAGAGAGTAAATCCTTTTGCACGAGTTTTTAATTATTATAGTCTTCTTATTGTTTTGATTATTTTTATTCCCTATAAACACTATATCGAATCTCTTAAATTAAGACATCTTTTTTACTCTATTGTAGTTTTTCAACTCATTCTCCTTTACAATTTCAATTCTCGTATTTTAAATTACGAAGATAAAGACAATGCCCTGAATATTACATCTGATGGCATTATTAAGCAAATGGTTGGAAATAAAAAATATTTTTTAAATGGCACTTTATTGCGATATAATCTTGAATTTAACTTACTCTCTCAAGGATATAAAAACTATACAATAGTGGAACCTAAAAAAAAGTATATAAGCGCAGACACTCTTGATCATTATGATTTTGTTGTTACGGAATTAGAGTGGGATAAAACAAAGATGAAGCAACCATTATTTGTTTCAAAATACTATGCTGTTTATCGCAAAACCATTCTTAGGTCTAAGAATAAAAAATAAAAATGTGTTACATGAAAAAGAATAAAATTAAAAGATCCTAGTTTTGTTTAACGAGCTTTCTTTTTATTCCATTGACAAAAGTTTCAAATATTTTTCAATTTGGCGACGATGTCTTAAGACATGTACTACGGCATGTTCCATCATTTGTTCGATGTCATAAACTTGACCCCAAGAGGTTTGTATTTTCTTTTCTTCATCGAACTCTTCTAAATCTTCATCCTCTATTGTTTTGAAAGTTTCTTGGGTATAAACCTTCAAATTTTCTAAATCATTATGGTATTCTGTAATGGACATTCGGGTTATTTTTCCCGGGCGATTGTCACTTAAGTTAATCTGTTTTCGAATATACCCAGCATACGAATACCCTGAACTAACAACATGTGTAATAATAGATTGTATGGATTGACAATCTGAATTTGAAGTGGTTGAATCTACTATAGTTGTTAAGTTCGCATAGGAAATAGGTGAAATAACCTTCTGGAAAGCAATGATTACATTTCTATATTCAGAAAGTAAGGCTTCTACAGCGTTTTTATTGCTTTTTTCTTCCATATCTGGATTTAGAGTAACTCAAATTAAGTGGTGATTTCGGTTTCAAATATACTAATTCTTAGTACAGATAAATCTGAATTATTCTTTAGATATTAACTTTATAAAAAGAGATATTAACATCTTAAAAATCATAAAAAAAGCCTCAATAATACTATTGAGGCTTTTTTAATTTATTAAATAGCTTTTATTTCATTGCATCAACTTTAGCTTTTACTTCAGCTTCTGTTCCTTCAAAAGATTGAGTTGCAGAAGTTCCGTTTACTGTTGTAGTTACAGTAGCTTTCGCTTTACCATCTTTATTGATGATTTCAACACGAACTTTTTTATCCATTGCAGGCATATCAACTTCTTTTTTAGCACAACAATCTTTTTTAGCTGGGGCAACGAATTTTCCATTAGCATCGTAATGAGACAAACACATTTCTTTTTGCTCAGGGGTGCATTGAAGAGAATCACACATTGCAGCACATTCTTCTTTAGTCATCGTAGCACATTTGTCCATATCACATTTACCCATCATATCACCATCACATTCCATTTTCATTTCCATCTGCATTTGCATCGGTTTAGCGCACATTTTTTGTTCGCCGTTTCCTAAAATCGGAGCGATAACCAACCCAATTAAACAAGTCAATTTGATTAAAATATTCATTGACGGACCTGATGTATCTTTAAATGGATCTCCAACAGTATCACCAGTTACCGCAGCTTTGTGAGCATCAGAACCTTTGAAAGTCATTTCACCATTGATCAAAACACCTGCTTCAAATGATTTTTTAGCATTATCCCAAGCACCACCAGCGTTATTTTGGAACACAGCCCAAAGTACACCCGAAACGGTAACTCCAGCCATATAGCCTCCTAACATTTCAGCGATTAATTGGTTATTGTCTCCGTAAACTAATTTACCTAAAAGAACAATAGCAATTGGGAAACCAATGGTCATAATTCCTGGCAACATCATTTCGCGTAAAGCCGCTTTTGTAGAAATATCTACACATTTAGCGTATTCTGGCTTTCCAGTTCCTTCCATAATTCCTGGAATTTCTTTAAACTGACGACGCACTTCATATACCATATCCATTGCAGCTTTTCCAACAGAATTCATTGCCAAAGCAGAGAAAACTACCGGTATCATTCCACCTACAAATAACATCGCTAATACAGGAGCTTTGAAGATATTAATACCATCAATTCCAGTAAAAGTAACATAAGCAGCAAATAAAGCTAAAGAGGTTAAAGCCGCAGAAGCGATTGCAAAACCTTTTCCAGTTGCAGCAGTAGTATTACCTACTGAATCTAAAATGTCTGTTCTCGTTCTAACTTCTTTTGGCAATTCACTCATTTCAGCAATTCCACCAGCATTGTCAGATATTGGTCCGAAAGCGTCGATTGCTAATTGCATTGCTGTAGTTGCCATCATTGCCGAAGCTGCAAGAGCTACACCATAGAAACCTGCTAAAGCATACGTTGACCAGATTGCTCCAGCAAACAATAATACCGTTGGAAAAGTAGAAATCATTCCAGTTGCTAAACCAGCAATTACGTTGGTTCCTGCTCCTGTAGATGATTTTTGCACGATAGCCAAAACTGGTTTTGTTCCTAATCCGGTATAATATTCTGTTACAGATGAAATAGCACCACCAACAAATAATCCGATTAATGAAGCATAGAAAACTCTCATAGAAGAAATATCTTGTAATCCTTCTCCAAAGAATGTCATTTTCATAGTCTCTGGCAACATCATTTTTACTAAAAAGAAACAAGCAACAGCCGTTAAAACTATAGAAACCCAGTTTCCGATGTTTAATGCTTTTTGAACTTGAGCTTCTTTAGCATTGTCATCAGAAATTTTTACTAACATGGTTCCGATGATCGAGAATAAAATTCCGAAACCTGCGATAGCCATTGGTAATAAAATTGGTCCAATACCCCCGAAAGCATCTTGAATGCTTCCGCCCATATCCTTAATTACATAATTTCCTAAAACCATTGCTGCTAAAACGGTAGCTACATACGAACCGAATAAATCAGCTCCCATACCAGCAACGTCTCCAACGTTATCTCCAACGTTATCCGCAATAGTAGCAGGATTACGTGGATCATCTTCTGGAATGCCCGCTTCTACTTTACCTACTAAATCCGCTCCAACATCAGCAGCTTTGGTATAAATACCACCACCAACTCTTGCGAACAAAGCGATAGATTCTGCTCCAAGAGAGAATCCAGCTAAAGTTTCCAATACGATTGTCATGTCTTCAGTTGAAGACCAAACACCGCCCATAAAAACATTATAAAAAACAATAAAGAAAGTTGTTAAACCCAAAACAGCTAAACCAGCAACACCTAATCCCATTACAGTTCCACCTCCGAAAGAAACTTTCAAAGCTTGTGGTAAACTTGTACGAGCGGCTTGTGTTGTTCTAACATTAGTTTTCGTAGCAATTTTCATCCCCATGTTTCCAGCTAAAGCAGAGAAAAAGGCACCGAAAATAAAAGCTACTACAATTAATATATTGGTTTGAACCCCAGGTATAAAAGTAATACCTGCCAAAACGATACTTGCCAAAACGACAAATACGGCTAATAATCTGTACTCAGCTTTTAGGAATGCTAAAGCGCCTTCGTAGATGTAATCTGAAATTTCTTTCATTTTACCGTCTCCAGCATCTTGTTTTAAAACCCAAGCTCTTTTGAATGCCATAAAAAGCAATCCAATTAACGCCATTACTATTGGCACATAAATCATCATTGATTCCATAAATATAATTTTTGTTATAAATTTTATCGGTGGCAAAAGTAACAAAACATTAACAAAAAACAAGAATATCCAATGAATAATGTTAGTTATCTATTAATAGGTATAAGAAATTTTTCTATTTCGTTTGTTTAAATAGTGATGCCATAACAAAATGGTAGCATAGGAACGATGTGGGCTCCATTTTTCTGCATAGGAAACCATTTCTTCTTTGGTATGGATGTCGAATAATTCTTTAATTGTATTCACGACTGCAATATCACCAATGGGAAAAACATCCGTAGCTTGAAGTGAAAACATCAAATACACATCTATGGTCCAGTTGCCGATTCCTTTTATCTGGATTAATTCTTGACGAACTTCTATTGCAGATTTGTTGGCTAAATTTTCTATATTAATTTCATTATTTAAAATTGCTAAAGACAACCCTTTGATGTAACTCGTTTTTTGTCGACTCACGCCTACCGAACGATAATCTTCATCGAGTAAGAGCGATAAAGTTTGGGGGTCAAATAAGGATACTTTAGCTCTTAATTTCAAATAAGTAGCTTTGGCAGAATCAATTGAAACTTGTTGTTCTAATATCAGTAACACTAAAGTTTCAAAACCTTGAGGTCGTGAAGGAATTGTAGGCAAGCCGTATTGTGATATTATCTGTTTGAAAATAGGCTCTTGAGTGGTTAAGAAATGAAGTGCTTCTTTCATACTATTGTGTATAGACCAGATGGAAGTGGCATCCTTTTGTGTCGGCGTTCGACACAAAAGATATAACGGACAGCTGGAATTTGCTCCTAGAAATAAAAACCAATCGAAGCTTTTACGGTAAATCGGTTGGCTCCTTGCACTTCAAAATAGTTGCCTCTCCAAGAGAAATCAACTCGCAATACTTTGAAGATATTCCCAACACCTGCGCTGTATTCCCAATAGAATTTTTCAGGAGCATTGTAGATCAAACCCGAAGCATTGATAGCTCTATTTTCGTCTGAAACCGTTCCGTAGACTCCTTTGAAACCGATAATTTCTCTCCAATTTAACTTTCTTAAGAAAGGAACACGAGCGAATAATTTCCCTTGAAAATTGTGAATCCATTGAAAAGTGGCGTATTGATCCGTTACGAATTCATAAAAACTCAAATTGTTGAAAGTATTTTCGATGGTGAAATAGGTTTGATTTCCCGGCACAATACTCAGTAGCCCAAGCGGCACTTTTCCGTAAGTTTTACCCAATTCGGTAATCAAATTCGTTCTTCCGATGG
Organism: Flavobacteriaceae bacterium; assembly: GCA_947461795.1. Classification (GTDB taxonomy): domain Bacteria; phylum Bacteroidota; class Bacteroidia; order Flavobacteriales; family Flavobacteriaceae; genus Flavobacterium. Next base: position 28,272 of record CANHMG010000004.1, on the reverse strand, counting down.
CTCCAATTATAATGGGTTGATTGTAGTAGATTTGAAATTTATTGTACGAGAAATCACCATTCATAAATCCTTTATATCCTCGACTATAATTGAAGAAAATACGTGTGTAGGGATTGTCAACTACATTGCGTTCGACACCAAATCCGACGGTTTTCCTTTTGGGAGTAAAATCGGCTTGAAAGTAAGCCTCAGGCTGGATGACATCACTTTTGGTTTGAGTATGGGTATCGTCTGTATAATAATCGAGGCTAAATGTTGGAGAAGCAGATACTAAAGTTCGATAGGTGAATCCGGCTTCTAACGTGATATTTTTTATAGGCTCAATTTCTAATGCGATAGCAGAGAGATTTATTTTAGTTAATTTTCCATTGCTACCGTTGGTAAAAATAGCAGACGAAGCAAAACTTCTTCCTAACACATCGTTCGTAGTTGTTAGACTTGCTCCAATTTGTTCTATATCGCGACGATTTCCTCCTGATATGATAATTCTATCTTTTTTATTGATCATCCATTTGCCGGACATTCCATATTTTACTCCATTATCTTTAAATCCGTAGGCCAGATAACCTTGCAATCTCCATGGGTCGTTGGCGCCAAAGTGAGTTCTTAAACCAGCTCTTAATCGCAAGCCCTCTACATCATTGTTCCCAATGACAGAATAAATAGAACCGTATTCAATATTACCATATGGTACGTAACCGCTGGTGATAATAGATACCGCATCGTAGAGTCGTTTAAATTTTTTAACCGTTTTTAACGTATCGAGCATTTTGTAAACTCCCAATTCATCTTTCGTGAGTTTCTCAAAACGATTTTCTTCCCAAAATTCATTGGGTTTTATATAGATTGATTCATCATTAAAATTGACATCTTCTTTATAAAAATCGAGCGGTTTTTCTTTATTGAATTGATGATTCCTATAATAAGTAGTCCTTTTTCCATAGACTCCTTTTGATTTTTCTTTTTTATTTAAAGCAAAATCAGACATCATATAATCTTTGGTTAAAAGAAAAACTGAGTCGTTCATTACTTCAAATTCTTGCTCGATATAAACATCTTTTACCCAGTTGATATTGGCACTTTTCGTCACCGCCATATTGATGTTCTTGATTGCCCATGTAGTATCATTGACCCAAAAATCACCTTTGAATGTCAATTCATTTTTACGTCTCGGATAAAATACAATGTTGTAACACAATTTTTTATCAATATAAGCGGTGTCTGTCAATACATAATTATACACATCTATTCCTGTTCGAGATAATGGACTCGTAAAGCTCTTGTCGAAAAAAGTTACGTAATTGTTATAGATATTGTAATCCGAATACAAATCTTTGATAAAAGCAATCAACTGTTGATTGGTTTCAAAACCAGAATTTTTATTGGCTTTGAGAATTTCTTTGACTTTCTTCTGAACATTATCGCCGTATACATCCGAAAGTGCTTCGTTGATAAAAATTGGCAAGTACGTTTTTCCTGTGATTTTTGAAGTATCGACTTGTTTGAAAATAAATTCCATGCCTTTGAAAATCTTCTTTTTCATAAAAGCACTATCAATAGAATTCATGTCAAACTCTACTTTTTCGTATTTCTCCATTTGATATTGGTTGAACATGTTCAAGCCATTCTTACGTTTTCGTTCCCAAATTTTTCGAAGAATATCAAGCGCTGGATTGTTTTTCTTGGATGTTTTACCAGAATAAACTACCACTTCTTTCAACTTATTCCCGTCACTCAGCGTAACTTTAAAATTATAATTGACTTCTTTGGTTAAAGGAACTTCTTTGGTATCAAAACCCATAAAAGAAACCACCAATGTCTTGTAGGTTTTATCGGATTCGATATAAAAACGACCGTCTTCATTTGTTACGGTTCCCAGTGTAGAGTTTTTAAAAATCACATTGGCATAAGGAACTGGCAGATTGGTATTATCAACGACAATACCACTTACTTTAGTTTGCGCTACTAAAAATGGAGAGAAAATGGCGAATACAAGTAAATAAAAATTCTTTTTCATAGGACAAAAAAACTCCATCAAAGCAATTCGATGAAGTTTCAAATATAGTTATTTAGATTTTTAGATTAATAGATTAATAGATTTTTGGATTTAATTTTTCAAACGGTCTAATAATCTAGCAATCTTATTTATACATCACTTTTTTAACAGCTTTCAGTACATCTTCCGAATTTGGCAACCACTCTTTTAATAAGGTTGGTGAATATGGCGCAGGCGTATCCGCCGTTGTAATTCTCTGAATCGGTGCATCCAAGAAATCGAAAGCACGTTCTTGCACGATATAAGTAATTTCAGAAGCTACACTTGCAAAAGGCCAAGCTTCTTCTAAAACAACGAGTCTGTTGGTTTTCTTTACTGAAGTTAAAATCGCTTCATAATCCATTGGGCGAACCGTTCTCAAGTCGATTATTTCACAAGAAATACCTTCTTTCGCTAATTCGTCTGCAGCGATATGCGCTTCTTTGATGATTTTTCCAAAAGAAACAATAGTAACATCGGTTCCTTCTCTTTTTATGTCCGCAACTCCTAATGGAATCGTATAATCTCCTTCCGGAACTTCCCCTTTATCGCCATACATTTGTTCTGATTCCATAAAAATTACAGGATCATTATCACGAATTGCAGCTTTCAACAAACCTTTTGCATCATAAACCGTTGATGGAACAACCACTTTCAAACCTGGCGTATTGGCAAACCAATTTTCAAAAGCTTGCGAATGCGTAGCTCCCAACTGGCCCGCTGAAGCCGTCGGACCTCTAAAAACCATCGGCATCGGAAATTGTCCCGCCGACATTTGACGCATTTTTGCAGCATTATTGATGATCTGATCGATACCCACCAAAGAAAAGTTGAAGGTCATATATTCTACAATTGGTCTGCAACCATTCATTGTCGAACCCACTGCAATTCCAGCAAAACCTAATTCTGCAATCGGAGTGTCAATTACCCGTTTCGGTCCGAATTCGTCTAACATTCCTTTCGATGCTTTATACGCCCCGTTATATTCCGCAACCTCTTCACCCATCAAATATACCGATTCATCTCGGCGCATTTCTTCACTCATTGCCTCACAGATCGCTTCTCTAAATTGTATCGTTCTCATAATGTTTTCAAATTTTGAACAGCAAAAATAAATATTTTAAACAACTAAAAGCATAAATTCTCTGTATTTTATTAGAAGCTTGAACCTGCTTTCCGCTATATCTTTTGTTGTCTAAAGAAGACAACAAAAGGATGCCGCTACAATCAGGGCTACGAAATCGTTATAATAGGGAAATTTATTATGCATGCATATCAAATAATTAAAAATAATGTCCTAATTTTGCGCAACATTTTTTAAACAAACAATCTATAATATGAAAATATTAGTTTGCATCAGCCACGTTCCTGATACTACTTCCAAAATTAATTTCACCAATGGCGATACCGAATTTGATACCAATGGAGTACAATTTGTCATCAATCCCAACGACGAATTCGGATTGACACGAGCCATCTGGTTTCAAGAACAACAAGGTGCCAACGTAACTGTTGTGAATGTTGGTGGACCAGACACAGAGCCAACTTTGAGAAAAGCTTTAGCAATTGGTGCTAATGAAGCCATTCGAGTGAATGCGACTCCAACCGACGGTTTTTTCGTTGCCAAACAATTAGCAGAAGTGATCAAATCGGGCGGTTACGATATAGTAATTGCTGGTAGAGAATCGTTAGATTATAACGGCGGAATGGTTCCTGGAATGCTTGCCGGATTATTGGGTTACAACTTTGTGAATTCATGCATCGAATTGACCGTTGATGGAACATCCGCAAAAGCTTCTAGAGAAATTGATGGCGGAAAAGAAATCGTTGCTACTTCGTTACCTTTAATTATTGGGGGACAAAAAGGATTGGTTGAAGAAAAAGATTTGCGAATCCCAAACATGCGTGGAATTATGACAGCGAGAACGAAAGTATTGACTGTTTTAGAACCTGTTGCAGCGAATGTTGAAACTAAGGCAGTGAAATTTGAAAAACCAGCCCCTAAATCAGCCGTGAAATTATTCTCAGCAGATGATTTGGATGGATTAATCAACGCATTGCACAACGAAGCAAAAGTTATCTAGTTATTGACGCGCCGCGTGAGGGATTGCAGCAAGTACCGCGTACTGCGAAAAGCCCGACCCGCAGGGGCACGCTAAAATTCAAAATTTAAAATTTATCATTCAAAATAATTTAAGATGTCTATACTTATCTACGCAGAATCTGCAGAAGGAAAATTTAAAAAAGTAGCTTTCGAATTGGCTTCGTACGCTAAGAAAGTCGCAACTGAAATGGGAACAACCGTTACCGCAATTACTGTAAATGCTGGCGATGTTTCAGAATTATCAAAATACGGCGTTGATAAAGTATTGAAAATAAACAACGATAAACTGAGTGGTTTTACTGCAAAAGCGTATGCAGATGCTATCAAACAAGCGGCTCAAAAAGAAAATGTGAAATTGGTGTTGTTGTCCTCTACAACGGATAGTTTGTATTTGGCTCCATTGGTAGCAGTTGCATTAGACGCTGGTTTTGCCTCGAATGTAGTTGGATTGCCTTTAAGCACCAATCCGTTTCAAGTAAAAAGAAATGCATTTTCCAATAAAGCTTTCAACATTACTGAAATTGCAACCGAAATAAAAGTATTAAGCTTAGCCAAAAACTCGTACGGGATTTTCGAAAACGCTTCATCGATGACGCAAGAAGATTTCTCTCCAGCTATTAACGATACTGATTTTGGAGTAAAAGTTCAATCGGTAGAAAAATCTTCTGGAAAAATAACCATTGCGGATGCTGATATTGTTGTTTCTGCCGGACGCGGTATGAAAGGGCCAGAGAATTGGGGTATGATAGAAGAATTAGCCGCTACTTTAGGAGCAGCTACTGCTTGCTCTAAACCCGTTTCTGATTTAGGTTGGAGACCTCACGGAGAACATGTGGGGCAAACAGGAAAACCAGTGGCTACTAATTTATATATTGCAGTGGGAATTTCTGGTGCTATTCAACATATTGCTGGAATCAACTCTTCGAAAGTAAAAGTAGTGATCAATACCGATGCTGAAGCTCCGTTTTTTAAAGTTGCTGACTATGGTGTGGTTGGAGATGCTTTTGAAATAGTTCCTAAATTGATTGAAAAATTTAAAGCTTTTAAAGCTCAAAACTAATATTTTTCCTAAATTGTGTCTATCAAAGGCTATCTAAATAGAGATTGTTTGGATAGCCTTTTTTTTGAATTGAAATGAAAAAATATCTTGGTACTTTGTAACAATTCGTTGTACTTTTGCAATTATGAGCTTAGTAAAATTAACAATAAAAGGAATTTCGTACAGTCAAACTCAAAATGGCGCGTACGCTTTAATCCTGAATGAAGTAGATGGTGAGCGGAAATTACCTATTGTTATCGGGGCTTTCGAAGCGCAATCAATTGCCATTGCCTTAGAAAAAGAAATCAAACCTCCTCGCCCTTTGACACATGATTTGTTTAAAAACTTTGCGGAACGATTTGATATTGTTGTAAAACAAGTCATTATTCACAAATTGGTAGACGGTGTTTTTTACTCGAGTATTATTTGCGAAAGAGATAAAATTGAAGAAATCATCGATGCTCGAACATCCGATGCTATAGCATTGGCATTGCGGTTTTCGGCTCCAATTTTTACCTACAAAAACATCTTAGACAAAGCTGGAATTTATTTAAAAAGAAATGCTTTAGAAGCTTCGAATGAAGATGCTAGTATTGAAGGTGTACTTTCTACTCCAGAAACTTTCGGTATGGAAGAAAGCAATCAGTCGGGTAATACTTACACCAAGCACAGTATGTCTGAATTGCACGAGCTTTTAGAAGGTGCGGTACAAGATGAAGATTACGAAAAAGCCGCAAAGATTCGTGACGAAATTTCTAAGCGAGAACTGTAATAAATTGTTCTCTATTATCAGTAATCCTTCTAAAACGATAACCAACCGACAACCTAAAACGCATAACCTACAATAAAATGAAACAATACCACGACCTAGTAAAACACGTTCTTGCCAACGGCACTCAAAAAGGAGATCGAACTGGAACAGGAACCAAAAGTGTTTTTGGTTATCAAATGCGTTTTGATTTGAGTGAAGGTTTTCCGATGGTAACCACAAAAAAATTACATTTAAAATCGATTGTATATGAATTACTTTGGTTTTTAAAAGGCGAGACTAACATTGGATACCTCAACGAAAATGGCGTGAAAATTTGGGACGAATGGGCCGATGAAGAGGGAAATTTAGGACCCGTTTATGGTCACCAATGGCGTAATTGGAACAGTGAAGAAATCGATCAAATCACAGAATTAATTGAAACTTTAAAAACAAATCCGAACAGTCGACGTATGTTGATTTCTGCTTGGAACCCATCAGTGCTGCCCGACACATCAAAATCTTTTGCAGAAAACGTAGCTAATGGGAAAGTGGCTTTGCCTCCATGCCATGCGTTTTTTCAGTTTTATGTTGCCGACAGTAAATTATCGTGTCAATTATACCAACGAAGCGCTGATATCTTTTTGGGAGTTCCTTTTAATATTGCTTCCTACGCTTTACTATTGATGATGATTGCGCAAGTTTGCAATTTAGAAGTGGGCGAGTTTATCCACACTTTTGGGGATGCTCATATCTACAACAATCACTTTGAACAATTGGAATTACAGTTGTCTCGAGAGGTAAAACCTTTGCCTAAAATGATTTTAAATCCAGAGGTAAAAAACATCTTCGACTTTACGTTTGAGGATTTTACTTTAGAAGGTTACGAGCCTCATCCGCATATTAAGGGTGTTGTGGCGGTGTAATTGAATTGAAAATATTATTTTTCTAAAGTTTTTGAATTCCATAAAAAAACAAAAAACCTCAAACTTTCATTTGAGGTTTTTTTATGAGCGAAAGACGAGGCTCGAACTCGCGACAACCAGCTTGGAAGGCTGGAGCTCTACCAACTGAGCTACTTTCGCATTTTTGGTGGTGCAAATATAAATAATAAGTTTCTTGTATTGCAAGTTTTTTTAATAAAAATTGTAATTTTATTTGTGTTTGATTTATTTTGAAATCACAACCTTTTTAAAATTAAATTGTTACCTGTTTAAATTTGATAAAAAAAATGTATACTCTAAAAAAAATTACCGCTTTAGAAACCTATCCGCTAAGGCATACCATTTTGAGAAAAGGAGAACCTATAGAAAAATGCATCTATCCGAATGATAATTCACAATCTACTTTACATTTCGGTTTGTTTGAAAATTCAGTTGTAGTTGGAATTGTTTCTGTTTTTCAAACCAAAAAAGAGTTGTTTGATAATGAAAAGCAATTTCAAATCAGAGGCATGGCTGTACTTGAAGAACATCAAAAAAAAGGCTATGGAGCAGCATTAATTCATCACGCAGTTACCTATTTACAGAAAGAAGAAAAATTCTTACTATGGTTCAATGCTCGAATCATTGCTATTGGATTTTACGAAAAGCTAGGCTTTGAAAAAACAGGTGAACCCTTTGAAATAGATCCGATCGGCATTCACTATATCATGTTCAAAAAATATGACAATAGCTCTAAATAATTGATTATGCTTTGGAAGAAGTAGTCCTTGAAGGATGATAGATAAACAAACAGGATTTGTTTTTAATCATTTGTATAATTTGTGGAGTCAATTCTTCAGGAATCGCAGGACAACCTTGACTTCTTCCTAAACGGTTATTGTTCTTAATAAAAGAAGTAGAAACATAATCTGCAGCATGCATGACAATACCTCTATCTCTTGCATTGTCATTGACTCCTTTTTCTAAACCATCTAATTTTAAGGACAACCCATGCTTCCCATTATAAATTTCACCTGTACTGTAAAATCCTAAACTACTTTTTAATGATGAAGTTGCATTAGAAAATGAAGTTGCAAACTCTTCTCCAGTATTCATACCATGCGCTACAAAAGTGTTCATAAGAATAGAATTAGTAGCCAAATCAATGATCCAAAGTCTTTTTACATTAGAAGACAAGCTAAAATCTATTAAAGTGATAATGTCTTTTTCAATCAATCCTTTTTGCTTTAATTCATAAAATCCGGTTAGGGCTTCTGTAAAGCAATTTAAATTTGGCAATTCAAATTTATTACAATTCAATTTATGATATAAAGATTCTGCTTCTACTTCTTTAGAGAGTGCAGAAGAATAAATTACTTTTGAATTATAGGTATTGATTTTATTTGTAGTTGTAAACGAAAATAAAAAAAATATGGCGATGGATAAAAATTTGTATTTCATTGAAATCGATTAAGTTAATGTATAGACTTGGGGTGACAAATATATCAATCCAAAATTTCTACGCAAACTTTTTTTTGTTAAAAATGCGTTAATCGACACAATTAATCGACAAACCGCACAAAATATACAGTTTTAACACGTTATTAAATCCTTAAAGAGAATCCTAAAAAGCAAATTTTACTTAACGAATGAATTTGGAAAATATTGTAAAGTAGTTGTGTTAATCAATATAATAGTTATTTTTGTGAGTGAAACCTACTGGCTTATATGATTAAATATTCCCACTTTTTACTGTTTTATTCACTCCTTTTTAATGTAAATTCTTACAGTCAAAAAAAGGTGTTAAATGCGGTGGCTTCAGGAAATATTACAATCGACGGGAATTTCGACGAACCTATTTGGGAATTTGCCCCCAAGGCAAAAGATTTCGTCATGTTTTTTCCAGACAACGGTAAACCCATTGACGACATTAAGAAAACAGAAGTTCAAATTGCGTACAACGACGATGCCATCTACATCGCAGCAAAAATGTACGATGACGAACCTAGTAAAATATTGCGAGAGATAAGACTTAGAGACAATTTTGGAACAGCAGATCACTTTGGAGTTTTCATCAATGGCTTCAACGACAGTCAGCAAGATTTTCGATTTTTTGTAAGCGCTTCTGGAGTTCAAATCGATTGTATTTTTACCAATAAAGATGGCGAAGATTTTACATGGGATGCTATATGGGAAAGCAAAGTAGTAGCTACCGATTATGGTTGGGCTGCTGAAATAAAAATTCCTTATGCAGCATTGCGATTTTCAAAAGCAGAAAAACAAACTTGGGGAATTAATTTTTATCGCGAAATCCGAAGAGATCGTCAATCGTATACATGGAATTTCATCGACACCAAGATCTATAACGAAAGTGCTCAATCAGGAATTTTAGAAGGAATCGACAACATAAAAACTCCAACTCGCTTGTTTCTTATTCCTTATTCTTCTTTCTATTTAAATAGCAATAGAATTCAAAAAACTAGAAGTGAAATCAAAGGTGGTTTAGACATCAAATACGGAATCAGCGACGCTTTTACCTTAGATGCTATTTTAGTTCCCGATTTTGGCCAAACCAAATTTGACAACGTCGAATTGTATTTAGGTCCATTTGAGCAACAATTCAATGAGAACCGCCCATTTTTTACCGAAGGCACTGACTTATTCAACATTGGCAGTCTAGTATATTCGCGACGTATTGGTAGCGTAGAAAAAATAGCTGTAGCAGCTAATGAAGAAGTCGAAGAATATCCCAACTCTATTAAACTCATCAATGCACTGAAAGTTTCTGGACGAACCAAATCAGGACTCGGAATTGGTGTATTAAATGCTATAACTGAAAACACTAGCATTCAAGTAAAAAACACGGATAACAATACTTCAAGACAAGAAACGTTACAGCCTTTGACAAACTATAACGTAGTGGTTTTAGACCAACGCTTTAGAAAAAATTCTTCCATCTCTTTAATAAATACCAACGTTTTGCGAAACGGTTCCTTTAGAGATGCCAATGTTACTGCAGGGGTTTTTGATCTCAACACCAAACAAAATACCTATAACTTAAAAGGTGATTTTAAATACAGTTTCATTAACGATGCCTTTTTACCAGAAGACAAAAAAGGTTATAATACTTCATTACTTTTTGCCGAAACTAGTGGAAAATTCCGTTATAAATTTAAAGGTCAGTTCATCTCCAAAGACTATGACATCAATGATTTAGGTATTAATTTCAGAACTCATTACCACACTGCCAATGCGGAAGCAAGTTATCGAATTATCAACCCAACAAAAAGGTTTAACTCGTTGAACATGTTCCTAAATGCCGACTCAGAATTCGAAAACAAAACAGGCAGAGTTCAAACTTTTAATACCAATCTTAGCTTTAACTGTACGGACAAATTAAATGACTATTATGGTGTTGGAACTCGTGTAAGACCTCTAAAAGTATATGATTTTTACGAGGTGCTTTCTCTAGATGATACCCAATTTCTTACTATCCCTGAAAATATAGATTTTTGGTTTTACTTTTCTTCTAATTATAATCGCAAGTTTGCCCTCGATATAAATCCATATATTACCCTTTTTAATGAAAATAAGCGAATTAAATATGGCGTCTTTATTAGTCCACGCTATCGTTTTAACGACCGCTTTTCATTGATTTACGAATTCGACTTTTCTCGACTCAATGATAATATCGGAAACACATTCAAAACTGAAGGTGATAATTTTGTTTTTACGCGTCGTGATATTATCACTTACTCCAATAAATTAGAAGGAAAATATTCGGTAAACAATCGAATGAATATCAATCTATCTGCTCGTCATTACTGGTCATACGTTACCAATAGAGAATTTCTAAACCTAAAAAACGATGGTACTCTAGAAGAAAATACAACGTATACCAACAACCTCAATCAAAACCTAAATCTTTGGAATTTTGACCTTTCTTATAATTGGTGGTTCGCACCAGGAAGTCAAGTTACTATTTTATACAGAAATAATGCTGCGCTTTTAGAAAGGCAATTTAGCCGAAACATCGATTCCAATTTCACAAAAGCCATCGATAACGAAAATCTAAATCACATATTCTCCATCAGTTTGCGTTATTTTATCGATTACAATTCCTTAAAAAAGAAGTAATATTGATTAATTTTGTAGCTGTTTCCTGCTGTACGCTATATCTTTTGTTCTGAGACAAGCAGAGCGAACTGACAAAGTAAAACCAGAACAAAAGGATGCCGCTTCCATCAGGGCTAGGGCAATCTATTCAACACCAAAAAAAGCTTTGCGACTTTACGTCTTTGTGAGCAAATAAAATTATGAATAAAAAAGTAATCCTAATGATACTCGATGGCTGGGGGAAATCACCCGATCCTAAGGTTTCAGCTATAGACAATGCGAATGTTCCTTTTATCAATTCGCTGTATAAAAAATATCCGTCTGCTCAATTGCGTACCGACGGGCTCAACGTAGGTTTGCCAGAAGGTCAAATGGGAAATTCCGAAGTTGGCCATATGAACCTTGGTGCTGGACGCATAGTATATCAAGATTTAGCTAAAATAAATCTAGCCGTTGAACACAAAACACTAAGCAAAGAATCCGTGCTCCTCGAGGCTTTTCAATATGCAAAAGACAAAAATGTCAATATACACTTTCTTGGTTTAGTATCCGATGGTGGCGTGCATTCGCATACTTCTCACCTTCGTGGACTCATCGATGCGACTCAAGATTTTGGTTTACAAAAAGTATTTGTTCACGCTTTCACCGACGGTCGCGATGTAGATCCAAAATCTGGAAAATCTTATATTCAAAATTTGGAGAATTATATTGCCAATACTTCCGTCAAATTAGCTTCGGTAATCGGTCGCTATTATGCCATGGACCGAGACAAACGCTGGGAAAGAGTGAAACGCGCCTACGATTTATTAATTAATGGAACGGGAACCAAATCACAAAATGCCGTTGCATCCATCGCCGAAAACTACGAGAAAAATATTACCGATGAGTTTATTGAACCGATTGTGATGGTCGATTCCAATAATGCGCCGCTGACAACTATCCAAGCAAATGATGTCGTCATCTTTTTCAATTTCAGAACCGACCGTGGACGAGAATTGACAGAAGTACTTTCTCAAAAAGATTTCCACGAACAAAACATGCACAAACTCAATTTGTATTATGTGACTTTAACCAACTACGACGAAAGCTATCAAAATGTCAAAGTCGTTTATAACAAAGACAATATCACGGAAACCCTAGGTGAAGTTTTAGAAAAAAACCACAAAAAGCAAATCCGTATCGCCGAAACAGAGAAATATCCACACGTAACTTTCTTCTTTTCTGGCGGAAGAGAATTGCCTTTTGCAGGGGAAAGTCGCATTTTAAAAAGCTCTCCGAAAGTCGCAACCTACGATTTACAGCCCGAAATGAGTGCCTTCGAACTTGCCGATGCATTGGTTCCTGAACTCGAAAAAGGCGAAGTAGATTTCGTGTGTTTGAATTTTGCCAATGGCGATATGGTCGGACATACTGGCGTTATGAGTGCGGCCATCAAAGCCTGTGAAGCCGTTGATACTTGCGTAGAAAAAGTAATCACAGCTGCTTTAAAAAATAATTACACGACAATAATCATTGCCGATCATGGCAATTGTGAAACGATGATAAACCCTGATGGCTCACCAAATACTGCACATACTACGAATCCAGTTCCTATTATTTTGGTAGATCCTGAATTGAAAACAATTCAGGATGGTGTTTTAGGTGATTTGGCTCCCACCATTTTGGATTTGATGGGAATAGAAAAACCCGAAGTAATGACAAGACATTCCTTATTATAAATAAAAAGCTCCCAATTACGGGAGCTTTTTTTATCTCTAATTCAACAATTCGTAATATTCTCGTTCAATATTCTCTTGATGATTCGGATGTGCAATACGAACCAAAGCCTCTGTTCGTTGTTTTAATGTCTTGCCATACAAATCTGCAATTCCATTTTCAGTAATGACGTAGTGCGTGTGAGAGCGTGTCGTAACAACGCCTGCGCCTTGTTTGAGAAAAGGAACGATTCTACTTTCTCCACGTTTCGTAGTAGAGGGCAAAGCAATGATGGCTTTTCCACCTGGACTTAAAGAGGCACCTCTTATAAAATCCATTTGGCCTCCAACTCCTGAATACATATTGGGTCCAATAGAATCCGCACAAACCTGACCGGTCACATCTACTTCTATCGCAGAATTAATCGCAATCATTTTCGGGTTTTTTCGTATGCGAGCCGTATCATTTACCATTGAGGATTCTTTCATTTCAATAAACGGATTGTCATTCACATAATCATACAATCGCTTTGAACCGATTAAGAAAGTTGCCAAAACTCTGCCGCGCAAGGTCCCTTTGTAGTTGCAATTAATGACATCGTTTTCAATCAAATCAATCACACCATCAGAGAACATTTCGGTATGCAATCCCAAATCTTTATGATGCTTCAATTTACTCAAAGCCGCATTGGGAATAGATCCAATACCCATTTGAAGCGTGCTTTTGTTTTCAATCAATGAAGCAATATAACCTCCAATCTTTTCTTCTTCTGCCGAAAAAGGAACCACTTCATGCGAATAGATTGGGACATCAACTTCTACTAAATAGTCTATTTCGGAAACATGCAAAATTCCATCGCCAAAAGTTCTTGGCATCTGTGGATTGACTTGAGCAATCACAATTTTAGCATTCTCGATCGCGGCAACGGTCGCTTCAACAGAAACACCAAGCGAGCAATAACCATGAATATCAGGCGGCGAAACATGAATAAACGCAACGTCAATTGGCAAAACATTTTTGCGAAATAAATGGGGTAATTCGCTCAAGAAAACAGGCGTATAGGATCCATTTCCAGCCTTCAATGTGTGTCGAACATTGGCTCCAATAAAAAACGAATTCACATGAAAACTTTCGGACAATTCAGGATTAGCGTAACGTGCTTCTCCTTCGATATGCAAATGACAAACCTCAACATTTCGGAGTTCTGAAGCTCTTGCTGTTAATGCATTTGCTAAAATGGTTGGCGCAGCTGCTGCCGCTTGAAGATAAACTCGATCTCCAGATTTTACAACTTTTACAGCTTCATCCGCTGTGACATACTTACTCATACCTTAGAAATTTTAGTCAAATTTAAGGCGGAAATCGATTGTAAAACATGACAATTCTCATTTATTCATCTTTTGAAAAAATAATAAATAAAAGTTAAATTTTCATTATTAATAGTAATACTATTATATTTGCATAAAATTTTATCAAAATGAATACGTTGCTCAGTAATTTTAAAATTCAAGTCAATTCAAAAATCTTCGTTAAAGATCCTGAAACCTCAATTTTAGGAAAGAAAATTATAGAACACAGCATTCTTTTAATTGAAGAAATTGGGTTTGAAAATTTTACATTCAAAAAGTTGGGTGATAAAATTAGCTCGAACGAAAGTTCTATTTATCGCTATTTTGAAAACAAACATAAGTTGATGCTCTATTTATCTTCATGGTATTGGAGTTGGATGGAATACAAATTAGTATTCACAACTTCTAACGTTATTGATTCCGAAGAAAAATTAAACCGAGCAATAACTATTATTACTGAAAAAATTGTTGATGATCAGGCTACAGAGCACATCAACGAATCTGTTTTAAACAAAATTATCATTACTGAATTTACCAAAACGCTTCAAACCAAAGAAATTGATCAAGAAAATAAAGAAGGTTTCTTTTTAATTTACAAAAGAATAATCAACCGAATTGTCACCTATATCACCGAAGTGAATCCAGAATATCCATTTGCTAAAAGCCTTGCCTCGAACATCGTTGAAGGTAGTTTACATCAGCATTTTTTAAAACAACATATCGACACCATTACTGATTGCAACGAAACAATATCGCCTTCCGACTTTTACATTCATTTAGTTCAAAATGTATTAAGAAAATAATCCTATGACACCACTTAAAAGATATTATAACCTGTTAGGTTTAGAAAAAAAAGATGTTATGCAACTTTTCTTTTATGCGATTTTCGCTGGATTGATTAGTTTGTCTTTGCCACTTGGTATTCAGGCTATTGTCAACTTTATTCAAGCTGGAAGAATTAGCGCTTCCTGGATTGTACTCATCATTCTAGTAGTACTAGGTGTTGCATTAGTTGGAATTCTATCGTTGATGCAGTTACGAATTACAGAAAACTTACAACAAAAAATATTTGTACGCTCTTCTTTCGATTTTGCATCTCGTATCCCAAAAATAAAATTTGAATCCATGTATAACGTCTATCCGCCCGAATTGGCGAATCGATT
Organism: Flavobacteriaceae bacterium; assembly: GCA_947461795.1. Lineage (GTDB taxonomy): Bacteria > Bacteroidota > Bacteroidia > Flavobacteriales > Flavobacteriaceae > Flavobacterium. The sequence continues at coordinate 13,100 of CANHMG010000004.1, read as the reverse complement.
CTTTGATACGATATCCATTCAAAAAGGAACCTCCAAACTCTTAATCGATTTCTCAGCTGCCATACTGCAAATCATCTTCGGAATTTTATTGCTATCGCTATATCATCCGTATTTTATACTATTCGGAATTCTCCTAATGGTTTTATTATATGTGATTTTTAAATTCTCCTATCGAGTTGGCTTAGAGACAAGTTTGAGTGAATCTCATTTCAAATACAAAGTAGCGAGCTGGTTGCAAGAAATGGCACGTAATAATTTTAGTTTTCGAAAAAATCTTAACTACGACTTTGCACTAGAAAAAAACAATACTTTAGTTACGGATTATTTAGGATATCGCGAAAAACATTTCAAAATTATCCAAAGACAGTTCTCGCAACTTATCGTATTCAAAATGATTATTACCACTTGTCTCTTATCAATTGGTGGGTACTTGGTCATTACACAACAAATGAACATTGGGCAATTCGTCGCGGCAGAAATCATCATCTTACTCGTTATTAATTCCGTTGAAAAAATCATCCTTGGCCTAGAAACTTTCTACGATGTTTTGACTTCTGTAGAAAAAATTGGAAGTATTACGGATATGGATTTAGAGGAGGAGACTGCAGCTGAAAACGACTATTGCTTCACAAACATTCAGTTGGAAATTGATAGCTTAAAATTTCGTTTCCCCGATACTAAGAGTGATGTGCTCAAGTCAATATCTCTAAAAATAGCTCAGGGAGAAAAAATATTTATAGAAGGCGAAAATGGTTCTGGTAAGACAACGCTTATTCGAGTTTTGTCTGGATTACTGCAGCCAACATCCGGTGTGTTTTTAATTAATGATGATACGTTTAGAAAAATCAATCTTCAACAATACCGTTCGCAAATTGGAACAATACTTAATGGAGAAACACCTTTCGAAGGAACTATTTTAGAGAACATCACTTTTAACGATCCAAACGTTAAGAGTGAAGACATTCGCTGGGCAATTGATGCGGTTCAACTCGGCGGACTTATTAGATCCTTGCCTCAAGGGTTAGATACTAAAATCTTTCCTGAAGGAAAACAACTTTCTTCATCGAATTCGAAAAAAATTCTACTGGCTCGTAGCATCATCCACAAACCAAAAATATTGTTCTACGAAAATCCAACAGACAATATGGATGAAGAAGTGGCTAACGAAGTTATCGATTTCATTATGTCAGACAAGCACCAATGGACAGTAATCGTGTCATCAAAAAACGAGCGATGGAAAACCAAATGTTCCAGAAATATCATCCTTCAAAATGGTAAAGTTGTAACGGATCTAAAAAAATAATATCATGCTGAATATCTCCCAAAACACACAAAGTATACATCCACTAGAAAAGTACTCGACGGTAAAGAATTTGAGTAACCGTCCTTACTATAAAATCTTAAATCGAATTATTGCTGTTGTTTCATTCTTGGTTATTATTGCCTTGTTCTTGCCATGGACTCAAAATATTTCAGGTCATGGCTCAGTCACTACTTTAAAACCAAATCAAAGGCCACAAACCATTCAAACGGTCATTTCTGGACGAATCGAAAAGTGGTATGTGAAAGAAGGTGATTTCGTTCAAAAAGGCGACACCATCCTATTCATTTCTGAGATAAAAGAAGAATATTTCGATCCTAATCTCGTGGGGAACACCAAAAATCAAGCAGAGGCGAAGAAAAAATCTGTTGAATCTTATGGTTCCAAAGTAACTTCCTTGGGAAATCAAATTGATGCTATTGAAAATGAAAAGACACTAAAACTGCAACAAGCACAAAATAAAATCAAGCAAGCAATTTTCAAAATTAAAACCGACAGCATCGATTTGGAAGCAGTGAAAACCCAACTGAAAATCGCCAAAACCCAATTTAATCGAGCCACGCAATTGAATAAAGAAGGTTTAAAACCGCTGACAGATGTGGAAGAAAAGCGCTTGAAATTGCAAGATGCTGAAGCCAAAATTATTTCACAAGAAAACAAATACCTTACAAGTAAGAACGAATTCATTAATGCTCGTGTAGAAATTAATCGCATCAAAGCGGAATATAACGAGAAATCTTCAAAAGCGGAAAGTGACCAATTTACTGCCTTGAGTAATCAATACGACACCGAAGCGCAAGTCAATAAACTAGAGAATCAAGTGGTGAATTATAGTATCCGAAACGGAATGTATTATATCAAAGCGCCACAAACTGGCTATGTAAATAGAGCTTTACAGGCCGGTATCGGCGAAAGCATCAAGGAAGGAACACCAATTGTCAGCATCATGCCTGCGAATTATGAAATAGCAGTAGAAACTTATGTTGATCCAGTAGACTTTCCCTTAATTCATCGTGGTGAAAAAATACGTGTATGGTTTGATGGTTGGCCTACAATCGTCTTTTCAGGTTGGTCAGACATGTCTTACGGAACATTCGGAGGTAAAGTGGTTGCCATTGAAAATTTTATTAGCGATAATGGAAAGTTCCGAATCTTGGTTGCACCAGACGAAGAAGATATTCCTTGGCCCAAACAATTAAGTATGGGTGCTGGCGCTCAAACAATAGCATTGTTGAATAATGTGCCCGTTTGGTTTGAGCTGTGGCGAACTTTGAACGGTTTCCCACCAAACTATTATACACCAGTAGAAACAAATTCTAAAGACAAAAAATAATGAGAAACCTACTTTCTGTTTTCTTATTTACAGCTATATCTTGTTTTGGACAAAACACCAGTCCAACTGATTTCACTTATAATGAATTCTTGGGACAAGTAAAAAAATTCCATCCATTGGTTAAGTCTGCAAATCTTGAAATCAGTATGGCGCAAGCAAACTTAATGAGAGCTCGAGGTAGTTTCGACCCAAAAATAGAAGTGGATTTTTCAAAGAAACAATTCAAAGACAGCGAATATTATTCGCTTTTGAATAGCAGTTTCAAGATTCCAACATGGTATGGCGTTGAAATTAAAGCAGGTTTCGACAACAGTGAAGGTGTATTCTTAAATCCAGAAAACACGATGCCTAACCAAGGTTTAACTTCACTGGGGATTACAGTTCCTTTAGGTCAAGGATTGTTTATCAATCAAAGAATGGCCGATTTACGAAAAGCAAAAATGCAAATTCGTTTGAGCCAAGCGGAAAGAAAACTCAATGCTATTGCGGTATTGTATGATGCGTCAGTTGCCTATTTCAATTGGAAACGAAGTTATAGTGAAGTGAAGCTTTATGAAAATTACGCCTCCAATGCAAAAATGCGTTTCAAAGGGGTGAAATCATTAATCGAACAAGGAGACAAGCCAGCCATTGATAGTGTTGAAGCTGGAATTATTGTAAAAAATCGTTTGTTAAGTTTGGAAGATTCGAATCTAAAACTTTCCAAAGCCAAACTCGAATTAGCCAATTATCTGTGGTTGGAAAACTCGATTCCTTTGGAACTTTCGGATACGTTAATACCGGAAGAAAAATTAGAATTTACCATTCAGGAAACATTAAAAACAAATGATATTTTGAATAGCGATTTCTCCATAACGAACCATCCCAAAATTAATGCAATTCAAAGTAAAGTGGATATTCTCAATGTAGAGCGGAAACTCAAAGCCAATAGTTTGTTGCCCAAAATAGATGTTGGTTACATGTATTTATCCGAACCAAATGCGTTTGACAACTATCGTTTTGAAGATTATAAAATTGGAATGAATTTTTATTTCCCACTTTTTTTACGAAAAGAACGCGGGGATTTGAAAATTGCTAAATTCAAACTACAAGAATCTCAGTTTGCTTTAGCTTTAGAAAAAGTACAACTTTCGAACAAAATTAAAGCGCAACAAATTGAAATTCAATCCTTGCAAAAACAAAAACAATTTATTGGAAGTTTGGTTGCTGACAACTCCATCATGTTAACTTCAGAAGAACGACTTTTTTCTTTTGGTGAAAGTTCCATGTTTTTAGTCAACACCAGAGAAAATAATTTAGTAGTCGCGCAACTGGCTCAAATCGCTTTAGAAAATCGATATTATATTTCCAATTCAGAGTTGTATAAAATCATCGCAAATCCTGAATAAATATGCTAAAAATAGTTACTTTTGAGCCCTCAATTGATACAAAATGATTATCCAAAAAACAAGAGAAGAGATTGAATTAATGCGTGAAAGTGCGCTCATCGTTTCTAAAACTTTAGGAATGATTGCAGGTGAAATTAAGCCAGGCGTAACTACATTATATCTCGACAAATTAGCAGAAACGTTTATTCGCGATCATGGAGCTGAACCTAGTTTTCTAGGACTTTATGGCTTCCCGAATTCGTTGTGTATGAGTCCAAACGCACAAGTCGTTCACGGTATTCCAAACAACACTCCACTTCAAGAAGGTGATGTGATATCAGTGGATTGTGGCGCTTTCAAAAACGGCTATCATGGCGATCATGCGTATTCTTTTGAAATTGGTGAAGTCGCCCCTGAAACTAAAAAACTTCTTCAAGTTACCAAAGAATCTTTATATGTTGGGATTCGTGAATTTCGAATTGGAAATCGTGTAGAAGATGTGGGGAATGCCATCCAAAAATATACAGAAGATCACGGTTATGGTGTTGTTCGCGAATTAGTTGGCCATGGATTAGGGCAGAAAATGCACGAAGATCCAGAAATGCCCAATTACGGAAAACGGGGTCGTGGAAAACTTTTTGTCGAAGGAATGGTCGTAGCTATTGAACCTATGATTAATATGGGAACGAGAAATATCAAACAACTCAAAGACGGTTGGACCATTCTAACCGCCGATGGAAAACCAAGTGCTCATTTCGAACATGATGTTGCCATTATCGATGGGAAACCAGAATTGCTTTCTACGTTCGCTTATGTGTATCAAGCATTGGGAATTGTTAGTCATGAAGAAGATGAATTTCGGAAACAACCATTGGTGCTATAATGAAGAAAATCTTTAAACTTATACTCAATACTATCCCGCGCCCAATCCTCATCCGATTGAGTTATGTTGTGCGTCCTATTCTCGCATTTCTATTAAAAGGCAATCGATTTACCGACCCAATCGACGGAAAAAGCTTCAGCAATTTTTTACCTTATGGATACGGAACTCAACGCAATAATGTGCTTTCACCAAGCACTCTCTCATTAGAAAGACATCGGTTGCTTTGGTTGTATCTGAAAGAAGAAACCGATTTTTTTTCAGCATCTAAAAAAGTGCTTCACTTTGCTCCTGAACAAGCTTTTTATCAAATGTTTCGGAATCAAAAAAATCTACAATATACTACTACAGATTTGCTTTCACCATTAGCCGATGTAAAAGCAGATATTTGTCATCTACCCTTTGAAGATGACACCTACGATGTGATTTTATGCAACCACGTTTTAGAACATATTCCTGATGACACGAAAGCGATGCAAGAATTGTTTCGAGTTTTAAAGCCAGGTGGAATGGGCATTTTCCAAATTCCACAGGATTTACATAGAGCCGAGACTTTTTCTGATGATACAATAACGGATCAAAAAGAGCGTTCCAAAATATTTGGACAATACGATCATGTACGAATCTATGGAAGAGATTATTTTGATAAACTAAGAAATATTGGGTTTACTGTAAATGAAGTAGATTATACAAAAAAGCTTACTCCAGATTTAGTAGAAAAATATTGTTTGGCAAAAGGAGAAATTATTCCAGTTTGCACAAAAAAGTAACACCATAAATATGGTGTTAATAAAACCTAACTATTCATTTTTTTAGTACATTTAATTTTTAAAAAAATCTATGCTAAAACCTATATTCACCTCGATATTGCTACTCATTGTAGTTTCATTTGCTTCAGCTCAAGTGGAAAAAGAAGTAGCTCCTCCTTTTCATATCAAAACCATTACGTTTGTTCAAAACAAGCAAAACATTGTCCCTGTTTTTCAATTAGGAGATTCCTTTCAATTGCAATTTGATGATTTACATGGAAACGAAGCCAATTATTATTATCAAATCATTCATTGTGATTACGATTGGAAACAATCACAGCTTTCGATAAACGAATACATGAGAGGATTCGACAATCAACGAATTATAGATTATACAAACTCCTACAACGCATTACAACTTTATTCCCATTATCGAATTCAATTTCCGAATCGAAACACACAACTACTAGTTAGTGGAAATTATATTATTAAAATTGTAGATGAAAATGGAGATATTGTTTTCTCAAGAAAATTTATTTTGTATGAAAATATCGTCTCGGTTCCCATGCAAATAAAAAGAGCACGAAATATTGCTGATGCCAATTACAAACACAACATTGAATTTTCTGTAAAATCAACAAGCATAACTTTTCAGAGTCCACTGACCAATGTAAAAGTGCTTTTACTCCAAAACGGGAAACTTAATTCTGGCATTACGAACATCAAACCTATGTTTACATTAGCCAACGATTTGATATACAAATACGATACAGAAACTCAATTTTGGGCAGGAAATGAATTTCGATATTTTGAAAACAAAGATGTTAGAGCCGCAACCAATAATGTTGCTAAAATCGATTCACAAGGCGGGGTTTACAACGCATATCTCTACACCGATGAAGCTCGGGCTAGGCAGCCTTATACCTATAATCCCGATTATAATGGTAATTTTTTGATTAAAACACTCAATGTAGAGAACAACGAAATTGAAGCGGATTATGTTTGGGCTTACTTTACCTTATCCGCGCCTTCATTCTATGAGAAAAAAGATATTTACGTCAATGGAATGTTCAATAATTATGCGATAAATACGGAAAGCAAAATGGACTATAATGCCGAGAAAGCGGTCTATGAGAAAGCGATTATGATCAAACAAGGCTTTACCAATTACCAATATGTGGTGGCTGACAAAGCCGGAAAAATAGACAATTCCAATGCCATCGATGGTAACTTTTTTCAAACGGAAGACAATTATTTTGCTTTGATTTATTACAAAGAAAACAACCAACGCTACGACCGAATCATAGGAAAAGCAGTAGCAAGTTCAACAGATATCATCAATTAAATAAAATTTAACTTTAAATTATTCTCTAAAATTGATTTTTTCGTAAATTTGATATTCAAAATTCAAAGAAAATCATGGTTACTCAAATCACCCAAGGCATAAAAATTTCGGTATTAACAAATTTTGAAGGAACCTACTTCAAAAATCATAAAATACATTTTGCTTTCAGTTACGAAGTTTCCATAGAAAATCACAGTAAAGATTCGGTTCAACTTACTTCAAGACATTGGGAAATTTTTGATTCTTTAAACGAAAAAGAAACTGTTGATGGCGAAGGTGTTATAGGAAAAAAGCCCGTTTTAAAACCTGGAGAAATACATACTTACAATTCTGGCTGCTTACTTTCATCTCCTTTTGGCGCCATGCATGGGTATTTCAACATGATCAACTTTACCTCTACTAAAAATTTCCAAGTGATTGTGCCCACTTTTAAATTAAGTGCTCCTTTCGCTTTAAACTAGAAGCCACTCCAGCTATCCGTTCCAAGTATTTGTCCTTGCTCCTTTCTTTGTTTAGCATCAAAAGAGCTTCCTTCGGTCGCTTTTTTCTGCTACCAAAAAATAGTCGCAAAAACAAAAAGCTTTCCACTACTATCTGGGCTAGAAACTACGAAATCAAGTAATAATTTATTCCGTTTTGTCGCCTAATTTTCCAATAAACCTTTGTACTTTTGTACTCGATTTTAAAACCGACAATCTACAACAATCAACATTCAAAAATATGCTCAAAGGATTCTTTCACGTACCCAAAGCAGTTAACGAACCTGTAAAATCGTACGCACCTAATTCGCCTGAAAAAGCGGCTGTTTTAGCAGCTTACAAAAAGATGTGGAACGAAAAAATCGAGGTGCCTTTATACATTGGTAGCGAAGAAATAAAAACAGGAAATACACGGACCATGTCTGCTCCTCATGATCATCAACATATCGTTGGTACCTATCATTTAGCAGAGAAAAAACATGTTGAAAAAGCCATTGCTAATGCGTTAGAATCTAAAACTAAATGGGCCAATATGGCGTGGGAACAACGTGCTGCCATTTTCTTAAAAGCAGCCGAATTAATTGCGGGTCCGTATCGAGCTCGCATCAATGCAGCGACAATGATTGCGCAATCGAAGACTATTTTTCAAGCAGAAATTGATGCTTCGTGTGAATTGATTGACTTTTTACGTTATAACGTTGAATTCATGACACAAATCTATAACGACCAACCCAAATCAGATTCTGCAGTATGGAATCGTTTGGAATATCGTCCTTTAGAAGGTTTTGTGTATGCTATAACGCCTTTCAATTTTACAGCCATTGCTGCGAATCTTCCTGCTAGTGCTGCGATGATGGGCAATGTGGTACTATGGAAACCAAGCGATAGCCAAGTCTTTTCCGCTAAAATCATCATAGATATCTTTAAAGAAGCTGGTCTTCCTGATGGTGTTATCAATGTAGTTTTTGGTGATGCTCAAATGATAAGCGAAACTGTTTTTGCGAGTCGTGATTTTGCAGGAGTTCACTTTACAGGTTCCACTCATGTTTTCAAAGACATATGGAAAACCATTGGAATGAATATTCATCACTATAAAACCTATCCAAGAATTGTTGGGGAAACTGGTGGAAAAGATTTCATTATTGCACATCCAAGTGCCAATGTAAAACAAGTAGTTACAGGAATTGCCCGTGGAGCCTTTGAATTTCAAGGACAAAAATGTTCCGCAGCTTCTAGAGCTTATATTCCAAAAAGCTTGTGGAATGACGTTAAATCGCAACTAATTACTGATGTAAAATCCATGAAAATGGGTTCGCCAGAAGATTTTAGTAATTTTATTACTGCCGTTATTCACGAAGGATCTTTTGATAAATTGGCGAGTTACATCGACCAAGCTAAAAAAGACACCAATGCAGAAATCATCATTGGCGGGAACTATGACAAATCGAAAGGTTATTTTATAGAACCTACAGTTATTGTCACTACAGACCCAAAATATACAACGATGGAAACAGAATTGTTCGGTCCTGTAATGACTATTTATGTCTATGAAGATTCCAAATGGAATGAGACTTTGCAACTTGTAGATCAAACTTCCGAATATGCATTAACAGGTGCTGTTTTCAGTCAAGATCGTTATGCTATTGAAGAAGCAACAACAGCGCTTCAAAATGCTGCAGGAAATTTCTACGTCAATGACAAACCTACCGGAGCTGTTGTTGGAATGCAACCTTTTGGTGGAGCAAGAGCATCAGGTACTAATGACAAAGCAGGTTCTGCACTGAATTTGTTACGTTGGGCATCTCCAAGAACCATCAAAGAAACTTTTGTTACTCCAGAAGATTATCGCTATCCATTTTTGGGAGAAATTTAATTATCTTATAAAAAAAAAGTTGTTGTTCCATTATTTGAAACAACAACTTTTTTTATAGTATCATTGAAAAATTAAGATTCCTTTTTTAGCTTTATGATTTTGATATAAATTTTACTTACTAAAAATTCAATCTATACAGTAATTACTAACTTATTATTTTAATTTTCTACTTATTAATAATTCTCTCTTACAAAAATTACTGTACAATAAGATCACAAGCACTATTACTCAGAAGATCAGCTGAAAGTGTAAGAAGTTGATAGTTTCCATCGCTATCTGTCATTGACAATGCAGCAGTATTTGGCGAAATACTACCCTCATTATGAGCATATAAAAGCACATAATTATACCCTAAATTGTCTAATTCCACTGGCACACTAAATTCTGAACCAGTAAGTTCATAGGTATCTAGAACAATTCTACCATTTACAACAAGTGTAATAATGTCACCATCAATTTGTCCACTATCCCAAACATTAAAGACAACATTTTTCGAGCTTAAACTGATTGGTGATTCTGTCACTGTTATAGGTCTGTCACCCCAGGATTCCGGTATAATTGAACTCTCTACTCTATTTTCTGAACTTTTACTATCACTAGAACATGATGTAATTAAAAAAGAGAATACACTTACAAGTAGAACACTTGCTAAACCAAACTTAGAATTAATCATTTTTAATGTTTCCATTTATTTTATTTTATTAAAATTTAGCTTACTTGATTCAGGCTTTAGCAATCCTGTTTAAATAAAAAATTAGTCTTACACCAAAGTAATTATTATTTAACATTATAACCAAGAATCATCGACATTCTACAATAAAAAACGATGAAATACGTAACTATTGTAAAAATGTTAAAATTTAACATAAATTTTAAATTCTAGTTTGCTTATAATTAACTATAACCCGTTGGGTGTAATTAAATTATTTGATTTTTAATATTGTTTATTGATCTATCAAAAATGAATTTATTGATACCTTGAACCAATGTTAATGCTGTTATTTTTGCTAAAATTCTTGTATTAAAACCTTTAAAAAGTTTTAGCATAATTGTGAAAATAATGTTTCAATCCTTTTTCTTGATTTTCTATTGATATAAGGTTGTGACTTATAATCTTTTTGGTATTTCTAAACTGATATTTACAGTTTGAAATAAATCTAACTGAATGCTTTGAGATAAGTAACCTCTATCACCAAGCAAGACACAATTAGATATTTGGTGTTATATATTTTTCAAAAAATGAAGATTGTGAACTTCCGATTTTGTATTAGCTAAAGAATGAAAAACGCAAACTACAGAAAAAGCTCCATTCAATTTATATCTGTAAAACCAGTTATTTTGAGATGCGCAAAACCCTTTTGAAGGAGAAGTTTAATAATCGTTATTACAAATTTTAATTCTCCTATGACGAACAAACTTGCAAATTTCCAAAGGCACACGATCAACAATATAATAATCTTCAAATTCTAAAAACCGAGAGGGTAATTTTGTTCTTACTTATTCTAAAAATAAAAATAATTTTCGTCTACTTTTATTAAACTGACTTCGCTCAATTAAATTAGGTATTTGTGCCTTACTAATCTCTTTAAATATAGAGTTTTCGATATCAATCGACATGAATTCTACCGTTAATCTCATTGCAAATACTTCTAAATCAGACATTTTTTTTATGCAACATCTGATTTACGTTCTAGTTCTCAATTCAAAGAACTTATAACTTCTAAAACTCTTAAATATTTTTTTATTATATTTGACATTGTTATTGGTTATTTATGCGACTTAAGAATACTGAATTTCAGCATCTTGACCAATATTTTATCAATTTATTTTACTTCAAATAATCACACCCAACGGGTTATTATAGACTTTTTTTATTGCTCTGAAAAAGAAATATTTAGTACTTTCGAAGTCTATTTTTAAATTCAATTTTTATGAAATCAAAATTACTTTTTGCAATTCTAATTTTTTCAATGGTTTGTAATGCACAGGCACCGATTAATTCTTATTATCCAGTTAATGGATCAACTTACACTGTTGTTTCTACTTCTATTCCTCTTGATCAAAACCCTTCAGGACAAAGTGCATCCTGGAATTTTGTCGATTTAACTCAAATTGGATCATCAACTGATAATAATCTCACTCCAACTTTACAAGAAATCACCACTTACCCTAACACAACAACTAGTACAGTTACCGTTTCTACCATTGGCCTAAATGTTTCAGATTCTAAAATCTATTCTAAAGAAATCCTAGGAGTAGTTTCGATTACTGGACTTATAAATCCACAAATTGAACTTAATTTTGCAACTAACAATGCATTATTAGGAACTTTTCCATTAAGTTATGGCTACTCAAACTTAGATAACTTAGCCGGAACTTTTACTTCTGGAAATACAAACGGAAATGTTACCGGAACAATAAATGTTAGTGTTGACGCTTATGGAACCTTAAATCTCAATATTGACGGAACAGGAGTAACATCCTATGAAGTAACACGACTTAAATCAATTCAAAACATTACAATGACTCTTGGATTTTTAGGCACTGTAGGTACAATAGAACAAACCTTACATTATTATTATATTAATGGCGGTTCAAATTCTCCAATCTTTAGGTCATCTCATACGATTGTTAATGTTCCACTACAAGGCATCAATAATGAAGTTTATGATCAATTCGAAAAATATAATCTTCCCCTTGGCGTTAATCAAAGTATTACCATTAATAATGCAATGACAATATATCCGAATCCTACTCAAGATCGACTTTATTTCGATAATCAAAATCAGAAAATAATTCGTGTTACGATTACTGACATTAGCGGCAGAATTGTTTTTGAGAATTCAAACATTGAAGACTCCGTCTCTCTAGGGAATCTACAAAGTGGTATTTATAATGCTACAATTGAAACTAACTCAGGGAAAACAATTCGAAAAATTGTAAAAAAATAAGTCAAATTAATAACTAAAAAAAAAGCCACAAAAACTTTCCTTTTGTGGCTTTTTTTTAATTGAATCATTATACCTTAAACTTCAAAGGCAAATGAACCACCTTTTTGGTTTCGAAGAATTCATTCTCAAAAAATTCAGCAATTGGATATTCGGTTGCCTTAGGGAAATCCTTCAACTCCTCCGTTAAATCGCCACCTTTCAAATACAAGATACCGTTCTTTAACTCGTGCTTGTTTTGTTTCTTTATTTTATCTTTCACCCACATGTAGAAATCAGGCATATTGGTAACCGCTCTACTCACAATGAAATCGAAATCGCCTTTGACATTTTCAGCACGTAATTGTTCTGCTTTTACATTTTTCAATCCAATAGCATCCGCGACAGCCTTCACAACATTAATCTTTTTCAAAATTACATCAATTAAATAAAATCGAGTTTCTGGAAACAATATCGCTAATGGGATTCCCGGAAAACCGCCGCCAGTTCCAACATCTAATACATAAGTACCAGGCTCGAATTTTTGAATTTTGGCGATTGCGAGAGAATGCAACACATGTTTCACATACAACTCCTCAATATCTTTTCTAGAAATCAGATTTATTTTAGCATTCCAATCTTGATATAAAACTTCTAATTGTTGAAATTGTGAGATTTGAAGCTCCGTAAGATCTGGAAAATACCTAAGAATTTCTTTCATGCTTTGTTTTTTTAACAAAAGTAATACTTTAGTGTTGATATATTTATGGGAACTTTGGCATTCTAAAAATTAATAATAGGTACATTTGTACGATATATAAAACCT
>CANHMG010000003.1 GCA_947461795.1 Flavobacteriaceae bacterium | reverse complement strand
TTTTCGACGTTGGGCTAGGACAGGAACAACCACCAAACGCTTATCTTCTTTAATTTTTGTCACCGTCTCGAAGCCAAACGATGCTTAGGTTCCTATTTACGATTCACCTAAACCGACCGCCAAGAACCAAGGCTGTCGAGGTAAATCTCACTTTCCTACCTGGTAGGACGTGGCTAATCTTACTTTAATTCAGATTATGCAGCAAGAGCGTAGTTTCCTTCGCCGTGTAGAGTTTTGAGACATGGATTTACGAGATTTGTCTCCGTTCTCGACGTGCTTACTGTTCAATTCGACTTGCTGTCAAAACCAGTCGACCCCAGATTTTAGTTATCGGTTGTCGGTTCTCAGTTGTCGGTTGACAGCTGAAATCAACAACGCGATTCCGTCGGCAAATATAAGGTATAAATCGGGTTTCAGTTGTTAACTGAGCGCTAAAGTTTTTGTGGGCGTGCCGGCGCAAACAAAATTCTATAGAAAAACGACTCCAAATCCGCCGTCGGGTTTTCCGTTATAGTCCTCACTGCGTTCCGGGCTAACACTTCAACCCCTCACGCAACTGACGACTGACAACTAATAACCGACAACTACTCTTCATCCACAAAGTCAAAAGGATAATCACCAAAGACTGGCGCCAACTTCCGCATGGCGTAGATATTCTTGTTGAACTTATTTGAAAGTGCAATAATCGTTACGCCTTCTTTCATCAAAGTAATATAAGAAGAAGTATTGCCGTGCCACCAACCGTTGTGGAAAAAGAACTTTTGTCCCGTTTCCCATTCCACCATGCGCATTCCCAGACCATAATTTTTAGTGCCTTTGTGCTCGTTGCTGTAGCCTACATATATTTGGTCACGGAGTTTTTTCTTTAAAAACGTTGGTGCTCTGCGTGCCATGTCAAATTTGAGCAAATCTCTTGGCGTTGAATAGATATTTTTATCTCCATAAACGGCATCTAAATAGTCATAGGCCAAACGCATATTGCTCGCTTTATAAGAAGGAATCGCTGTTTCTAAGTGTTTGTCGTACTCAAAAACGTATGTATCTGTCATTCCTAAGGGATTGAAAATCATTTCCTTCATCGCCTGTGGATAGGACATTTCAGTGATCTTTTCTATGATGCAAGCCAAGACTGCATAATTCGTATTGCAATAGGCAAATCGAGTATCCGTAGTCGATTCTAATTGGATATTCTTTTCCACAAATAAGTTCAAAATATCTTGATTGTTCAACGTTTTATGTCGATCCCAAACGCCTTTGTCTTCTGTGAAATACGCGTAATTACGGAGTCCGCTTCTGTGATCTAATAAAGTTCTAACGGTAATTTCTGGGTAAGGAAAATTATCTAAAATCGTATTTACTTTTTGGTCTAATCCGATTTTGTTTTGGTTGATCAAAAGCAATGTTGCTGTTGCGGTTAGCACTTTGCTTACTGACGCAATATGCATGGGCGTATTTTGAGTGATAGCGATATCTTGTTCTCTGTTACCAATGCCTTGGTAACGTTCGTAGATGATTTGACCATCTTTGGCTACTAAAAAACTAAAATTATTGTTTTCATTGCTCCAATATTTATTGCAATAACGCTCAACAGAAGCTTTTTTAGCATTAAGATACGAGGAAGTTAATTTAGAAAACTTCACGTTAGAGGCAATCATTGTGGGTAATCCTTTTTCGTTGACGCCACTTTCTTCAGAAGAATCCAGACGATCTTGTCGAGTACAAGTAATCATTAAAAAGAAAATACCGATAAGGAATATATAGTAGAAAAATTTATTGGATCTCATATTATAAGCTTTGTTAGCAAATATAGAGAAACAAAGCTACGAGAATTCTTACCTAATTTAGGGTTTATGAACATTTTATTAACCATTTTTTATGACTTTAATTTTAAGAAAAAAAGTTTTGAAAACGTTGTAGTTATAGAGTACATTTGAACCCGTTAAAAATTATCCCAAGTCTATGAAATTCGGAATTATCAAAGAAAGAAAAAATCCACCTGACCGCAGAGTTGTATTCACACCCGAGGAATTAGGGCGCATGAAAAAAGAGCATCCTGAAGTAAAAATTAAAGTAGAGCATTCCGATATTCGTGTTTTTTCTGACGAAGAATATGTAGCGCAAGGCATTGAAGTTGCCGACGATATGAGCGACTGTGAGGTACTTTTCGGCGTAAAAGAAGTTCCTATTGATGCTTTAATCCCGAACAAAAAGTATTTCTTCTTTTCACATACACTCAAAAAACAAGCACACAATCGGAAATTATTGCAAGCGATTTTAGATAAAAAAATTGATTTATACGATCATGAAACCATCGTTGATTCTAAATTTAAAAGATTAATTGGTTTTGGAAGATATGCCGGAATTGTTGGTGCTTATAATGGATTAAGGGCTTTTGGAATGAAATTCGAATTGTTTGCCATCCCAAAAGCAGAAACCCTTTCGAGCAAAGAAGATTTAGTCAACAAACTCAAACGACAAGTTTTGCCTCCCATTAAAATAGTGCTTACTGGCCATGGAAAAGTAGCTATGGGTGCCAAAGAGATTTTAGATGGAATTAAAATTAAAGAAGTGTCTTTTGATAATTATTTAACCAAAAACTACTCAGAACCCGTATATACTCAAATTGATGTAACGGAATACTACCAACGTAAAGATGGCAAACCTATTTCAAAAGAAGATTATTATGCAAATCCAACAGCATACACTTCCAATTTTGAACGTTTTTCCAAAGTCTCTGATATTTTTATGGCAGGTCATTTTTACGGAAATGATGGCCCTGAAATAGTGTCGCAAACTATGTTGCAAGCGGTTGATTGTAAAATAAAAGTAGTGGCTGATATTTCCTGTGATGTGGATGGTCCCATTGCTTGTACAGTTAAAGCATCAACGATTGCTGATCCGTTTTTTGGTTATTTGCCTTCTGAAAATAAAGAAGTTCCGTATACACATCCTGGAGCTATTGTAGTCATGTCCGTTGATAATTTGCCTTGCGAATTGCCTAAAGATGCCAGCGAAGGATTTGGTGAAATGTTCATGAAGTATGTGATTCCAGCCTTCTTTAATGGTGACAAAGACGGCATTTTGCAACGATCCAAAATGACAGAGAACGGTAAGCTCACGAAAAGATTCGAGTATTTGCAAGACTATGTAGAGGGTAAATAATCAACAATACTAAAATTTTAAAATCCTATTTAGTTTTTTCTAACTAGGATTTTTTCTTTTATAAAAGTTGCTATCTTTAGTCAAATTTTTTGATATGAAATCTTTCTTTTCTTTTATTATTCTATTGGTATTTAGCGTTACTCAAGCGCAAAGTGTTCTATCTCCATCAAAACAAATTCTGCTAACTTTTGGTTTTGCTGAAAAAGGAAAACCTATCTATACTGTTGTCTATAAAAACAAACCAGTTATTCTGCAAAGTTATTTGGGTATTACTTTAAAAGAAGGTACCGACCTGGCGGCTGATTTTCAAATGGTAGATTCTAAAACTTCAACTTTCAACGAAACGTGGCAGCCTGTTTTGGGAGAACAATCGAATATTGTCAATCACTATAACGAATTAACAATTGCTCTTTCTCAAGTAGGTACTGGTCGAAAAATGAATATTATTTTTAGAGTTTTTGACGAAGGGGTTGCCTTTAGATATGATTTTCCTTTGCAAAAAGATTTGAATTATTTTACTATTAAAGAGGAAGTTACAGAGTTTAACTTAACCGATAATCACAAAGTTTTTTGGTTGCCTGGCGATTTTGACAGCAACGAATATATCTACCAAGAATCGCTGTTCTCCGAAATTGATACGAAGAAAGTCGATTTGAATAATGGCATTGGAATGAAATCTATCGCTGGACAATTTATTGTGCAGGCGCCATTGATGATGAAATCAAAAGACAATACGTATCTTAATATTTTTGAAGCCGCGGTCGTTAATTATCCCTTGATGCATTTGGATGTTGATGTGACAAAATTGTCTTTGAAATCACATTTGGTTCCCAACGCTATAGGTGATAAAGCCAATTTGAGAACACCTTGCGTATCGCCTTGGAGAACGATTATGGTCAGCAATGACGCCCGCGATATTGTCGGGTCTAAGATGATTTTGAATTTGAATGAACCTTCCAAAATTGACGATACGTCCTGGATCAAACCGATGAAATACGTCGGTATTTGGTGGGAAATGCACGTCGGAAAATCAACTTGGGATTATGCAGGTTCCCAAAATGCGCAAAACAAACCTGAAGATGTATTAAAACCAACAGGAAAACACGGAGCGACCACTGCGAATACTAAACGATATATTGATTTTGCTGCTACAAATGGTTTCGATGGTGTTTTAGTTGAAGGCTGGAATGTGGGTTGGGAAGAATGGTTTGGTAATCGCAAAGAAGAAGTGTTTGATTTTGTCACGCCGTATCCTGATTTTGATTTGAAAGAAGTGAATGATTATGCGAAATCAAAAGGCATCAAAATGATTATGCATCACGAAACTTCTGCCTCAGTTTCGAATTATGAAAGACATTTGGATCGTGCTTTCAACTTGATGAAAGACTATGGATATCAAGCCGTAAAAACTGGCTATGTAGGGTGGATTATTCCACGAGGTGAGTTTCATGATGGACAATCGATGGTCAATCATTATCTGCATGTAGCCAAACGAGCTGCAGAGTATCAAATTATGGTCAACTCACACGAAAGTTCAAGACCAACGGGTGTGCACAGGACCTATCCCAATTATATTTGTGCCGAAGCGGCGAGGGGAAACGAGTTCAATGCGTGGAGTGTCGGAAATCCACCGATGCACGAAACCATTTTACCCTTCACAAGATTACTCGGCGGTCCGATGGATTATACGCCAGGCATCTTCGAAATCAAAATGAGTGCGTATGATAAAACCAAAACGGCACAAGTGCATACCACTTTAGCCAAACAATTAGCACTTTACATTACGATGTATTCTCCATTGCAAATGGCGGCAGATTTACCAGAGAATTATGAGAAATATCTTGATGCCTTTCAATTTATTAAAGATGTTGCTGTTGATTGGCAAGAAAGTAAATACCTCGAAGCAGAACCTGGTGATTATATTACCGTTGCGCGAAAAGCTAAAGGAAAAGAAACTTGGTTTTTAGGAGCAATTACCGACGAAAACGCTAGAGACACCGAAATAAAATGTGATTTTCTTTCCTCAAATAAAAAGTATCAAGTCACTATTTACGAAGATGGGAAAGACGCCTCTTGGAATGTAAACCCAAAATCGTATGCTATAAAAACGATACAAGTTACCAATAAATCAAAAATTAAATTACATTTAGCTCCTGGAGGAGGAACTGCTATTCGTTTCCTACCAATTAATTAACCAAACCAATTAACATCTATGAATTCAAATCACACTAAAACCAATTACCCTGCATTGTATACCTTGATTACCGTGTTTTTCTTTTGGGGATTTATTGCTGCTGGTAACAGTATTTTTATTCCGTTTTGTAAAAGTTATTTTTCATTAGACCAGTTTCAATCACAATTGGTTGATTTTGCATTTTATACCGCGTACTATATTGGCGCATTATTATTATTTGCAATGGGAGACATGAGTGGGAAAGATATAGTTGGAAAATGGGGCTATAAGAAAAGTATTGTTTATGGATTGTTATTTTCAGCTCTTGGAGCTGGTGCTATGATAATTGCTGTGGAAGCAAATGTTTATGCAGGAATGCTATTAGGATTGTTTATTGTTGCATTAGGTTTTTCATTGCAACAAACTGCTGCTAATCCGTTTGCAATATTATTAGGCGATCCTAAAACGGGTGCTAGTCGTGTAAATTTGGGAGGTGGAATTAATTCTTTTGGAACGACAATCGGACCAATTGTAGTTGCCTTAGCATTGTTCGGAACGGCGGCTTCAGTTTCGGATGAACAAATTAAAGCCTTAGAATTAAGTAAAGTGGTCATTTTATATATCGGAGTAGGATTGTTGTTTATCGCAGCTGCTGCCATGTTTTATTTTTCTAAGAAAGTACCGAGTGGAATTGCGGATGAACCTATGGAAAAAGCCAATAAAGCATTACGAATGTTAGTCATAATGACCGTATTGTTAGCCGCTTGTTTTGTGCCTATTTTTAAATCCTATCAAACAGATGTTACTACTATCTCTACTCAAGAATTAGCCGATTTACAATCGTATCGAATGAAATTTTTGATTCTAGCCTTATTGGTTGTTTTAGGTGGAATTTTATATTCCTATTTATCCGCTCAAAAGAAATCTGAAGGTTGGGGAGCTATGCAATATCCACAATTGGTTTTAGGGATGTTAGCAATTTTTACTTATGTTGGAGTAGAAGTAGCTATTGGAAGTAACTTAGGAGAATTGTTAAAACTTCCTGAGTTTGGAAGCATGCAATCTTCCGATATTGGGCCTTACGTTTCGATGTATTGGGGAAGTTTAATGATTGGTCGTTGGGCTGGAGCTATTAGTGTTTTCAACTTAAAAGGCAA
Source organism: Flavobacteriaceae bacterium (assembly GCA_947461795.1). Taxonomy (GTDB): domain Bacteria; phylum Bacteroidota; class Bacteroidia; order Flavobacteriales; family Flavobacteriaceae; genus Flavobacterium. The sequence continues at coordinate 51,994 of CANHMG010000003.1, read as the reverse complement.
CACAAAAACATTGGCTTTAATTATTATTCCTTTGATTGCTTTTGGGATTATTTTAGGGGTTAACATTCTTTCTGGAAAAGATATGACACCATTGTATTATTATGTTTTCTGTGTATGTATTCAAATTGGAGCTTTCTTTTTAAGTAAAGACAAACCAGCAAGAACTTTAATGATTTTTGGAGGTTTTGGTATACTTGCCATGTTGATTGGTTTATCTTCGAGTGGTACCATTGCTATTTATGCCTTTTTATCAGGTGGTTTGGCTTGTAGTATTATGTGGCCAGCTATTTTTAGTTTATCAATTATTGGATTAGGAAAATATACTTCACAAGGTTCTGCTTTTTTAATTATGATGATTTTAGGAGGAGGAATTATCCCTCCAATTCAAGGAAAATTATCGGATATTATTGGAATACATCAATCTTATATCATCACTGTTGTTTGTTTTGGATACTTAACTTTGTTCGCTTTTTTGGTAAAAGACATCCTGAAAAAACAAAACATAGATGTAGATGCTATTGAAGTAGAAGTAGCCCACTAAACTTCATTCTGAACAAAAAATCTTTTAGCATTTTAAATCTGAAAAGTTTTTTGTTTAAAATTAATTATAAAGTAATCATAAAAAAAGCCACTCCTTTCGAAGTGGCTTTTTTTTATTTTTTGTATCTTTTATCTGGTGTTCCGTCTTTTTTCAAAACAACCTCTTTTGCTTCTTTGTATCTTTTATCTACAGTTCCATCTTTTTTCAAAACAACTTTTGCGTTTTTCATTTTCGCGTCAGTAGTTTTGGCATCTTTAACAGCAGTTTTTACTTCTTTAACTGTAGCGTCTGTTTTTTTCGCTTCTTTAGCTACAGCATCTGCTTTGCTAGCCGCTTTTTTTAATCCTTCTTGTGCAAATCCTGTTAAGGCAAACCCTAAAACAGCGATAACTGATAAAACTATTTTTTTCATTTTTATAAAATATAATATTAATAATTAGTAGCTAAAATACAATTCTATTTTAAATACGAATTATCTAAAAAGCTAAAATTTACTTAAATTCTAAAAATACCGCCGAAGGCAATAATTTTTTCAAAAAACAAAAAATGTTGTGAAGCACTGTCGGCTGTACTCGCTGTGGTTCGAATGTCAGGCATGTTGATGTAACCGCCTTTCAATTCCCCTTGCACATAAAAATGTTTGAAAACAGTAATGTTTAAACCAGCTTTCATCGAAACACCATAACCCGAAACATGAAAATCATCATGGCGTTCTTTTCCAAGAACCTTCGCATTGGTTTTAGGATATAGAATTCCAGCTCCTATTCCTTCCGTGATATTAATTTGAATTTTATCCGTATTTACTATTTTAAACAATTTAGAAATATCATCAAATCTAGAGAATTCAGCGTGGATATAATTCAACCCATCGGTATGTTCAAATGTTAGAAAATCTTCGGTCAATAAAACCTGATTATTCGGTAACGCTTCACCATAAGTACCAGGATTTGGATAATTCCCATCAATATCAACGGCTTTCAATTGATACATTACATACTTCATGTGATCTACACCAATTGAAACGGAATAATGATCGGAAATGAAATATCCAATTTTAAAATTAGTTTGAGGAATTGTCATTCTACCCGGATTCAAATAATCAACATGCCATCCTTTGGGTTTGTCATGAGCCTCCACATCATGTAAAGTAAAATTATAATTCTCTCCCTTAAAAGTAATGTCCGATTTAGAAAAACTATCACGATTCCCTCCCCAAGAAATAAAAAATTTTCCTTTGTTGTGTGCGGTATATTTGTCTACAATTTTGATTTGCTCCTGAGCCAAACTGTTTAATGAAAAGCAAAAGGAAAGTAATACAGAAAATAAAATAGTATTTTTCAAAAGTTGAATTTAAAATGAATTTATTGTTTTTCTAATAGCTACTAATCGTGTCATCAAGCCCTCAAATAAATCTAAATGAAGCATATTAGCACCATCACTTTTGGCATTCGCTGGATCAAAATGAGTTTCGATAAATATTCCATCAACACCTACTGCAATCCCCGCTTTGGCAACAGTCTCAATCATATCAGGTCTTCCGCCAGTTACTCCAGTGGTTTGGTTGGGTTGTTGTAACGAATGTGTAATGTCTAAAACAGTTGTAGCATACTGCTGCATCGTAGGAATTCCTCTAAAATCTACAATCATATCTTGATAGCCAAACATGGTGCCTCTATCGGTGACCATCACGTTTTCATTGTGACAATCGAGTACTTTTTGAACGGCATGTTTCATACTCTCTGGACTCATAAATTGCCCTTTTTTCAAGTTAACCACTTTTCCTGTATTGGCAGCAGCCACCACTAAATCTGTTTGTCGCACTAAAAAAGCAGGAATTTGCAACACATCAACATATTGAGCCGCCATTGCTGCATCTTCATTGGTGTGAATATCGGTAACGGTGGGAACATGAAAAGTCTCAGAAACTTTCCGAAGTATTTTCAGCGCTTTTTCATCCCCAATTCCAGAGAAACTATCTATTCTAGAGCGGTTGGCTTTCTTAAAAGAACCTTTAAATACAAAAGGAATTTGAAGTTTGTCCGTAATGCCTACTAATTTTTCAGCAATGCGCATCGCCATTTCTTCGCCTTCTATAGCACATGGACCCGCTAATAGAAAAAAGTTACCACTATCGGCATGCTTGATTTGAGGTATATTCTGTATGTTCATAATCAGATTTTAATGCGGCAAAGATACTCAGGATAGATGAATTTTAGATGAAGATTGGCATTTTTTTAGGAGCTATTTACTTCGTCAGTTTGCTCTTTAGGAGCTCGGTCCTGCTGTTCGATTCCACACGAGCGAAGCGAATTGAACGAACACAAATCCTAAAATTATTATTTTGTGAGGTGATCTTTTGCAGCGAAAACCGCTACAAAAGGATTTCCACTGCCACCCGCCTTGCCGCGAGGCAGGTCTGGGCTAGGGCAATCCATAACGAATTAGTTTTTCTTCAAAGTCAGACCAACGGGAACTAACAAAGCGCCTTTTTCATACGAATTCAAATACAACGTCACAGGATTTTTTTCTCCTTCCCAGCTGATGCTATAAACATCTAGCGAAGCAACACCCATTTCACTATTAGTAGTGGGGAAAGGGCAACAAATTCCGGTTTTAATATAGGTTATTTTTTCTCCTTTTGGTCCCGCCAGCGCCTTCAAAAAACGCTCTTGATTTTCTTTCGCCGGAGTGGTGTTTTTATAAAATACATTGATGGGGTAATCTTTGTCGTAACCGTATTTTTTGTCTTTACTATATTCCGTAAGGACAAAAGCATTGGCTGCATTTAGTTTTGGAATTAACGCGTGATTGTCAACATTTTTTAAAGTTGATTGGGTACTTACGCATGAATTCAAAGTAAAAATACAGATCAAAAAACAGATTTTATTTTTCATTGGAATTGTTTTTAGTTTTTAATAGCAACGCAACAATAGCAGAGGTTAGTACACCAAATGAAAAAGAACCAAAAATAGCTTGGATTGTAAAGCTTTTGAGATTGAAATACATTTCAGCCTGACTCTGAGTCTGAAATTGATGCGCTACTCGATATTCAATTATTTTTTCGAAATAGTGTGGTGTAATATACGTATAGGTAATAGATTGCACCATTGGACTCAAAACAGCAATTACCGTAGAAAGCAACATGCCGGAAATAAAACCTTGTTTCCAATTCATAGTGCCTTTGTAATAATTTTTCTTCTTATCCGCTAAAGCGATGAAATAGAGTCCAATGGCTACCAACGCAAATAAATTAGTATATTTTGTTTGATTACTAATGAGTGCATCATGCCAACCCATACTTTTTTCAAAAATCATCCAGACTAAAGTAATACTACTAAATTGAATTCCCCATCGAATTTCTATTGCAAACTTCTTCATGTTTTTTGGTAATTGATATTCAAAAATACTCGTTTATTTTTATACCTTGGTATTTTCATTTAAAATTCAAATGAATTATTAAATTTGTAAATAAAACAATTTCAATGGATTTTCTTTTTCATACCTGGCATTGGTCGATTACTGGTTTTTTGATTGCTGTAATCATGCTGACCCTCAATTATTTTGGTAAAGTTTTCGGAATGTCTTCCAATTTAAGAACGCTCTGCACGATGGCGGGAGCTGATAAATTCGCCGACTTTTTCCGATTTGATGTCAAATCGCAATATTGGAATTTAATGGTGATATTTGGTGCCATGCTTGGTGGTTTTGTTGCGGTGCACTTTATGAGTGATCCTTCCAATGTATCTTTAAATCCACAGACACTTATTCAGATTCAAGCTATGGGAATAGATGCTCCTAATGGGAAATTATTGCCGGACACTATCTTTGGAAATACTATTTTTCAGTCACCAAAAATGATTTTTCTATTATTATTTGGAGGAATTCTTATCGGTTTTGGTTCTCGTTATGCGGGAGGTTGTACCTCAGGTCATGCAATTGCTGGAATGAGTAATTTGCAACGTCAATCTTTAAAAGCAGTTATTGGTTTCTTTGTTGGTGGTTTGTTGATGACTCATTTTATTTTCCCTTTAATTTTCTAAACTATGAAATCGATAAAATTTATACTTATTGGATTCCTTTTCGGTATCGTTTTAACCAAATCAGAAGCCGTTTCATGGTACAGAATTTATGAAATGTTTCAATTTCAATCCTTTCATATGTATGGAATTATTATGGTAGCCATACTGGTTGGAGTAGTGGGATTGCAACTTATCAAAAGAAATCAAATCAAGAATAGTCAAGGGCAACCCATTACAATTGCGGATAAAGAAAAAGGTTCTTTTCGATATTGGATTGGAGGAATGTTTTTTGGATTGGGTTGGGCTTTAGTTGGTTCGTGTCCTGGACCCATATTCATCTTATTGGGTGCTGGATTTTTCCCAGTTGTATTGGTTTTACTCGGTGCACTTTTAGGGACTTTTTTCTATGGTTTGATAAAAGACCATTTGCCTCACTAATATATTCTTATATTATTTCGGCACTCAAACCTGCTTCTAAAAGATCAGAGCATTGCGGTTTTAACTCTTCAAACGAACCTGTTTTTACCGTGCATTTTCCTTTATAATGTACTAAAATAGCACATTGCTCCGCCTGTTCCGAAGTGTGTTTACAAACTTTGATTAAAGTATCAATCACATGATCAAACGTATTGACATCGTCGTTGTATAAAACAATCTCATTATTAACATCTACAGCTTCTAAAACAGAAGTTTGTCTTTTTGTTTTTTCAATTGTGGCCATTGGTATTCGTTTTTAAAGAAACTAATTTACGTATTTTAAAGAAACCCAATTATTTCTTTGAAACTTTTTAACATACGTCAATCCTTTTTCAGTACAAGATTCATTGATAAATGGGATGTCTTCTTCATAAAACCCACTTAGTAAGAGTATTCCATTTGGATTCAAACGATCCACATAATGTTGCATATCATTTAACAAAATATTACGATTGATATTGGCAATAATTAAATCGTATTGTTGATCTACTAATAATGAAGCATCGCCTTCATAAACACTAATATGATGACAATTATTTCGTTGCGCATTTTCTATAGAATTCAAATAGCACCAGTTGTCTATGTCGATAGCATCAATAGGCTGAGCGCCTTTCATTTCGGCTAATATTGCTAAAATTGCTGTGCCACATCCCATGTCTAAAGTTTTCATTCCAGTGACATCTATTTCTAATAAATGCTGAATCATCATATGAGTCGTTTCATGATGGCCTGTACCAAAACTCATTTTAGGTTCGATTACAATATCAAATTCCGCATCGGTTTTAGGGTGAAAAGGTGCCCGTACATGACAATTACCATCCACATCAATGGCTTCGAAATTCTTTTCCCATTCTTCATTCCAATTGACTTGTTCGATTTCTTCAACGGTATACGAGATAATAAATTGAGGGGAGTTCAACACAAAAAGATCTTCTAAAATATCTTCCTTCCAAAATTGTTTTTGAATATAAGCAGTTACTCCAAATTCACTTTCGATAAAACTTTCAAAAGGCAATTCTCCGAGTTCAGCTATAAGAATTTCAGAGCCAAGTTCTTTGGGTTCAATGGTAAAATGGTATCCTAAATAGACGTTTGACATGGTATTTATTTTAAAAAAATAGAGATTTGAAACTACTCAAATCTCTATAGTAATATATATTTTTATAATCTAAATTGCATTGACAATCGCAGCAAAGTCATCCGCTTTCAAAGCAGCTCCACCAATTAAACCACCGTCAACATCAGGTTTTGAAAAAATTTCTTTAGCATTGTCTGGCTTAACGCTTCCTCCGTATAAGATAGCAACGTCTTCTGCCACATCACTTCCGAATGCTTTTCGAATCGTTTCCCGAATAAAAGAATGCATTTCTTGAGCTTGTTCCGGACTTGCAGTTTCTCCGGTTCCAATAGCCCAAACGGGTTCATATGCAAGTACAATATTTTCCCACGCACTTTTATCCAAATGAAATAAACCATCACGTAATTGGTTTTCAACGATATTAAAATGCTGATTGTTTTGTCGATCTTTCAATTCTTCACCAAAGCAAAAGATAACTCTCATTTGATGTTGCAATGCTTTGTCCACTTTAAATGATATAATAGCATCTGTTTCGTAAAAAATTGCACGACGTTCCGAATGTCCCAAAATAACAGTATTTACCCCAATACTTTTAAGCATGTCGGCAGAAATCTCACCAGTAAATGCGCCATTTTCGGACTGATGCATGTTCTGAGCAGCCACCACAATATTGGTAAATTCTAAATGATCTACCGCTGAAGCAAGATTGATGAAAGTAGGTGCGACAATAATTTCAACTTCTTTATCATTCGGCAATTGATTGATTAATGCATTAAGTAAATCTTCAGTTTCCTCAGCATTTTTATTCATTTTCCAATTTCCCGCTACTATTTTTTGTCTCATTATTTTAGTGATTTTAAGGTAGAATTTATTTTTTCAAAATCGGTTTCAATGGCTCTGTACAAAACAATTTCACCTGTTTTATCTACGATGATATAGCGTGGAATCCAATCTAAATCTATCGATTTTCCGAATACGCCTTTCATTTGATCATTCGCCATATAATGATTTCCTTTTAGGTTGTGTTTTTCGACACCAATTTTCCAATTTTCTACTGTTTTATCCATAGAAATAAATACATAATCAACTTCTGGATTATTAGTTTGTAACTCTTTGATTTTCGGCATTGCTTTTACACAATCACCACACCATGAAGCCCAACATTCAATAATAATTGTTTTTCCTTGATGCTTTTTTAATATTTCTTTAAAAGGAATTTGATTCCCATCTAATGAAAGTAAATTTTCGTCTAATGCAATTTTAGAAAAAGATTTTTGTGCATTCATACATGAAATTGTGGTCAATAATATGGAGAAGTAAACAATTGTTTTTTTCATTTTTGGTAGAATTTGTAGTGCAAATTTAGGGTTCTAAAAAGGAAATAATCCTAAAATAATGTTATGATTGATGAAGGTTTATTAAAGAAATTTTCAATCTTTATTCAGAATCGTCTTTTGATTCTATGTTTTTAGGAATATCTAAATCATCAAGAAAAACATGTTTAGTTCTTTTTCTCTTTTTAGGAAAATATTGTCTTTTAACTGTAAAAATTAAAATAAGTATAGATACTGCAATAATGGTGCATCCCAATATAATATTAAAAGTTGCTCCAACAGGAGGTTTTTCTAATGATGAAACATAATTTAATATATAATAACCTATAAAAAAAGCAATGATACAAAAGGCAATAATTCTATTGTTGTTTTTTTTTCTTTCTCTTCGAGTCCTTTCAATGCTTGCTTGACTTTGGCTTCTTCGTTTGGTTGTGGTATCTAGAGGCATAGTTTTGTGTTCTATGATTATATTAAATAATTATAAATTTAATAATGAAATATCATTATAATGAATTTTTTGAATTATAGTACCTTTATTTAAGATTAGAATGCTAGGATTGGCTCTTTCAATTGTTTTTAAAGTAGTTCCATCGCTAAAATAAAAATCGAATGAGCATCCAAATTCTTTTTTAGCTTTTTCAATTTCTATTTTTGATGAAGCTGTCATTGCGATTACTTTATATCCTTTCGCTTTTGCTTTCTGGTGTAAGTTTTCCAATAGTTTCATTCCCTTTTTATCGGATTTCGATAAATCATAGGCAACAAATACGAGTAATTTTGGTTCTTGAAGTAGCTCATCCTTATAATCAGAACCATCAATTTCCATGGAGAAATCATGAATTGGCGGTTTGTAACCTTCTGAAACAATATGGTCTATGCGCTCAACAAAAGTAGCCCCAGCAGGAATATTCATCAAATCTTTTTCAGTAAAATTTTTATTGACACCATTTACTTTATAAACAAAAATCATTTCCACGACAGTTTTTGGTGCCCCTTCTGGAATTTCCATTCCTTTTTGAATATTAGTTCCCACTTTATAGGCTCTAAAATCTTTTAATGGCAAATGATTTAAAACCCAATACCCCATAAATGCACATAAAACGACTGTTAAACTTACTAAGGCATTTCTAAAATTAGTATTGAATAAAGGTTTTACTTTTTTACTATTCAAAAATAGAATAACAATAAAGAATAGTAAAATAATATCTTTTGTGAAAGATTGCCATGGAGTTAATTTTAAGGCATCTCCAAAACAACCACAATCTGTTACTTTATTAAAATATGCAGAATAAAAAGTAAGAAAAGTAAAAAACACGATCATTAAAAGTAAACTCCAAATAGTGAGTTTAGGTTTGAAACCAATCAACAACATGAATCCTAAAACGGTTTCAAATATCACTATAAACACTGCGAGTGCTAGCGAATAAGGCACAAAAACGGGCAAATTCAGAACTGTTTCGCTAAAATATTCAGCTAGTTTATAGGAAAAGCCAACTGGGTCATTTAATTTGATTAATCCCGATATAATAAATAGTAATCCGACAAAAACTCTGGAAAATTGTACTAAGATATTTTTCATATTTGGTTTGAATAGTTTTCGATACGTAAATATAGGCTAAAATAATAGGAATTTCGTGATATACAATAGGAAATTAAGAATTTGACTCCATCAAAATCATCGCAAAAACAGCATAATTAATCATGTCTTGGTAATTAGCATCGATGCCTTCTGAAACAATTGTTTTCCCTTTATTATCTTCAATTTGCTTTACGCGAAGCAGTTTTTGAAGAATCAAATCTGTCAATGAACTCACACGCATTTCTCTCCAAGCTTCGCCATAATCGTGATTTTTGTCCTCCATTAAGGCTTTGGTGATTTTGACTTTAGCGTCGTAAAGTTGTGTTGCTTTTTCAGTATTTAAATCGGGTTGGTCTACCACTCCTAATTCCAATTGAATCAATGCCATGATAGAATAATTGATGATTCCAATAAATTCCCCTCTTTCATCTTCATCTATTTTGCGTACTTCATTTTCTTGTAGACTACGGATACGTTGCGCTTTAATAAAAATTTGATCGGTTAAAGAGGGCAATCGTAAAATTCTCCATGCACTTCCATAATCTTTCATTTTTTTGCTAAAAAGATTCCTGCAAATGGTTATAATTGCATCGTATTCTTGTGAAGTATTCTTCATTATTATTGCTGTATATTTGTATTCGATTTATATAATTACGTTCGGTACTTCCTAACGGAATCGCGTCAAAAATAGTATTTTTTTTTGAATGTTTACGCACTAAAAAGCTTAGCAATGACAATTAATTGCCTTGGTCAACTCATCGATTTATCTTCTCCTAAAGTTATGGGGATATTGAATCTAACACCGAATTCATTTTATGATGGAGGTCAATTCAATTCAGACACTTCGATTTTAAAGCATGTTGCTAAAATGATGGATGAAGGAGCCACTTTTATTGACTTAGGGGCAAATTCAAGTAAACCAAATGCCGACTTTGTGTCAGAAGAAGAAGAAATAGCTCGTTTGCTTCCAGTTGTTGAATTAATTTTAAAACATTTTCCAGACACGATACTTTCTATCGATACGTTTCGAAGTAATATAGCACGTGTATGCCTTGAAAGCGGTGCTGCAATGATTAATGATATTTCAGCGGGCGCTTTAGATGATAAAATGCTTGAAACTATTGCTCATTCTCAAGTACCATATGTAATGATGCATATGAAAGGTACGCCACAAACCATGACTTTATTGACTCAATACGAGGATATCGTGAAAGAGATGCTTTTCTATTTTTCCGAAAAAATAGCGAAAGCGAGAAGTTACGGCATCAACGATTTGATTCTTGATCCTGGATTTGGATTTGCGAAAACACTCGAACAGAATTATGAAGTTTTGCAAAAATTAGAATTGTTTCAATATATTGAATTGCCAATCTTAGTGGGAATTTCTAGGAAGTCAATGGTGTATAAAGTTTTAAATTCATCTCCCAACGATGCGTTGAACGGGACCACAGTTTTAAACACGATTGCTTTAACGAAAGGTGCGTCGATACTGAGAGTTCATGACGTAAAAGAAGCAGTGGAAAGTATCAAACTATTTGAAAGAACAAATCATAAAATCTAAAAACCCAAAATTACTGATGATGATAGGGTTCGTTTTTTAAAATCGTAAACGCCCGATACACTTGTTCTATAAAAAACAAACGCACCATCTGATGCGAAAAAGTCATAGAGGATAACGCAATTTTACCCTGTGATTTGGCATAAACTTCAGCGGAAAAGCCATAAGGACCGCCAATGACAAAGACAAGTGTCTTAATTCCAGAATTCATTTTCTTTTGCAATTCACTTGCAAAATCAATACTTGAAAAGGTTTTTCCGTTTTCGTCTAATAAAATTAATTGATCGGTTGGAGTTATTTTAGATAGAATAAGTTCTCCTTCTTTTTCTTTTTGTTGGCTTTCAGAAAGGTTTTTGACGTTTTTGATATCGGGTATTATTTCCAATTCAAATTTGATATAGAAGGACAATCTCTTTTGATATTCCTCCATCAAAAGCTGCAAATTCTTATGGTCTGTTTTTCCGACGGCAATGAGTTTGATATTCATAGTTTACTCCTCATTTTCTTTACCAAAAACGACATTAATTAATAGCGCTGCAATGGCTCCAATAGCAAAAATCGACAAGAATTCGATGGTACGAATATCCTCTGTTCCAGTCATCCGTGCGTAGTTACCCAAAGAGAGTAGGAGCAAAACGGTGAGTAGTATTTTCTTTTTCTTACTGTTCATGACAAGACTAGGTTGACTTCAAAAGTAGTAAACATTTTCATTTCGTTCGATTTTTGGGCTAGAATATTGCTATTTGCCTTTGATTGAAGTCCAATTTTGAAAGGTCATTTCGAATTTTATTTCGTTTTTTCCATGCAATCCGATTTCTTTCCAGCCTGATTTTCTGTATAATTGCTCGGCTCTTGAATTGGCTTCAGTTCCCAACCAAACCGCAGTTTTTGTTTGCTCGAAGTACCAGTTGATCATCGTGTTGTGCAATTTTTTTCCGATTCCCTTTTTCTCAAATTGAGGATGCATGAATAAAACCCAAATATTATTTCCCAGGAGGTCAACGATAGCGAATCCAACGATTATGGAATCCAGTTCATATACCCAACCTTTGCCTTGGGTCAGACAAAATTTGACATAGTCGTCATATGGAATTAATGCAGGATCGGATAAGGTGTTTTCTTTGACAGACATTCGGATTTCCATTAACTGCGGAAAATCTAGTAAAGTAGCTTCTCTAATGTTTGAATCCAATATCATTTTTTAACGAATAAGTCTTTTACTGCTGTTGCCGTTTCGTAGTATTTTATATTGCTGTCATAAGTCGTGCGGAAGAATTTCTTCTTATTGATGGCGGTAAAATACCCAGTTTGACTTGAGAAGGAAGTCGACTTTCCTTTGATAAAAAACCGAATAGACTCGATGTCAACCTTTTGCAATCGACTCATTTCTGCCGGTGAAAAAGCATAATAAGAGACGATTTGATTGCCTTCGGTTGTTCTTAGTCCTTTATCGGTGCAAATGATTGCTGTAAAATCTTTCAGGTCGACATATAAATTTCCGGTAATGGCAAAGGCAGGATTATTGGTTGCTACGGCGATTTTGAGATAGCCACCTTTGTCTGATATGGCAATTTGAATGGTTGCAACGCCAGACAAGATATAATTGTCACACATAAAATTCCAACTAGGAGCGGCAGGATAGGATTTGGATTGCACGGTCATCGATTCTTGACCGAAAAGTAGGGATGTTATGAAACAGAAAAAAAAGGCTATCGATTTTTTGCTCATACTTCTTTCTAATTCGTTCTTCTTTCTAGTGGATTATTAGCGTGTCAACGGACGATTGTTTAGGCCGTCGCCATATTATTTATTTATGAAAATGTCCTTCCAATCTTTCGAATTGACCGCTGCAATTTGATTGCTTTTATTGACAGTCATTCGCAGTTCTTTATTTGCAATTTTCTTTTCGTACAAGGCTTTATATCGATAGATAATTGTTTGATTTTTGTTATCCTGATAGGCTTCAACGAATTTTAGTTCTTTAAAGTCACCATATTTTTGTTGAAATTTAGCACAAATTTTAGATAACCGCTGCAGCGTCATATTCTTTCTTACTTCAGTTGTAGCTTCCTTTTCTGTAAAAGGTACAAACTTAGAATTGTTGCACGTCATCAAAATTTGCTTGCCCAATGCCGTTGTTTTATCTTTTTGAACGCGATCGATTTGGCCGTCGGATACTTTTTCGATAGCTGCGATTGGCGTTTTATCGACTGCTACTTTTTTAGATTTGCACGCCAACACCAAACAAAAAATTAATAAGAACGTTATCTTTTTCATAGTCTTGCCTCTTAGGATTCCATGTATAAACGTTAGATATTCATTTATATTGGAACGCTTAGCAATAAAAGCATTGCAGCAATTTGTTTTGGACTACTTACGATCTAGAATAGACTCGGATATTGCTTCGGATTGACTTCACTCATCATCGCGTAGACTTTTTCATAAATATCTTCTACAGATGGTTTAGAAAAATAATCCCCATCCGTACCATAAGCGGGACGATGTTCTTTGGATGTTAATGTTTGCGGTTTGCTATCTAAAAAATCATAAGCATTTTGCACTTCGAGAATTTGTTGCATCATAAAGGCAGAAGCGCCTCCAGGAACATCTTCATCAATAACTAAAAGTCGATTGGTATTCATAATACTTTTTACAATATCATGATTGACATCAAAAGGCAACAACGATTGAATGTCGATAATTTCACAATCAATTCCTTTCTCTAACAATTCTTTTGCAGCTTGTTCCACCAAACGCAGTGTTGAACCATAAGAAACCAAAGTAATGTCGTTTCCTTTTTTTATGGTTTCGACCACCCCAATCGGAGTTTTAAATTCCCCTAAATTGGTAGGCATTTTTTCTTTCAAACGATAACCATTCAAGCATTCTACGATCAATGCAGGTTCATCGGTTTCTAATAAAGTATTGTAAAAACCAGCAGCTTTTGTCATGTTTCTAGGAACTAAAACATGAATACCTCTTAGGGCATTCAGTATCATTCCCATCGGCGAACCAGAATGCCAGATTCCTTCTAATCGATGGCCACGAGTACGAATAATAAGCGGTGCTTTTTGTTTTCCTAAGGTTCTATACTGTAAAGTTGCTAAATCATCACTCATAATTTGAATGGCGTATAGCAAATAATCAAGATACTGTATTTCAGCAATTGGTCGAAGTCCACGCAATGCCATTCCAATTCCTTGACCTAAAATGGAAGCTTCTCGAATTCCAACATCGGCAACCCGTAGTTCCCCGTATTTCTCTTGCATTCCATCCAAACCTTGATTGACATCGCCAATGTTTCCAGCATCTTCTCCAAAGACTAACACTTCAGGATATTTAGAAAAAAGCATATCAAAATTATCCCGTAAAATCATTCTTCCATCGGCATCTTCTACTTTATCGTCGTAGGTTGGAAGTACTTCTTTTACAGAAAACACATTTTTATTGGAAGTAGAATGAAGATGAGAACTAAATTTGGGTTGAATTTTTTGAAGGTAATTATTTATCCAACTAGACAATTCAGTTTTACCATTTTCACGAACAATCATACGCAACACTTTACGTGCTGTTATTAATAAATCTTTTCGATAAGGTTCTTTTATTTCTTTTAAATCTGCAGTAAATTTTTGAATGAATATTTTATTTTCACTAGTATTAGCAATTGAATCTAATAATGTTATCAAATCAGTTTGTTCTGATTTAATTGGAGAAGTAAAAGCAATCCATGCTGCTTTTTTTCCTTCTAATACTTCTTTTTTAGCAGCTTGATCCAAAGCATCTAATTCTTCTTCAGTAGCAATATTAAAGGTAATCATCCATGATTTCATTTGCTTAATGCAATCATGATCACTTTCCCATTCCAATCGTTCTGCATCTTTATAGCGTTCGTGAGAGCCTGAAGTGGAATGTCCTTGAGGTTGCGTTAATTCGTTCACGTGAATTAAAACTGGTACATGTTCTTCACGAGCAATTTGAGATGCTTTTTCAAAAGTAGCTACCAATTCAGCATAATCCCAACCCTTTACACGAAGGATTTCATAGCCATCATTTTCATCATCACGTTGGAAGCCTTTTAATATTTCAGATATATTTTCTTTGGTAGTTTGATGTTTGGCATGTACGGAAATCCCATATGCATCGTCCCAAATACTAATTACCATTGGCACTTGCATTACCCCAGCTGCATTGATTGTTTCGAAGAATATTCCTTCTGAAGTACTCGCATTTCCTATAGTTCCCCATGCGACTTCATTTCCATTTACAGAGAAATTGGTAGTGTCTATTCCCTCTACATTTCGATAAATCTTAGAAGCTTGAGCTAAACCTAAAAGCCGCGGCATTTGTGCTGCAGTTGGAGAAATATCGGCACTGGAATTTTTTTGTTGCGTTAGGTTTCGCCATGTCCCGTCTTCATTGATGCTTTTTGTTGCAAAATGCCCACCCATTTGTCTTCCAGCAGACATCGGATCAAAATTGATGTCCATATGACCATACAATCCAGCGAAAAATTGTTCGATGGATAGTTCGCCAATAGCCATCATAAAAGTTTGATCTCGATAATATCCTGAACGAAAATCTCCTTTTTTAAATGCCTTAGCCATAGCCAATTGCGGCACTTCTTTTCCGTCTCCGAAAATACCAAATTTGGCTTTTCCAGTAAGTACTTCTCGTCTTCCTAATAGACTACATTCTCTACTAATAATGGCAATATTATAATCATTTAATACTTCTTTTTTGAAATCTTCAAAAGAAAGTACTGTACTTGTTTCTGCTTGTGTCATAAAGGAAGGATATTACTTTGGGAAACAAATTTAATTAAAAAACTCATAGTTTTCAGAATCCTTTGAAAAATATGTAAAGTGATTTTGATAATCTAATCAAACATTAAAAGGATAATATTATTTAAAATGCAATAAAACAACAAGATGGTTATGAAAATGATATAAAAAACAGAATAACATTTCTTTTAAAACCATTTACGAGTAAATAAAGTAACTAAGACTTTTGGGTCGATGGTGAAAACAATTCTTAATTTTTCAGCGTATTGACTTTGAGAGATTTCCCAACCATTGTTAGAATATACGGGAAAATAAAACTCAAAATAGTCTGGCACTAAATTGAAGCGAATCCCATTATCATAAACCCATTTTTCTTTTACATTGCTGTTTTTCACCAATCCCAAATCACCATATACTTCAATCCAGTTCCAAATATTAAAACTTACATTGGTCGTAACCAACCATTTATTAATTGAAGCTGGCAATACTTTCGATTTGAATCCGCCTTCCCCCATAATAAACTGTTGACTAAAAACGCCTGATTTTTCAGATCTTCCCAACAGTTCTTGTTCAAACAAATAATCATTGATGTTGAAAAGTCCAAAGCTAAAGGTTTCAGTAGTTGTTCTATCGTATAAAAAAGTACCTGCATACACTCGAAAATTAATTTGACGATTGTTATTAAAAAGCCTTCGATATTGAATCTCGCTCGATATTTTCCCAAAGGAATTGGATATTTGTGTATCCGTTAGAAAATTGAAATAATTAATGAGTTCACTTTTGTTGTTGATATATTTAAAACTAAAAACCGAATAGTTTGATAGTTTGTTATCCAATAAAATTTTTGATTCCTGTTTCTGAACAACATTATATCTAAAAACAAGCGCTTGTCTATCATTCTTACGTACATCTGAATCTCTAAAATTTAAAGTAATACTCGGATTCATTTTAAAATAAGAAGCATCTGGAGCATAATTAAAATAGGATCCGCCCAGTCCAAAACGAGTATAATACAATCGACTGTCTCGATTAAATAGATTATAACTAAACGATGAAATCCCTCTTAACGAAGCGGTGTTAGGCGAATAAACAGGGTTTATATCATAATTAAATGGTTTGTTTAACAATGTTTTGTTAAACAAACGAATTCCAGGAGACAAACCATCGTAATAATTATAAGTAATAGAAGGAACAAAGAGGATCTGATTGTAATTTGGATCTTCTAAATCCTTGAGTAAAACAAACTTATACGGCCGATTGTTTTTGAAAAAACGATGCAACGATTTCCAATTATTTCCTCTATTGTATTCTGGAACTTCATTATTATAATTCAAAACTATTTTCTCCGCTTGATTTCTTGGGATTGTAAAAACACTATCCGTTGTAATATTTTCATACCATTTTTTAAAAACTACACTTTTGTCTTTAATTCCATAAACGGGTATAGGAACTGTTGTCCCAGTTCTGTTTTTTATAGTAAAGGTGACACTGTCTTTCGTTTTTGTAACGTTCTTAAATCTAAAATCAATAAGATTTCTTGTATTAATAATCGATTTAAAAAACCAATCGATGTCTTTGGCAGTTTGTCTCTTAAAAAGATTTTCAAAATCTTGAGAAGAAGTCAATTGATTCGCATTCATACTGTAAAAAGATTGAATGGTTTTAGGTACAATTTGCTCTTCCAAATAATGGTCTAAATAGTTGAAACTCAATCCAGCTCTATATTTTGAAGCGATTTTTTCATTAAATCGTATTAATGTTTCTTTAGAATTGGATAATGGTTGATCCAGATTCTTTCGAGCCATAAACAAATAGTAATAACTGTATTGTTCGTTAAAATCGAGATTGATGATTTTAAAACTTTTCAATATTTTGAGTTTGGACAAACTGCCCATTAATTTCATTTCAGGTCGATTCTCTTCGATATATTTCATCATATAATAGACTTGAATTCCATCATAAATCCAATTGTCTTTTCGCGGATCTAAATGCAACGTATTTTTCAAATAATTATTGAGATACGTTTTCAAAAATTTTAGTTCATACAAAAATTCATCCTGAAAAACATTGATAAAAGAAGGCAATTGATTCAGTCCGTAAAACGGATTCCTATCATAATCAACTTCAGAAACACTGATTTTTTCATACGGATACTTTCCAATATTTTCATGAATATAACCCACAACACGATCAATAACCAATGCTTTTTGAATATCGGTTAAGTTGTTGTCTTTCAAATTTGTAATGACTTCTACTTCGTCATTTTTATAACTATAAAATTTCGATTTAGAGTCGATATACAAACTAAAATCAGTGCGTTGTTTTCCTATCAATGCATACGAAATAGTATCGTTTGTGTTCTCTTTTTTTAATTCATTTAAATCTGTGTTTACCACATAACCAATAGGAACTTGAACGTTCATTTCATAATCGCAAATTCCATTAGCAATGTCATCTATATCAGCATTACTGTAACGAATAAATTGATGGTTTTCATAACGTGCAGGTATTAAAAACCAATTTTTCAAAACGTAACTTTTGTTGGTGGAATCATAACCATATTTGGTAAAACGATCACTAGGGATTTTTACTTGATAACGAAGCTGAAGAGTTTTCTTTTCGAATGGAAGTATTTTTTCAGGAAGTTCAATTTCAAGTAAATCGATTTGATTTTGAGGTCGCCTCCAATTCAAATTCTTATTTTGTGCATCTAAAATCACTATAGAATTGGTGTTTCCGCGTTCTTTTTCAGAAGCAAAATGAAAGCTTCGAACGAATTCATCCGAGAAGCGCTTTCCCATTAACGAGTTTTTGTCCGAATAGGAATTCATCCAATCGTTTAAAATCAAACTACCTATCGTATCATTGGTTTGATTGAAATAGGTGAGTTCCTGATGCACCGTTAAGGTGTTATTCTTATTGTCTAAACTAACGGTCAACTTTATCCCATGCTGCGCCTGTAGCAAACTAGCTGTTAGTAAAACTATTGAATATATTACTGGGATTTGAATTGATTTCAATTAGAATACAAATTAGAGCTTAAGATAACGAAATCAAGTAAAAGTTGTTTTAGAAATTTGGACTCAAATCGTATTTTTTGTAGAATTTATCCAATACATCCAACACTTCGTCTTCAGTATCCACGATTTTAAACAAATCCAAATCCTTTTCACTGACCGTTTTTTCTTTTTCTACCATAACGACTTTTATCCAATCGATTAAGCCTGCCCAAAAAGCCGTTCCGACTAAGATGATCGGGAATTTGGCAATTTTCTTTGTTTGAATTAACGTCATCGCTTCAAACATTTCGTCTAAAGTTCCGAAGCCGCCCGGCATCACAACAAAGCCTTGCGAGTATTTCACGAACATCACTTTGCGCACGAAGAAATAATCGAAATTTAAATTTTTATCACGATCGATATACGGATTATAATGCTGCTCAAATGGCAATTCAATATTCAAACCTACCGAAGTTCCACCACCGAAATGCGCCCCTTTATTGCTGGCTTCCATAATTCCAGGGCCACCACCCGTAATAACGCCATAACCTGCTTTGCTAATTTTAAAAGCAATTTTCTCCGCCAACAAATAAAACGGATCTTCAGGTTTGGTTCGCGCTGATCCAAAAATAGAAACACAAGGACCGATGCGTCCCATGCTTTCATAGCCATTTACAAACTCCGCCATGATTTTGAAAATCGCCCAGCTGTCATTGGTTCGGATCTCATTCCATGTTTTTTGCTTTAGTTTGTCTTGGATTACTTTATCCTCATCATTGTCAAAATCTTCTAATCTCATGTTTTTAATCTTTTTATTTTTTTTGAAGCTAATCCAGCTGTCCACTATATCTTTTGCTCCGTTGCACTTCTCAAAAGGATGCCGTTCCCATCTGGGCTAGGGCACTCGTTTTCAATAGAAAGCAAGCGTGCTAAAGTAATTCTTTTTTCAAAACCACCATAATTTTTATTTTTTGATTCCGCACGAAATCCTTTACAGAGCAACAATTTTAATTATTAATTAAACCAACTCTTTTTTCAAGAATTGCGCAGTATAGCTTTTTTTACTCTTCACAATTTCCTCCGGTGTTCCTTTAGCAACGACTTCTCCGCCGCCTTTACCACCTTCTGGACCAATATCAATAATATAATCCGCCAACTTAATCACGTCCATATTGTGCTCGATGATGAGGATGGTGTTGCCTTTGTCGACCAACTTATTAATCACTTCCATCAAGACACGAATGTCTTCGAAGTGCAAGCCAGTCGTGGGTTCATCAAGGATGTAAAACGTATTGCCTGTGTCTTTTTTCGCCAATTCCCCCGCCAATTTAATGCGTTGCGCTTCGCCGCCAGAAAGGGTCGTGCTTTGTTGCCCCAGCGTAATATAACCCAAGCCTACATCTTGAATGGTTTTGACTTTGCGGTAAATTTTCGGAATGTTTTCAAAAAACGGCACCGCTTCGTCGACCGTCATGTTCAAAATATCGGAAATCGATTTGCCTTTATAGCGAATTTCTAAGGTTTCACGGTTGAAACGTTTTCCCATGCAGGTTTCGCATTCGACATATACGTCGGGAAGGAAATTCATTTCTATCGTTCGTACGCCAGAACCTTCACAGGTTTCGCAGCGTCCGCCTTTAACATTAAAACTAAATCGACCCGCTTTATACCCGCGAATCATACTTTCTGAAGTCATCGTGAATAGATTCCGAATTTCGGAAAAGACATCGGTATAGGTTGCTGGATTGGAACGCGGTGTGCGCCCAATTGGACTTTGGTCAATATCGATCACTTTGTCGATATGTTCCAAACCTTCGATTTTTTTGTAGGGTTTTGGTTTTTTGACGCCGTTGAAATAGAATTCATTGAGAATAGGATACAAAGTCTCATTGATCAACGTCGATTTGCCGCTACCCGAAACACCCGTTACGCAAATCATTTTACCTAAAGGCAACTCAATCGTGACGTTCTTTAGATTATTTCCTGTGGCGCCGGTCAATTTTAGGATTTTTCCGTTGCCTTCACGACGCTTTTTAGGAACTTCGATTTTGAGTTCACCGTTGAGATATTGCGCCGTCAGCGTATGGTGTTGCAAGGTTTCTGCAGGCGTTCCGATACTGATGATTTCACCTCCGAATTTTCCGGCACGTGGCCCGATGTCAATGACATAATCAGCGCGTTCGATCATGTCTTTGTCGTGCTCGACGACAATCACCGAGTTGCCAATGTCGCGCAATTGCTCTAAAGACTTAATCAATTTGTCATTGTCGCGTTGGTGCAGACCAATACTGGGTTCGTCTAGAATATACAAGACGCCAACCAATTGTGAACCAATTTGAGTTGCCAATCGGATGCGTTGTGCTTCACCGCCAGATAACGATTTAGAACTTCTATTGATAGACAAATAATCTAATCCCACATTCACCAAAAAATGCAAACGATCCTTGATTTCCTTGATGACTTCGGTGGCAATTTTCTTTTGTTTTTCTGATAATGACTTTTCTAATTCATCAAACCAGGTCGATAAATCAGAAATATCCATTGAGGACAAATCGTTGATGTTTTTATCATTGATGCGGAAATACATCGATTCCTTTTTCAAGCGGGAACCTTCGCAAATCGGACAGGTTATTTCATCCATAAATTCCTTTGCCCAACGTTTGATGCTTGAGGAGCCACTTTCGTCGTGTTGGTTTTTGATGAAATGCGAAATACCTTCAAACTCAATTTTGTATTCTTTCGTGATGCCTAATGTTTTCGAAGCTACGGCGAATTTTTCCTTGCCACCATACAAAATCATATCCATCGCTTCTTCCGGAATCGCTTCGATAGCATCGGTAATTTTGAAGTTGAACTTTTCGCCGATAATCTCCAACTGTTTGAAAATCCAGGTGCTTTTGTATTCGCCTAAAGGCAAGAATCCACCGCTTTTGATCGACAACTTTGGATTTGGAATAATCTTCTTTAAATTGATTTCATGCACGGTTCCCAATCCGTTGCAATGATCGCAGGCGCCTTTGGGTGAGTTGAAAGAAAACAAATTCGGCTCTGGGTTTTGATAGGAAATTCCAGTGGTCGGACACATCAGGTTTCGACTAAAATATCGAATGTCATGGCTGTCGTGTTCCAAAATCATCAAGATATTCTCGCCATGATGCATCGCGGTTTGGATACTTTCAGACAATCGTTTGTCATTCTCGGCAGTGTCTTCGACGAGCATTCTATCGATTACAATTTCGATGTCGTGGGTGTTGTAGCGTTCGAGTTTCATTCCAGGCGTGATGTCTTTGATATCTCCATTCACGCGGACTTTGAGAAAACCCTGTTTGGCAATTTGTTGGAATAACTCGCCATAATGTCCTTTTCTGGCGCGAACGACTGGCGCTAAGATATTGATGCGTTTTCCGATAAAATTTTCTGTAATCAATGCTTTGATTTGATCATCAGAATAGGAGACCATTTTTTCTCCAGTGTTGTAACTGTAAGCATCGGCCGCCCGTGCGTAAAGCAACCGAAGGAAATCGTATATTTCGGTAATCGTTCCCACGGTAGAACGTGGACTTTTACTAGTAGTTTTTTGCTCGATGGCGATGACTGGGGAAAGTCCATCTATCTTATCAACGTCGGGACGTTCCAATCCACCCAGAAATTGTCGGGCGTAGGCGGAAAAAGTTTCCACATAGCGTCGTTGTCCTTCGGCATAGATAGTATCGAAAGCCAAAGATGATTTTCCAGAGCCTGAAAGTCCCGTGATAACTACGAGTTTTTCTCGTGGAATGGAGATGTCGATATTCTTAAGATTGTGGACGCGTGCGCCTAAAACTTCGATTGTATTTTCGGTATCTAGCATGATTTTTTGGCAAAGCGCAAAGGTAGCACTTTGAATGATTTTTTCACGATAAGCGCTGGGAAGTTTTTGTTAAATAATAAGACGGTCGTCATCAGTTTATCAGGTATCTAGCCCGGATGGAAACGGTTATCCTTTTGTGCCGGTGTTCGGCGCAAAAGATATTAGAGAACAGCCGGATTAGCTCCTCGAAACAATTATTCATTATTAATTACTCAATCGTCATCGCTTTGAGTTTTTCCCGATAAGCTTCCAATGCATTCGCTTTAGAAATAAAACCAAAATACTTTCCGTTTTTGAGCACCGGGAGAAAATTTACTTTGGTCTTTTCGAATTTTTCCATGACGATTTCCATGCTATCTGTGGGATACACTATTTCGATGGGTGGAATCATAATTTCTTTAACGGGTGTGTATTTGACTTTAAAGGCACTGAAAATAATTTCCCGAATGTCGTTGAAGTGAACGATGCCTAGCAGTTTCTTTTCCGAATCAATTACGGCGAAAATTACTTGGTTGGAGTGAGAAATCAAATCGACCAATTGTTCTAGATTTTCAGCGTCTTGAATGGTCAAATAATCTGTTTGAATGATTTGCTCGGTTTCTAAAGTAGAAAGTATATTGGTATCTTTATTTTCGGTAAAAGCGTGTCCTTTTTTGACTAGATTTTTTCGGTCGAGGGAGTGTTTTTCGAAGCGCTTTGAAATCGCAAAACTAATTGACGAAACGATCATGAGCGGAATCATCAAGTCGTAGCCACCTGTAATTTCAGCTATTAAGAAAATGGCTGTCAACGGCGCGTGAAATAGTCCACTTAGAATTCCCGCCATGCCCACCAAAGTAAAATTGCTAATGGGTAAATGGGCGATTCCAGCCGTGTTTATAACCTTAGAAAAAATAAAACCGGCATAGGAGCCCAAGAACAGCGATGGTGCAAAATTCCCTCCATTTCCGCCACTTCCTAAAGTGATTCCAGTTGCAAAAACCTTGAGCAATAATGTTAATCCAAGGAAGATAATTAGCGCCCAAGTATTGTTTCTGAAACTGCTAAAAAGGGTGTTGTCTAATAATTGTTGTGGATTGTTTTCCGAGAGGGTTCGAATACTTTCGTAGCCTTCTCCGAATAGCGTTGGAAATGCAAAAATAATTACGGCCAGGATTGATGCTCCAAATAGTGCTTTCTTGTATGGTTTAAATCGCAATCGCGCAAAGAAATGTTCGATTCTTTGAAAATTTCTAGAATAGTAAATCACGATCAAGCCTGTGAAAATCCCCAATAAAATATAGTACGGAATATTGTGGTAATTGAAACTTAATTTTTGGTCGAAGGACAGTAAAATCGACTCGTCTAAAACAATAGTTGAAACCAAAGCGCCAGTCGCGGCGGCTATCATAATAGGCGTAAAGGCTGAAATACTAACGTCAACCAATAAGACTTCGATGGCAAACAATACGCCAGCAATGGGTGCGTTAAAGGCGGCAGCAATACCAGCGGCAACGCCACAACCAATAAGCAAAGTTCGGTCTTTGTAGCCGAGTTTATACCGTTGCGCATAGTTGGATCCAAAAGCGGCGCCCGTAATCACAATGGGGCTTTCTAGTCCAGCGGAACCTCCTAAGCCAACAGTTAGCGAGCTTGTAACAATCTGGGCGTACATTTGTTTCCGCGGAATGATACTCGCTTTTTTGGCTACTGCGTAGAGAATTTGGGACGTACCTTTTTCGATGGTGCCTCCTAGGAGTTTTTTGACTACGAAAACGGTGAGAAGAATTCCAATAACTGGCAGTACGCTATTGATAAAACTTAATTTTAATATTGCATTGATCGAGGTCGCCACCGTAAACACCCAGTGCGCAAAAGTTTTCAAGACAATTACAGCAAAAGCGGCAGAAATCCCTACCAATACGCTAGATAAGAATAAGAATTGCTTCGTCGACAGTTTGGTTTGCGACCAAGCAATGACACTTTCAATTTTGCGAATACCTTTTTTAAACATGTTGTTTGGACGAAAACGCTAATTTACGATTAAATAGAACTATGAATAACCTTTTTGATTTAGATTTTTTTACCACATAGATTCATAGTCTTTTGATAATAGTTAAGGCGTTTTACTTGGCCATAGTGATAACGTCTACTTTTTAACCAAGAATTGGTTAAAAGACTCCTTTTTCTATGTTTCTATGTGGTAAAATAAATACCGCAATTTTTTTGCGGGAAATTTTTATTATATAATATTTTTTAGTGCTTCTTTTTTGCTTAGCGGTTTTAAGGTGGTTTGCTGTACAAATTCTTTGACTTCATTGGGGTAAAATCGGCCGTATTCTCGCAACGCCCAACCGATGGCTTTTTGAATAAAAAACTCTTTAGAATGTGAATGTTTGATGCATTCTCGAAAAAGAAAATCGACGTTTGTTTTTTGTTTGTAGCTTAATTGAAATAGAATGGCCGAACGGTTGAGCCACATATTATCTGAATCAGAAAACCGGTCGATGACTTTTTTGGTTTCGTTTGGAAATGCAATGAGGTATTCTCCCAATAGATATTTCGCTATGGTATCGACAGAATCCCACCATGAATTAGTAGTGAGCATTTTTTCGATAAGTTGGATGTCATCGCGTTGGTAATTTTTCTTTAGATTTTTGATCAGAATTTCGATACCGCAATAATGCATTTCGCGTTCTTTGAAAGCAAACAATTGCAGGGCGATTTTCCGAGCATTTTGTTTGACTTCCTCATGATGTTCTTCCCAAATGGCTTTGAAAATCGATCTTCTTTTGTCGGTTTTGATGCCGTAGAAGGTAAAATGATTCTTCATGTAGTTTTCCATGGGAACAGCTAGTTCTCGGGAACTGTTTTTTTGGAAAGCTGTTGCTAATGCATTGATAAAACTCATGTTAAAATCCTTTTGCAGTGTCGTCGCCGCGGTGGTCTGCGCCTCCTTCTAATTGTCCGTTTGGCAATCGAAGTATCGCATCTACTTTTCCGATAACTGGTAATTCTTTAATTTTTATTCTGTAGCCTTTACTATTTAAATTGGACAGCAAATCGGTAGCAAAACTATTCGGTTCGAATACAATTTCATCCGGTAATCCTTGATGATGAAAACGAGGCATATTTACCGACTCTTGCATTCCCATTCCAAATTCGTTGACGTTCAAGATGGTTTGCAATACCGCAGTAATGATAGTTGATCCTCCGGGAGAACCT
The DNA here is from genome assembly GCA_947461795.1 of Flavobacteriaceae bacterium. Lineage (GTDB taxonomy): Bacteria > Bacteroidota > Bacteroidia > Flavobacteriales > Flavobacteriaceae > Flavobacterium. The sequence continues at coordinate 26,574 of CANHMG010000003.1, read as the reverse complement.
AAAACCATCAACAGTTTTCCATTTTTCTCAACAATGGTGGGCGTCATTGAACTGAGCATGCGCTTTTCAGGAGCGATGCTGTTGGCTGCCGCACCCACCAAACCGTAGGAATTAGGTGCGCCAGGTTTGCTGCTAAAGTCGTCCATTTGGTTGTTGAAAAAGAACCCCAATTCCTCAGAATATAATTTAGATCCGTAGGCGCCATTGAGTGTTGTGGTTGCAGCAATGGCATTTCCTTCGGCATCGACAATAGAGTAATGTGTGGTCTCGTTGCTTTCGGAAATCGTGATATTGCCATGTGCCACTTGGGCGGATGGTGTGGCTTTATTCCAATCAAAATTTCTCATTCGTTGCTTGAGGTAATTTTTTTTAAGTAGCTGGTTTGTAGGTATTTTAATAAAATCAGGGTCGCCTAAGAAATAGTTCCTATCGGCATAAGCACGTCGTTCTGCTTCGGTTAATAATTGGATGTATTGCTCTGAATTATGACCGTACTTTGCAATTGGAAACGGCTCAATCATTTTCATAATTTGTCCCAAAGTGATGCCTCCACTAGAGGGTGGCGACATCGAGATGATGTTCAAATCTTTATAGGAAAAGGTAATGGGTTTGCGCCATTTGACTTCATAATTTGCCAAATCTTCCATGCTGAGAATGCCACCGTTTTTTTGAATGAAGTTGACCATTTTCTGCGCAGTTTCTCCTTTGTAGAATTCAGAAGCACCATTTTGTAAAATACGTTCTAACGTGGCGGCTAGGTTGGCATACTTGATTGTATCACCAATCTTATACGTTTTGGCGTACATGGTTTCGCTCCCACTAATGTCATTAATTTCCTTTTGATTGTTACTGATTTGCTTCCACTGTTTTTCTGTAATCACCACACCTTTTTTTGCTAAAGCAATAACCGGCGCCATGATGGTTTTCAACGGTAATTTTCCAAATTTCTGGTGTACGGCAAAAATGCCAGCGATGGTACCGGGGACGCCAACTGCCAATGCGCCATTAACGCTCAAATTGGGAATTACGTCCTTATTTTTGTCAAGGTACATGTCTTTGGTAGCTTTCAGCGGTGCTTTTTCCCGATAATCTAAAGCGCCGATATCCCCATCAAATTTTCGATAGACCATAAATCCACCGCCGGCAATGTTACCCGCATAAGGATACGCAACGGCTAAAGCTAATTCAGTGGCGACCATCGCGTCAAAAGCATTTCCGCCTTGTTGCATGATTTCTATGCCAATTTGCGAGGCTTCTTCCCGTGCAGAAACGACCATGGCTTTCGAAGCTATCAAACCTGTTTGTCCGAGAACTAAAGCAGCATATTGAAATAGAAAGTAGGAGAGTACTAGTCTTTTCATAATTCGGTATTTTTTAGTTGCACATGCGCGATTAATTCCTCGAAAAAAGCTGTGAACTCCGTTTCAAATTCGTCATAATATTTTTCTAATTCTTCGATGGCAAATTGCATTTGAGAAACGTCTTTGGTGCGATGATCCATTTGGGTTAGGATTCGAGCAATGCCTTTTGTATGTTGGTAATTGACTAGCCAATTGTGTTGAATAATATACGGCTTTAGGTGTAAAGTTTTCTCCGTTAAGATGTCGCGATGGGTATCAAGTGATTGGTAGAATCGCTCGACAAAATCTTCTAATTTTTCGTTGGAGTATGTTGCCCAATTCTTGGCGAGAAAATGATCGTAAAAGACGTCCACGATAACTCCAGCATAATGATGGTATCGCTCGTGCAAACGTTTCGTACTTTGCCGAAAAATTGGATGCGCATCAGTATACGTATCAATGGCTCTGTGTAAGACAATTCCTTTTTGAACTTCGGCTGGTAAATATTCAAAATGTTTTCCTCGAATCCCATCTGCCATAAAATTCCCGATTTTGATTAAATCGTTGTCGCCGGAAAGATAGATGTGTGCTAGGAAATTCATGTTTCGGAGTTGCTAAGTTACTAAGCCACTATGTTTCTGAGCTTATTTTTGTAAATATATAAAAAAACTTAGGTACTCAGCTACTCCGTAACTCAGCAACTTTTTTATCTTTGTCGCTCATAAAATTAATATAAAAATGACTTTAATCAAATCGATATCAGGAATTCGCGGAACTATAGGAGGAAAAGTAGGGGATAATTTAACGCCAGTGGACGCAGTAAAATTTGCTTCGGCTTATGGAACATGGTTAAAAAGCTATTCTAAAAGTGATCAGCTCACTGTGGTTGTTGGTCGCGATGCCAGAATTTCTGGACCGATGATTCATAATTTGGTGGTGAATACCTTAATTGGATTAGGAATTCATGTGATTGATTTAGGGTTGTCGACTACACCAACCGTTGAAGTAGCAGTCCCTTTAGAAAAAGCACATGGTGGAATAATCTTGACAGCTTCACACAATCCAAAGCAATGGAATGCGCTAAAGTTATTGAATGAAAAAGGGGAGTTTTTAAGTGGTGCTGAAGGTGCAAAAATCCTTGAAATTGCGGAAGCTGAAGCCTTTGATTTTTCCGATGTCGATTCGTTAGGCGAAATTACCATTAATGATGCATACATGGACATTCACATTGATGAAGTTTTGAATTTGCCTTTAGTAGACGCCGAAGCTGTTGCGAAAAGAAAATTTAAAGTTGTTGTGGATGGCGTGAATTCCTCAGGAGGTATCGTGATTCCCAATTTATTAGAGCAAATGGGCGTGGAGGTAGTTAAATTATACTGCGAACCCAACGGTCATTTTCCGCATAATCCAGAGCCTTTGAAAGAACATTTGGGCGATATCTGTCAATTGGTTTTAGAGGAAAAAGCCGACTTTGGAATTGTAGTCGATCCGGACGTAGATCGTTTGGCGTTCATCTCTAACGACGGAGAAATGTTTGGCGAAGAATATACTTTAGTGGCAGTTGCCGATTATGTATTAAGCAAAACGCCAGGCAATACGGTTTCGAATATGTCTTCTTCAAGAGCTTTGCGAGATATTACCAATAAATATAGCGGTAGTTACCAAGCTAGCGCCGTGGGTGAAGTGAATGTGGTGGAATTGATGAAGAAAACCAACGCCGTTATCGGAGGCGAAGGAAACGGCGGGATTATCTACCCAGAATTACATTACGGTCGCGATAGTTTGGTGGGTGTGGCTTTGTTCCTGACACATTTGGCCAATTTAGATGTGACAGTTGCGGAATTGAGAGCGAGTTATCCGCAATATTACATGAGTAAAAACAAAATCGAATTGACACCACAAATTGATGTGGATGCGATTCTAGAAGCGATGACTGCCAAGTATCAGCAGGAAGATATTTCCACTATCGACGGTGTGAAAATCGACTTTGCTACCGAATGGGTTCATTTAAGAAAATCCAATACTGAGCCAATTATTCGGATTTATACAGAGGCGCCGACGCAAGCAGCAGCTGATCATTTGGCGTTGCGAATTATCGACGAGATAAAGGCCGTGGCTGGTTTTTAATTTTTTATACTGTATCTTTGAATCCAAATTCAACAACTATGATTTCCAACGATTCTATTATATTATCTACAGAATTAGAACGCTATTTTCAACAATTTCGCAAGAATATTATTGGGATTGATCAAGAATTCGAATCGCCGTTCGGAACCCAAAAAATCATCTATACTGATTGGACTGCCAGTGGAAGATTGTACCGCCCGATTGAAGAAAAAATGATGAATGAGTTCGGTTCTTTTGTTGCCAATACACATACTGAAACCACCGTGTCTGGCACAGTGATGACTTTAGCGTATCATGAAGCACGTCATATTATCAAACATCATGTCAATGCAAATGCTGATGATGTTTTGATTACCGATGGCACAGGAATGACGGGTGTTGTCAATAAATTTCAACGCATCTTAGGATTGAAAGTTCCTGAAAATTTAAAAGCTCACACCAATATTCCTCAAGAAGACAAGCCGATTGTGTTTATCTCTCACATGGAGCATCATTCGAATCAAACCTCGTGGTTGGAAACGATTGCTGATGTTGTTATAGTGCCAGCTTGCGAAAAGGGATTGTTTTGTTTGGATAATTTTAGAAGTTTATTAAGCAAATATCATGATCGAACCATTAAAATCGCTTCCATTACTTCCTGTTCGAATGTTACTGGAATCAGCACACCTTATCATGAAGTGGCCAAAATTATGCATCAGAATAATGGTTTGTGTTTCGTTGATTTTGCTTGTTCTGGACCTTATGTAAAAATAGACATGCATCCAGAAGATTCGGAAAGTTACTTGGATGCGATATTCTTTTCACCACATAAATTCTTAGGTGGCCCTGGAACTACAGGCGTATTGGTTTTTAATAAAAAGTTATATCGCAATATGGTACCGGACAATCCAGGAGGAGGAACCGTTTCATGGACCAATCCTTGGGGTGAACATAAATACATCGACAATATTGAAGACCGCGAAGATGGCGGAACACCTGGTTTTTTACAGGCAATCAAAACGGCCTTGGCGATTCAATTGAAGGAGGAAATGGGCATTGAGAACATTCTCAAGAGAGAACACGAAATTGTGGACTATGTTTTTTCTGAATTGGGAAGTATTTCCAATATTAAAATATTAGCCAATCAGCAACAAGAACGATTGGGTGTCATTTCATTTTATATTGAAGACTTGCATTTTAATTTAGGAGTAAAAATGTTGAATGACCGTTTTGGTATTCAAACACGTGGAGGTTGTAGTTGTGCTGGGACATACGGGCATTATCTACTCAATGTAGACGAAGCAACCTCTCATAATTTAGTTTGTCAGATTGATTCAGGCGATTTGATTCAAAAGCCAGGTTGGATCCGGATGTCAATTCATCCCACAACAACGAATGCAGAAATTCAATTTGTTTGTGAAAGTATCAAAGCCGTTGCTGCGAATCATGAAGAATGGGAAAAAGAATACAATTACAACAAAAACTCCAATGAATTCTTGCATAAAAATGCAAAGTCTTATGAGAAAGATTTGGTAAAGAAATGGTTTAATAAATAGTTTATCGCTGGTGTTTCCAACGTTTGTGTGTCCATAGATAAAATTCGGGAGCTTCTAGAATTTGTTGTTCCACCAAGGTCATAAATCTATCCGTAATTTCATAATTTGGAACTTCTTTTACATTTTCAGAAAGCACTTCAAAACTAGCTTCATAGAAACCACGTTTTACTTTTTTGGTTCGTAGAAAAATCACATTCATATCGTATTTTTTCGCGAGCATTTCCCCGCCAGTATGCACAGGTACTTCAATTCCCATAAATCTTCCCCAATGATATGTAGTTGCTATTTTAGGGGATTGATCACTTGCAAAACCATAGACGCAAAGGGTTTTGTCTCTATAATTCTTACTTATTGTTGGAATCGTTTCTTTGGTAGTTACCAAATGCGCTTTAAAACGAGAGCGTATATCTTGAACGAGTTTGTCAAAGTGCTTATTGGCAATGCGTTTGTAGATTCCAATTCCTTTATGGTTGATATAAAAATTCATAGAAACCGCCCATTCATAACTGGCATAATGCGCGCATAATAAAGCAATGCTTTTTTCTTTTTTTTCAAGGTCTAGATATACCTCTAGATTGATAAATTTATAACGACGGTCTATTTCCTTTTGCGAAATAGTCATTGTTTTTGCCATTTCAAGAAAAGTATCACAAAGATGGTGAAAGAATTTTTTTTCGATTACCAATCGTTCTTTATCAGATAAATGCGGGAGTGCAATAGCTAAATTATCACGAACAATTTTTTTTCGGTAGCCAATGATATAATATACAATACCATAAACACAATCAGAAAAAAAGTAGAGAAGTCGAAAAGGCAACACTGAAATAATCCAAATAATCGGATAAATAAGAATGTAAATTAAAAATTGCATGTAGTATAATTTTAGGCAAATATACATTTAAAACCTTATTTTATAAGATGAGTTTAACAAAAGCTACAGAAACTATTTCTATTTTTACCAAAATATATTCGACTATGCATCCAACACTTTTATTGATTATTGGGCTCACTATTCTGACGAGTTTTAAAGGGTTTAATGACCTTTCTTTTTTTAGAAAATATGAATTTCATATCGGTAGTATTCGAGCTGGAGAGCATGCTAGAATGTTTACTTCTGCTTTTTTACATGCCGATCTTGGGCATTTGTTTTTCAACATGTTTACCTTATATATGTTTGCTCCTGTTGTCATAAATTATCTAGATAGTTTTTCATTTGTAATCATCTACTTCGGTAGTTTGGTTTTTGGTAGTTTATTGACCTTACTTTTTCATAAAGACGAATACAGTTATCGCGCTATTGGAGCTTCTGGAGCGGTTACAGGAGTCTTGTATTCTGCTATCTTGTTGCATCCAGATATGAGTTTGTATTTATTTTTTATACCGATACCGATTCCAGCCTATATTTTTGGAATTGGTTATTTGCTCTATTCAATTTATGGAATGAAAGCAAAAAACGACAATATCGGACATACGGCTCATTTTGGAGGAGCAATTGGAGGTTTCTTGATAACCTTATTAAAACAGCCTGAAATGCTTACAGAGAATACTTTTATGGTCGTTTTGTTAGCCATTCCAATTGCACTTCTTTTTGTTTTAGCTAAAGCTGGAAAATTATAACTGGCATGTCTTTTGGTAAACCGAGTTTCGAAATTTTAAAAACAATTATCTTATGAAAAAAGCAATTTTAATTTTAGCCGTATTATTTGCAACATTTGTACAATCACAAGAAATGAAACCCATTCCAATGATTAATGTTTCCGGTGAAGGAAAGATTAAAGTGACTCCAGACCAAGCAGCTATTTCAATATCTGTTGAAACGAAAGGTGCCAAAGCAACTGATGTTAAGAAAGAAAACGATACTAAAATAGATGCCGTTTTGAAATACATCAAAAAAATAAATATTGCGAAAGAAGATTTTCAAACGCAACGCGTTAATTTATATCCGAATTACGATTATGAAAAAAAGAAAAGTAATTATATCGCCACACAAACGGTATATGTGTTACTGAAAGATTTGAATAAATACGATTCAATGATGGATGGTTTGGTTGAATTAGGAATCAATAGAATAGACAATGTTGAATTCAAATCTTCAAAAATGGAAGAATTACAATCAACTGTTAGAAAGTTAGCCATTCAAAATGCAAAAGCCAAAGCGGAAGATTTCGTTGCTGTCTTGAATCAAAAAGTGGGGAAAGCCATGACAATATCAGATAATTCTCAAGCCTATTATCCACCAAGACCCATGTATGAAATGAAAACTATGGCGATGGCTGATGGTGGAGGTGGAGCACCAAGAGAAACCTTGGCTACTGGAGAAATAGAATTGGTGGTGAATGTAAATGTGAGTTTTGTTTTAGAATAATCCAAAATAAATTTTTAGAATTAAGTCTCGAATTATCGGGACTTTTTTTTTGGATTTGAAGGTGAAAATGCGCTTCAACGTTTTTATAAGTTAGTTACAGATAAAAAGGATATAGTTGAAAAGAAGTCTCTAATTTTGTCATAGAAATTAAAAGAAGATCCCAAAGTCTACTTATTTTTAAACTTAAATCGATTACTATGAAAGCTAAATTATTTTTTGCATCAATTTTTCTACTGTCTAGTTTACAGACTATTTTTTCTCAAGAGTATCATCCGATGCTTAATAATTCTTCTTGGTTACTTTATGATATGGTTTCTTGTTGTAGACCTTCACAAGAAGCTTCTATAGAACCAGGGATTGATGTTGTTATTGGTTCTTACACGTACAAACAATTCATTGATCCATTTCCGAGTCTTGATTCTAATTTTAATGTAATTAACACGGTTTACATCAGAGAAGATGTAGCGGAAAGAAAAGTTTATAAAATAGTCAATGGAGTAGATTTTCTATTGTATGATTTTAATCTTGAAAATTCAAGCGTAATTTCTCAATACGGAAACACTTTTACAGCAATTGTAGATTATATTACTGTGAATAATGGTAGTAGAAAAAGAATAACCTTGAAAAGTTCTGAAGAATATTGTGGGCAAAATTTAACCATGATTTGGATTGAAGGTGTAGGTAGTGATAAGCATCCATTTTATCCGGAACATAATATGTACAATGTTTGTTCTGCTGGAGGCGGTGTTATGGTTAATACGAGATGTAGTTTTCAAAATGGAGAACATGTTTATGGCAATGCAAATTGTTCTAATACCATAGAATTAGGTGTTAATGATGAGCCGTTTAGCAATCAAAAGGTAACTTTTTCACCTAACCCATTTACTACAGCATTGACAATTCAATCTGAAAATGCATTTAGTGACTCGACATTAAAACTGTATAATTCAGTTGGACAATTAGTTAGAGAGATGACGAATCAATCGGGAAAAGCGATTGTTTTGAATAAAGAAAACTTAAATAATGGATTGTATTTTATCCAATTGTTTGAAAAAGGGAAATTGATAAAGTCTAGTAAAGTCTTGGTGGAATAAACATAGGATTGTTTTTCAAAAGATTCTATTTGTGAGATACAATTAAAAAAATCCAAAAACAATCAAGCTAATTTGTTGTTTTTGGATTTTTTTATGGACAATATAAATTTCTATTCGAATTAGGGAATAAAATTTATGAGAAACATGATTTCAAGAATCTCTAAAAAAAAACATGTTATTTAAATTGAAACTGCATTCCAATTCTAAATTGCTCCTCCCATTTTAATACATCGATGCTTTCTTCTTTCATGATGTTGAAATACTGGAATTTAATCATTGCATTATAGCCATTCATCTGATAGGCAATAGCAGTAGAGAAACGCTCCGATTTCCCTTTTACCAAATCATTTAAATCTAATTCTTCGTAACGAGCAGATAGTATGGTCTTGATATTCTTTATGAAATAATTGGCTTGCGCTATATATCCACCAGAAAGTATATAACCTTTAGTTTGCTGCGGTGTTAGGTTTTGAAATAATGGATCGTTTTCGTTTTGAGGTTCGGATTTTATTTGATGAATTTCAAACTGCCCTGAAAATCCCATGTATTGAAAAGAGGCATCTAATCCATAAACATATCTTTTTCCATCAATTACTTTAATGCCATATTCGCTGGTTGCATTGTCGGGAAAAACTTCACCAGCAGGCAGTTTTTTATTCATAAATCTCCCATTGACTCCTACAGAAAACATCGGAATAGGAGTGATACGATCATCAATTTCACGATAGCGGTATCTAGAAGGGTAGGAAATATCAAATCGACCGATGTATTCTAATTGCCCGCTTGCATCGTTTTCTCCAGCAAGAGAAAGTTCACCAAGCCCAGTATATGCGCCTACATAAATATTAGCGCGTTGGTTCCAAAAGTTTTTCATCAAAGTAACACCCACATCTCGTCTAGAAAAAACAGAACCTCTCACTAATTCTGCTCTTTGCCAGTAGGGAGAAGAATAAAATGTACTCATCGAACTTCTAGAATAGTAGAGTTTTCCATACCCCATTTCAATATCTAAAAAATGAAATCCTTTATATTTTATATTGGCTTCCATCAAACCTGGATTTTCTGGATCTATTGTGGCTCCTTGGTTATTGGCTGCCATATCGGCGAAGTCAACTTTTACATTATACTCATAGTCAGTTCCTACACGCCCTTCCAAGTCTAGTTCCGCATCCCTCAATTTGAAACGGTTTTTAGACCGATCTTCTTCACCAGCTTTCAATTGACGATCATTGTAATAAGAAGAAAAACTTCCAGAAATTTCCAAAACATGTTTACCATTCGTAATAGTAAGTTGTGCTTGTGTTTTACTTATGGCAAAAAGTCCAACAATGGCAAGTAGCAATGATTTCATGTTATTTTTTTTCTGGATTATTAAAGTAGTAAATACGTTGTAAATCATCACAACTAACGACTAGATTTCCGTCTTTGTCAAAGGTTAAACCTTCTGGATTTATAACAGGCAACACCCATTTTTCTAAGACTTCGTAGGTAGTAGGATTTAGTTTAAGAACTGAACGATCTTCATCGCTTAGTAAATATAGAAAATCATTGTGAAAAGTTACTGAAGAAATATCTCGAGCAATTTTCGACAAATCAAATTGATTTTTAACATTAAAATCAGTATCCAATTCAAAAAGCGTAATCGGATTTTTCTCTGTTATTAAGATAAAGCTGTTCTTACTTTTATTGAAAGTAAAGGCTTCATAACCGCTATTTCTACCACCTTGATAAGGAACAGTAACTATTCGTGAACGTATCAGTGTTTTCGGATCATAGAAATGAATTGCTCGATGCGTTTCATCAATAGCATATACAAAATTGTCATCGGCGTAAACAGCCTCATAGTCACTTGTTTTTACAGTTACTTTATTCAAAATGTCTCCTTCAGCACTGGTCTCAAACAAGTAACCATCATCACTTGCAATGTAAAAAGTATCTGATTTTGAATTATAAAAAATGTCTGAAGGCTCTGGGACTTTCGTTGAAATCCATTTGGTAGGTTTTAGTTTCGTCGTTTTTTGCGCGTGACAAATTACTGTAAGCAAGACGAATCCTAGAGCAAATAATTTTGAAGTGTACCTCATAACAGGTGTTCTTAAGAATATAAAAATAATTGATATCTGACTAAGGTAACGGAATACCTTCTAATGTAACATTGTCAAAACGATTGTTTCCGCTTGTTCCAGAAACTGTAGGTCCAGCAAATTCAATTTTAACTTTAAAATTCGGGTTGTCATTTATTCCAGAAATCGTTGAAAAATCGAGAACAATTAAATCTGGTGTGTCTGGGGTTGTATTGTGGGTGATTCTCGACAATCCTGTTTGAATATAATTTGTGCCATCAATCGTGTAGCTGTAATTTTGTACTGTTGCTCCTGTATTTGAACTCCGAGCGGTCGCAAATTGAACAATCACGTTTTTATAACCTGTAGTTGGCATATTTAAAAATAAACTTCTTGTATCACTTGGGTTTCTTACCTTCAGTAGTGTGCCTGCAATACTTCCATTTCTTGTATTGTTTTCGTATCCAACGGTGCCATCATTATCCATATAACCAGCTCCCGTCCCATCATAGGTTATGGATGCTGTTTCAGAAGAGGAATCGAAATCAGGAGCAATTGAAGTGGTTGTTCCAACTACAGCATTAAAATTCCAAAAGTAAATCAATTCACTAGAGGGGTCAATAACAATTGGTTTTTCTTCTTCAATTGATCGATCGTTCGTACATGCTATAACTAGGATTGCTGCAATTGCTAAACAAAAAAGCTTCTTTTTCATCGTTGAAAATTTTCTCAAAAATAGTTGAAGACAAAAGCATTAAAGTTAGATGTATGTTATTTGATTGTAAAGTTTTTAGTTGATGATAACTTTAACTTAAAATTATCATAACATAAGTCTGTTTTTAAAATTTTTAAAGAGCGCATTATTTTATAGCAATAAAAGGATTTTTTTATTCAATAATTCTTTCAAATAGGGCTACGGGAATGGATTTTTGATCAGTTGTAGTATTCGCATTTTTAGAATTTATGGAGCCAAATATTTTACTATATCATAACATTTTCAAAATTCGTGCTTGACAATTTGATTCTAACTTTGCAACAAGTTTAATTAAAGTAATTAATCATCCTTACTAATAGCGTCATCACTGTGAAAACAACTTTACTTTCGAATTCTAAATTTCTTTTGTTGGTCTTTGGATTTTTGTTTTTGGTTTCAACTGTTGAAGCGCAAATATCCTCTTGGACTTTTGATCCTTATCTTGGAACCTTAAATAATCCCAATCCCAATATTGGTTCAGGAACTGCTGCGATAGTCAATTTAGGAGGAGGAACAGTAACACCTTTAACAAGAACTGGAATGGCGGGAACAGGTTGTGGCGTTCAAAGTGGCGTTACTGCTTGGGCGTTAGAACCATTTGACCCAGGAAGTTCCAACGAATCCAATGGAGTACAATTTAATAGTGCGACATCTGGTTATCAAAATATTACTTTTACTTGGGACCAACGATATTCTAATACAGTAGCCAACACCATAAGACTTCAGTATACCACTGATGGTTCAACTTGGGTTTCTTTTACTATGACTGCTGGTAATACTACATTTTGTAACGGTAGTATTAATGCTAATGGTTGTTTTGAAACGAATACCACTGGAGATGAGTACAGACGAACTACGGTAAATTTTAGTGCCATTCCTGCAGTTAATAATAATCCAAATTTTGGGGTTAGACTTCTAGCCTCCTATTATCAAGCTACGGGACAGTTTAGACAAGTTTCGACTCCAGCTTCTATAGCAAATCCTGCGGGAACATGGCGTTTTGATAATGTAACTTTTAACGGGACCCTTTTACCAGGACCAACAGCTTCCGTAATAACCGGAACTGCTACGATTTGTCAGGGACTTAGCACTAATTTAAAAGTAACCATGACTGGAGGAACAGGACCTTTCACTGTAGTTTATACTGATGGAACAACCAATTTTACTGTAAATAATTACACGAGTGGATCCAATATTCCAATTACACCCGCTGTCACAAAAACGTATACAATCGTTTCCGTTACCAATGCCAACGGTGCTGTGGGATCTGGTAATAGTGGTTCGCCGATCATTACGGTTAAGGTAAATGTCGCGACTGTCAATGCCACAAATTTATCTACTTGCCTTGCAACTCCTTTTACGATGACCGGTGGTACGCCTGTAGGAGGAACGTATAGCATCGGAAGTCCTTATGCCGGTGGAACTACAACTTTTACTTATTCTTATACGGATGTAAGTGGATGTCCTAAATCTAGTCCGACCTATACATTTACAAGAAATACATCGCCTGTAATTACTTCGCAACCGTCACCTTCTGGAACTCAAACGGTTTGTCAAGGAGATCCTTTTTTGCCAATTACGGTTGTCGCTACTGGAACTAATTTGGTCTATCAGTGGTTCAGAAATGGAACGAACTCTACAACAGGAGGAACAGCCTTAACTGGATTTTTATATGTACCAGAGGTTGCCAATGGATCAAAAACAGATACTTATACTCCACGATCAAATGTAGTAGGAACTTATTATTATTACGTTACCATCACAAATCCTTGCACAAGCGTAAAAAGTGCATCACCCGCTGCTGGTCCATTTATAGTGTTACCCGCTGCAGTTGGAGGCACTGCTTCACCTGATCAATCAGTTTGTTCGGCTGCTCCATCTGATATAACACTAACTGGTTTTTCGACTTCAGTAACTAAATGGCAATATGCCACTGATTTTGCATTTACAACTCCAAACGATATTCCTTTTAGTGCTTCATCAACTTTGACATCGGCGCAGATGGGTGTGCTTTCAGCAACGAGATATTATAGAGCGGTGGTTGCCAACGGAACTTGTAATGCATATAGCAATGTTGTTACAGTAACCTATAATACGACGACCTGGAATGGTTCAGCTTGGACTAATGGAGTTCCAACAAGTGGATCAGCGGTTGTTTTCAATGGAAATTATAATTCTACCGGAGATATAGATGCCTGTTCAGTGCAGATAAATTCAGGAACCGTAGTTTTTGGAAATTCCACTACGTATCCTAATCATACTTTAACCATTCAAAATGGATTAACGATTACAGGCGGAACATTAACTTTTGAAAATAACGCAAGTCTGGTACAAGTAAATAATGCAATTAATTCAGGTTCCATAACTTATAATAGAAATACAACTCTAGTCCGTAAATTTGATTATACGTATTGGTCTTCACCAGTCACTAATCAAATTCTGGCGGATCTTTCACCTTTAACTTTATCGGATAAGTATTTTTGGTTTGATACCGCTTTTTATGCATGGACTGCAGTGGCGGCTCCCGGATTTACAACCATGGATGCTGGTAAAGGGTATATAATTCGGGCGCCACAAACGTTTGATCCTGTAACTCCAGCAATTTATCCTGCATCTTTTATTGGTGTTCCTCATAATGGGGATTACACGGTTGCTATTGTAAAAACGGGTGCCAACGATTTGAACTGTATCGGAAATCCATATCCTTCTGCCATTAGTGCCAAGAAATTTATTGAAGGTAATACCGCTGCGTTTGGGGTTGGGCCAACAAATGGAACAACACTTTATTTTTGGACGCACAACACACCAATAACAGGAAATAACTATGTGTTTAGTGATTATGCTGTTTATAATTTTTCAGGTGGAATAGGAGCGGGGACTGCTGTTTCAGGGGCTAACAATAATACGCCGAATGGCATGATTGCAGCTGGTCAGTCATTTATGATTAAAGGGATTTTTGAAGGAACGACTACTGCAACTTTCAATAATTCCATGCGAGAAGTTGGAAATAACGGACGATTTTTTAGAACAAATCAGGCAACTGATCCTGAAAGAAACCGTATTTGGTTGGAGTTGAAAAATAATGAAGGTGCTTACAAACAAATTCTAGTGGGCTATATAGAAAACGCGACAAATGGCTTTGATAATGGCTTTGATGGTGAAGTTTTAGAAGCTGGAAATTCCGCTAGTTTTTATTCGATTTTGGATTCAAGAAAATTAGCAATTCAAGGGAGAGGTTTAGAATTTTATGAAACAGACCAAATCCCACTTGGATTTAGAACAACTATTGCTGGAACTTTTGAAATCAATCTTTCAAACTTTGATGGATTGTTTGAAAACCAAGATATTTTTGTCGAAGATACTCTGTTGCATGTTATTCACAACCTAAAAGACAGCTCCTATTTATTTGCGAGTGAAATCGGAACTTTTGAGTCACGATTTGTTGTTCGTTTTACTGCTTCAACTTTAGGAATATCTGATCAAAATTTGAATGCAAATTCAATTGTAATTTACAAAAATTCATACCAAAAAATCAATGTTAATTCGGGTGTTAAGAAAATGAAAAGTATTCAAGTTTTTGATGTTCTTGGAAGGCTATTATGGTCAAAAGATAGCATCAATTCGAATGAATTTACCTTAAAAGATTTTACTTCAAATTCTATTTTAATTATATCAATAGAATTCACTGATAATCAAAAAATTAGTAAGAAATATAGTAATTAAAATTGAGATTTACTATGTTGCATTTTGTCAAAATAATCGACGAAATGCGTTATAAAAACGACCAAGTGATTGGTCGTTTTTTGTTAACTTATTGATAACTTTTACTTTATCATTATCGCATTCTTAGACGATAATTTTACTGCTCAAAACAATTAAACAATTAATTAATTTATGAAATCAATCTTACACGATTTGGTCAGTAAATTGTCTTCGATGTTTCGAAAGAAAGAAAACGAAGTCATTGCTGAAAACGGTTTGGGTGGGAACTCAAAATCGTACGTCAAAGTAGAAAATGCCTCCTTTCTGGAAGCGTATTTTTCTACTTTTTTTTACTCCTTATTTGGATTTATCCAAAAGAATTGCGCTTCTGTTTTTGGACTTGCAAAGCTTAGCTCTCAGAAATTAGTCAAAGTAAATGCCTTCGGGATATTGACTTTGATTTTCTTTTTTGGGATGAATCAATCGGCTAGTGCACAGATTTCCTATGCAACTGCTGGTTCGAGTTACACGCAGAATTTTGACAATTTGCTTACTCCAAGCGTACCTGCAAACAATACTGCAGTTGCCAGTGTATTGCCAACGGGGTGGAGTTTTGTTGAAGCTGGTACTAATGCGAATGCTACCTTTAGAGTAGACAACGGTTCCTCTTCAACCGGAGATACTTTTTTTGATGGAGCAACCAGCTCTAACGAAAGATCTTTAGGATCGTACGCCTCTGGAAGTTTAACTTCTCAGTATGGTGCAGTGTTTACGAACAGCACTGGTGCTACTTTGACTTCATTTACACTTTCGTACACTGGTGAACAATGGAGAGATGGTGGAAGTGCGACTGCGATTTTGAATAAATTAACTTTCTCATACGCAGTGAATCCAACTTCTTTAACTGTTGGTACCTATACCAATGTAACTAGTTTAGATTTTACTGCACTAGTTAATAATACCACAGCTGATGTTGCGACAGATGGAAATGCTGCCAACAGAAGAACAGCTATTACTTTTACTGTAACCGGTATTTCATGGCCTGCAGGTCAAACCTTATATATTCGTTGGACGGATGTCAACGATGCAGGAAACGATGACAACTTAGCCATCGATGACCTTACTTTTTCTGCTTCGGCACCAACACCAGTTATTTCATCTACTGGGACGCTAGCAGCAGTCAATACTACATATGGTACAGCTTCGGCTTCGCCAACTACTTTTAATGTTTCTGGTGTTAATATGGGTGCTGGAATTTTGGTTACGCCTCCGGCAGGATACCAAGTTTCTTTGGCTTCTGGTTCAGGTTACGGTGCAACAGTTACTGTTGGAACTTCAGGAACTATTGCTTCGACGCCAGTTTATGTACGTTTAACCTCTACAGCTACTGTGGCTGGTTCTCCTTATAGTGGTAATATTGTTTTATCAAGTTCTGGTGCTACTTCAGTAAATGTGGCTACCGTTTCAAGTACAGTTACTGCTAAAGCATTAACGATTACAGGAATTGCTGCTAATAACAAATTGTTTGACGGAAACACTTCAGCTACTGTAAGCGGAACGCCTTCTTTGGTTGGAGTTGTCAATAGTGATGTGGTAACTATAGGAGGAAGTCCTGTAGCTACTTTTGCTTCAAGTGCAGCTGCAACTGGTATTGCGGTTTCAGTAACTGGATACACTATTGGTGGTGCAGGTGCAGGGAACTATACTTTGACACAACCTTCACTAACTGCTGATATTACTTCTACGCCAGCTCCGATTATTTCGAGCGTTTTAACTGCTTCTGCTATTTATGGTACACTAGCTTCTACTTATACGATTACGGCGAGTGAATCACCAACGTCTTATAACGCTACTGGATTACCAGCAGGTTTAACGGTGAATACTTCAACTGGTGATATTACTGGTACGCCAACCGCTGCTCCGGGTGCTTATAATGTAACGATTTCTGCTACCAATGGTGGTGGAACAGGAAATGCTACTTTGGTGTATACCATTACAGCAAAAAATTTAACAGTTACTGGTGCTACGGTTACTAGTAAAGTATATGATAGAACTTCAACTGCAACTATTTCAGGATCTACTTTAGTAGGTGTTTTTGGTGCAGATGTGGTAACGATTTCAACTACTGGTACTTACGCAAGTGCTACATTAGGAACTGGAATTGCAGTCACTTCTACTCAAACTTTGGGTGGTGCTGCCGCTGGTAATTATACACTTACTGTACCAACAGGTTTAACTGGTGATATTACAGCTAAAGCCTTAACGATTGCTACTCCAGCTGCATCAAATAAAGTTTTTGATGGATCAACTGCTGCAACAATCACAGGTACTTTAACTGGAATTATTTCACCAGATGTAGTTACTTTGAACGGAACAGGAACTTTTGCAAGTTCAGCGATTGGTTCAGGTATAGCTGTAACTTCTACTTCTACAATTAGTGGAGCAGATTCAGCTAATTATACACTAACACAACCAACAGGTTTAACAGCTAATATTACTGATACAATAATTTACACAGATGCCTATACTGGTGCTGCTGCTTGTCCGAATAATGGTAGCGTTCCAACTGTTGTTGCTAATGCAACGGGTGCTATTGCCACTAGAAGTACAGTTACTTGTCAATCTACTGGAAGCGTATTCAACTCGACTACTTTAAATATTACAGCTAGTCCATCTGCAACCTCTTATATCCAATTTTCTGCAACCGCTGCAGCTGGATATAAATTGAACGTGAATTCATTGTCTTTCTTCAGACAAGCTAGTAACTCAGCGCCAAATCAATTGGAAGTACGTTATAGTACTGATGGATTTGTGACATCAACTACTTGGGGAGCTGCGCCAGTTTCTCCAACTACAGGAACGGTAGCTACTTGGGATTTTGCTGATTTTTCTACTTCAAATGGAGGAACGGTTACCTTTAGAGTATATCCTTATGGTACACAACGTGCAGACTTAACTGGTGCACCTTCTGCAACAGGAACGTTCCGATTGGATGATATAACCATCTACGGAACGGTAACGGCACTTCCTGCTATAGCTACAACAGGTACTTTAGCTGCTTTAACTACAACTTACGGTACCGCTTCATCTGAAACTTCTTTCAACGTTTCTGGAACAAACATGACTGCGGATGTTTTAGTAACGCCTCCAGCTGGATATGAAGTGTCAACAACTTCAGGTTCAGGTTTTGCTTCTACAGTTATTGTAGGTGCTGCGGGAACTATTACTTCTACTCCAGTTTATGTGCGACTTTCAGCTGCGACTGCTGTAGGTACTTACTCTGGAAATATCGTTTTATCAAGTGCAGGTGCTACTTCCGTGAATGTGGCTACTGTATCAAGTACAGTTACTCCAGTTACTTTATCTTTAACAGGTCTTACTGCTAACAATAAATCTTACGACGGAACTACTGTTGCAACTTTAAGCGGAACGCCAACTTTATCAGGAGTTCTTGCAGGAGATGTTGCTAACG
Organism: Flavobacteriaceae bacterium; assembly: GCA_947461795.1. Classification (GTDB taxonomy): domain Bacteria; phylum Bacteroidota; class Bacteroidia; order Flavobacteriales; family Flavobacteriaceae; genus Flavobacterium. Next base: position 8,122 of record CANHMG010000003.1, on the reverse strand, counting down.
TGACTTTAGGAGGAACTCCAGTAGCTACTTTTGCTACTTCTGCTGTAGGAACTGGTATCGCGGTAACTGTAACAGGTTATACGATTTCAGGTTCTGCTTCAGGAAACTATACTTTGGTACAACCAACTGGCTTAACTGCTGATATTATTGCTGTACCAACACCATCGATTACAAGTGCGTTGACTGCAAGTGCTACTTATGGTTCTGCTGCTGCAACGTATACAATTACTGCAACGCAAAGTCCAACATCATATAGTGCGACTGGTTTGCCAGGAGGATTGACTTTAAACGGGTTAACTGGTGAAATTACAGGAACACCAACTGTAGCTGGAACATTTAATGTAAGCATTTCAGCTGCTAATATTTCGGGTGCTGGAGCAGCTGCTACTTTGGTTTATACTATTGCGCCGAAAGCATTAACTGTTACTGGCGCGACTGCAGATTCAAAAGTATATGACAGAACAACAGCTGCTACGATTTCAGGTTTTACTTTGAACGGTATTGTTGGTTCAGATGTTGTTTCAGCTTCTAATTCAGGAGCTTTTGCTACTGCAAATTCAGGAACTTCAATCGCGGTAACTTCAACTCAAACATTGAGTGGTGCGGATGCTTCGAAATATACATTAACATTGCCTACAGGTTTAACAGCTAATATTACTGTAAAAGCATTGACTATTGCAGGTGCTGCTGCTCAAAACAAACCTTATGATACCACTACAGCTGCAACGATTAGTGGTACTTTAACTGGTGTAATTGCTCCTGATGCGGTGACGGTTACCTTAAATGGTACATTCGCTAGTGCTGCTGTGGGAACTGGAATTGCTGTGACATCTACTTCGACACTTTCAGGAGCGGATGCTGCTAATTATTCCTTAACGCAACCAACTGGTTTGACTGCTGATATTACTGCTGTGCCTACATTTACGTATGGTAACTTAGTTGTTGCTAGGGTAGGAACAGGAGCTGCTGCATTAACTAATGCTGCAAATCCAGTATTCTTAAATGAATATACAACTACTGGTTCTGCTGGAATCACGGTAGCTTTACCTTCAACAACAAGTGGAAGCATTAATAGAATTTTAGAAAGTGGTACTTCGACTTCAGAAGCGCAATTGAATTTGTCTACTGACGGTCAATACTTGACCATTGGAGGATACGATGCGGTTATTGGACAAGCTTCTGTAAACAGTACAGCTGGAATTCCTAGAGTAATTGCTCGTGTGAATAGTGCTGGTACTATTGCTACAAGCGTACTTACAAGTACCATTCATGGTTCTGGATTTAGATCAGTTGTTACTACTGACGGTTCAAGATATTGGACTGCTGGAAATGGCGTAGGAGTTACTTCCTTGCTACACCAAGGTAATACGACTGCTGTTACACCAACTACGATCTCTTCAACTGTAACTAACTTAAGAACTGTTACTATTTTTAATAACCAATTATACGTTAGTACAGGTTCAGGTACACAAGGTATTTACAAAGTAGGTACTGGTGTTCCAACAACTACTGGTCAAACTGCTGTGATTAGTGTTCCTCAAAACGGACTCTACGCTTATCAATTGGTGAATAGAGGTGGTTCTAACTGGAACTGTTATGCTGTTGGTGATACTTCTGCGGGTATTTACAAATGGTCTTCTACGGATAATGGTGCTACATGGACTGCTAGAGCCAGTGTAGTGAATGCACTTCCAATTTTTGGATTAACTGTTGCGAATAATGGTACTAGCGTTGATTTATACGCTACTACAACTACAGCGATTTTAAAGTTAACAGATAGCGCTGCTTTCAATGCTAACTTAACAGGAACCCCTTCAACGATTGTAACAGCACCAACCAATACTTTCTTTAGAGGTATTGCTTTTGCTCCAATAGCTGCCAATGCGCCGCTAATTGCAACGGCTGGTTCTCCTGCTGCTGTGAATACTACTTATGGTACTGCATCAGCTACGCCAGGTACGTTTTTGGTTTCAGGAAATAACTTAACAACTAATATTGTTTTAACTGCTCCAGCTGGATTTGAAATTTCACAAGATGGAACTTCATTTGCAACTACACAAACGTTGATACAAACTTCAGGTGTTGTTGCTTCAACAACTATTTCTGTTCGTTTGGCTGCAACTACTTTAGCTGGAACGTATTCAGGAAACATTACTTGTGTTTCTTCTCCTGCAACTTCTGTAAATGTATCACTTACTGCAAGCACTGTTGCTCCTAAAGCATTAACAATTACAGGAGCTGTTGCTAGCAACAAAGTGTATGACAGAACAACTGCTGCTACTATTACTGGAGCCACCGCTTCAGGAACTGTAAATGGGGATACAATCACTGTAACTGGTGGTGGTACTTTTGCTGATTTTAATGTAGGAACTGCAAAACCAGTTACTGCTGCATTATCACTTTCTGGAACAAATGCTTCTAGTTACACATTAACACAACCAACAGGTTTAACAGCTGACATCACTGCAAAAGATTTGACTATTGCTGGTGCAGCTGCGAATAACAAAGTGTATGACGGAAATACAAGCGCTACCATTTCAGGAACATTAACAGGAGTAATTGCTCCAGATGATGTGAGTTTGAATGCAAGTGCTTTCTTCGACAGTCCAACTGTTGGAACGGCTATTCCAGTAACTTCGATTTCTTCATTGTCTGGTGCTGATGTGGCTAATTATAATTTGATTGATGCCACTGGTTTATCAGCGGACATTACACCAAAACAATTAACGGTTGCAAGTGCTACTGCTCAAAACAAAGTTTTTGATGGTAATACTAATGCAATCATCACAGGAACATTAGTTGGAGTTGTTGCTCCAGACGATGTAACATTTGTAGGAACAGGTACTTTCGCAACTTCAGCGGTTGGAACTGGTATCGCTGTAACTTCAACTTCTACGATTGTTGGAGATATTGCAAACTATACTTTATTACAACCAACGGGTTTAACAGCAAATATTACTGCTGCTGCTTTGGTTCCACAAACCATTACTTTCAATCCTTTAGCGGATGTAGAATACGGTAGTGCAACTTTCAACTTGACTGCAACTTCTGATTCAGGATTGACTGTAAGTTATGCAAGTTCAAATACTAGCGTGGCTACTGTTGCTGGAAATGTGGTTACTGTAGTGGGTGTTGGTTCAACAACAATTACTGCAACTCAAGCGGGAGACGCTATCTATGATGCTGCTACTCCAGTAGATCAAAACTTAAATGTAACTCCGAAAGGACTTACGGTTACCGCTACTGCGAATAACAAAGAATACGACGGAACCTATAATGCTACTATTTCAGGAACATTAAGTGGAGTTGTTGGCGCTGATGTTGTTACTTTTAACGGATTTGGAGGTTTTGATACTTTGGATGCTGGAACTGGAATTAATGTAAATTCAATTTCAACTTTAGGTGGAGCTCAAGCGGCTAATTACTACCTAATTCAACCAACAGGTTTAACAGCGAACATTACACCAAAAGCCTTAACTGTACTTGGTGCAGCTGGAGCTAATAAAGTGTATGACGGAACTACTGCTGCTACCATAAATGGTGCTTCTTTAGATGGTGTAATCGGAACTGACGACGTAACTGCTATTGGAACTGGAACTTTCGCTACTAAAAATGTAGGAACTGCAATTGCAATTACTGCGAACATCACATTAACTGGTGCACAAGCGGGTAACTATACCATTGCTGCTCAACCAACTGGATTGTCTGCTAATATTACACCAAAAGCCTTGACGATTTCAGGTTTACTTGGAGGTAATAAAGTATACAACGGAACTACTGCTGCTACTTTAATCGGAACAGGTTCTCTTGTTGGCGTTATCGGTGCTGATGATGTAGTTCTTGCTGGAACTCCAGTAGCTGTTTTTGCTAACAAAAATGCTGGAACGGCTAAACCATTAACTATTTCTGGTTACTCAATTTCTGGTGTTGATTCGACTAATTATACTTTAGCACAACCAACTGGAGTTACAGCTGATATTACACCTGCTACTTTATCAGTAACTGCGGCATCAGCTTTAAACAAACCATTTGATGGAACTACTGCTGCGATTGTTAATGGATTACTTGCTGGAATCATTACTCCAGATGTAGTTACATTAAACGGAACAGGAACTTTTGCTTCTTCAGCAGAGGGAACAGGAATTGCAGTAACTTCTACTTCTACATTAAGTGGAGCAGATGCGGCCAATTATACCTTAACACAACCAACTGGTTTAACAGCAAACATTACTGCAGCTGCAACGGTTTTTGCGGTAGGTGATTTGTCTATTATTGGTTTCCAATTGAATGCGCCTGATAGTTTTGCTTTTGCAACTTGGGTTGACATTACTGAAGGAACTTTAGTTAAATTCACAGACAATGCTTTCTTATCGAATGCATCTGCTAATCTAGCAAACAACGCCAGAGGAAGTGAAAACTTTATCATCTGGAAAAACAATACAGGTGGGGTTATTCCTGCTGGAACTGTAATCACAATTTCAGATAACGTATCTGCTGGAATTACAAGTATCGGAACAATCGTTTCTGGTAACTTAAGCGGATTGTCTTCGGCTGGAGATAACATCTTTGCATACCAAGGACCTGCTGCTTCCGGAGCTTTCCCTGACTTTGCTTCAGTAGCAGCTACAACTACTTTCAACGGTACGGTTCTTTTCGGATTGTATGCACAAGGAACAAGTTTATTAACTTCTTGGCAAACGACAGGAGCTGGTTCAACAACCAATTCTTATTTGCCATCTGAGTTATCAGCTTCAACTAGCAATATTGCTTTAGCTAGTAACGCTTCAAGAGGTCAGTATATTGGTGCAAGAAACAACCAATTGACTTTCAATGCGTACAAAGCACAAGTAACTAATCCTGCTAACTGGACTACTGCTGCTGGTGCTGGTACATTAACATTAGATACTACTATGTTTACATTAATGTCTCCTGCTGCTATTACTGCAACTGGAACACTATCCGCTGTAGATACTGTATATGGAACTGCTTCTGCAACTCCAACAACATTTAGTATCGCTGCTAATGATTTAACTAACAACTTAGTTTTATCTGCTCCAGCTGGATTTGAAATTTCTCAAGATGGTATCGCTTATGCGACAACGCAAACTTTAATTCCATCAAGCGGAACTGTAGCTTCAACTACAATTTATGTTCGTTTGGCTGCTACCACAGTTGCTGGTACGTATTCAGGAAACATTATTTGTGTTTCTTCACCAGCGGTAACTGTGAATGTGGCAACAGCTGCAAGTACAGTAAGTCCATTAGCGATTACTACAACTGGTGCTGTTGCTGATAACAAAGTTTATGACAGAACAACAACTGCTTCAATTTCAGGAGCAACTGCTGTTGGAACTGTAAATGGAGATATCATCACTGTTTCAGGTGGAGGTACTTTTGCTTCTGCAAATGCTGGAACTGCTATTGCTGTAACAGCTGCATTAACTTTAAGCGGAACAAACGCTGCTAGTTATACATTGACTCAACCAACAGGTTTGTCTGCTGACATCACTCCAAAAGCATTGACTATTGGAAGTGCTGCTGCTTCAAACAAACTTTTTGATGGCAACACTGATGCTGTTGTTACAGGAACATTAACAGGAGTAATTGCTCCAGACGACGTTACATTTAACGGAACTGGTACATTTGCTTCTTCAGCTGTTGGAACTGGAATTGCGGTAACATCAACTTCAACATTGAGTGGAGCAGATGCTGCAAATTATTCCCTTACACAACCAACAGGTTTAACTGCTAACATTACTGCTGCACCTTTATTGCCGCAAACTATTACATTCAATGCTTTAGCGAATGTGGTGTATGGTGATGCTAACTTCAACTTGACTGCTACGGCAAGTTCAGGTTTGACAGTAAGTTATATCAGTTCAAATACAAACGTAGCAACTATCTTAGGAAATGTAGTTACTATTGTAGGAGTTGGAACAACAACGATTACTGCTTCTCAATCTGGAGATTCAGTTTATGATGCTGCGCCTTCGGTAAACCAAACATTAACGGTAACACCAAAAGCACTTACAGTTACAGCTACAGCTGATAACAAAGTGTATGACAGAACTGCTGCTGCAACTATTACTGGTACATTAAATGGTATCGTTGGTTCAGATGTAGTTACTTTTAGCGGAACAGGATCGTTTGCTACAGCGAATGCTGGAACTGCAATTGCGGTGACTTCAACGTCAACGATTGGTGGAGCTAATGCTGGAAATTATACGTTGACTCAACCAACAGGTTTGGTAGCGGATATTACTCCAAAAGCCTTGACTATTTCAAGTGCTGCTGCATCCAACAAAGTGTTTGATGGAACTACTGCTGCGACAATTACTGGCACATTAACTGGAATCATTTCTCCAGATGTAGTTACTTTAGTTGGAACAGGAACATTCGCTTCTTCAGCGGTTGGAACTGGAATCGCGGTAACATCAACTTCTACATTGGCAGGAGCTGCTGCGGCTAACTATTCATTGACACAACCAACAGGTTTGACAGCGAATATTACTGTTGCTCCAACTACATTGGCTGTAGGTGATATTTCGATTATTGGATTCAATTTGAATTCGCCTGATTCATTTGCTTTTGCAACTTGGGTGGATATCAATCCGAATACTTACATCAAATTTACAGATAACGCTTTCTTAAGTGCAGGTTCTGCTAACGCTACTAACAATGGTAGAGGAGGAGAGAACTTCGTAATTTGGAGAAACAACGGTGGAACTATTCCAGCGGGATCTGTGATTACGATTACAGATAATACAACGGCTTCAATCACCAATAATGGAGCAATTGTTTCCGGAAACTTGAGCGGATTGTCTGCTGCTGGGGATAACATCTTCGCTTATCAAGGTCCTGCTACTTCAGGAACAAATCCTGATTGGACAACGAATACGAATCCAACGACATTCAACGGAACGATTCTTTTCGGATTATACGCACAAGGTACTTCTGCAACTGCTTCATGGTTGACGACTGGAATTGCTACTTCTAACAATTCTTACTTACCATCGCAATTGAATGTTGCTAACGGAAACATTGCTTTAGGCAGTTTGTCTTCAAGAGGTCAATATATTGGCTCAAGAAGCAATCAAACTACTTTCAACGCCTACAAAGCTATGGTAACGAATTCAGCGAATTGGACGATTGGTGCTGGTGTTGGTGTGGTAACGCTTAATACAACTAGCTTTACTTTAGCAACTGCTCCGACAGCTTCAGTTATTTCTGGTTCATCGACAATTTGTGCTGGTGAATCAACTAACTTAAGCGTTGCTGTAACAGGTGGAACTTCTCCATTTACAGTGGTTTATACTGACGGTACGACTAACTTTACCGTAAGTGGTTATGTAAGCGGAACTAACATTGCTGTTACGCCTGCAATTACAACAACTTATACTTTAGTTTCTGTTACAGATGCTAATACTTTGGTTGGAACTGGTAACACAGGTTCAGCAGTAGTAACTGTAAACACGCCAACTACATGGTATGCTGATGCTGATGGTGATACATTTGGAAATGCATCAGTTACGCAATTGGCTTGCACGCAACCTTCTGGTTATGTTGCTAATAGTTCCGACTGTGATGACACTAACGTTGCTATGTATCAATTTGCTACGTTCTACGTAGATGCTGATTTAGATACGTATGGTAGCCTTGCTACAGCATCAGTTTGTTCAGGATTGACTGCACCAAGTGGTTATTCTTTAACGAATGATGACTGTGATGATACTGATGCCTTGTTGAATCCAACAAATCCATGTCCTACGAACTCTATAGTAAACCTTACTTTATTTGTAGAAGGTTATTATACAGGAGCAAGTACAATGAACTCTGTGCAGTTAAATCAGTGGGATGGTGTTACACCAGCTACTGCTCCTTCAGCTGCAGATGTTGAGGATATGACTGTAGAATTGCATGATGCTGCAACGTATGCAACATTATTTACTACAACAGCTACCTTGCATACAGACGGTACGCTTTCAGCGTCATTTGCTGGTGCACCTAGCGGTTCATTCTATATCGCTGTGAAAGGTTGGAACTTGGTTCAAACATGGTCAGCAGATCCTCAAACTGTAGGTACTACGCCATTGAGCTATGATTTCACAACTGCTGACACGCA
>CANHMG010000002.1 GCA_947461795.1 Flavobacteriaceae bacterium | reverse complement strand
GTAATTCTATTAAAAGTCACAAAATGTTCGCCACCCGGAATGAATAGGCTTGGTCCAATCAAAACCGCAGTACCTGTCGGATAACTCGTACTTCCCCAAACCAAAGTGGTAGCGTTGTCTTGTCTGAAATACGCCTGACCGCTACTAAAGTAAAAACCAGAAAGAGTGTAAAGGATACCGTCGGTGGTGGTCATATCAACATCAGCACCAGCATAACCATTTTGTGAATCTACAGCTGGGCCCCAAATACCGATGCTTGGAAATACATTCGGTGATGGAATAAAAGTGTAAGTTGCGTTCGAGATATTAAATGTAACATCGAACGTTCCGGCAGTAGTTGGAATATTTGGTCCGTTGAGTATACCTTCCCCGATTGGAAAAGTACTGTCTCCCCAATTAACTGTCCAAGATAAATCTTTTCTGAATTTTACCAGACCATTCGTCACGACTAAATTGTTGATCGTATACGAAATACCATCGATAGTAGTTAAGGTAATTTCAGGTGTAGTTTGGTTTTCTGGCCAACCATTGACACCAGTTCCTACAATACTAATAATGGGAGTAGGGGTCGTGGGAACAAAGTTATAAGCACCCGAACTACTATTGAAAGAAACGATGTATGTTCCCGCTGTTACTGGAATATCTTGACCATTTTGCACGCCAGTTCCCGCTGGAAAAGTGTTGCTTCCCCAATTGACGTCCCAAGAATTTCCTTGTCGAAATTTGATGGTTCCGTTGGTAAAAGTCGCTTGTTGTTGAAATTCGTACAAACCAAACTGCGCCATGTTGAGTTCACTTGACAAAGCAGTTCCTAACATGCTAATCTGTGCATTGGTATGGTTGGAAAGCCCGAAAAAGAATAAAAAAAGTAGTAATTTTAGCTTCATAATGGATTATTTTGAGTGTCTAATTTAGAGTAATAGCATCATTATTTAAAAAAAAAGAATTTCGAAAACTATCTCTAACGTTATAGTGTTGAAAACTTTACAGCGTTACTATCGAAAATTCGTTATCGAGTGGTTTTAAAGTTATCATCAATTTTTCAATCAATTCTGCTCCGTATTCAATATAAAATTCCGAAAAATTAGCAGTTCGTTCCTGCAATCCTTGATTAGGAAATAATTCGTTTTGTAGTGCAATAATGCGATTGAGATCCTCCTGATATTTTCTTTTCTGTGCTTTTAACAACCTCTTTTCCAGATGTTCTAAACCATTTATTTGTTTTGCCTCTTGCGCTTTTACAGCGCCTGAAAATGATTTGTCAGTTTGATTCGCCAATACATGTAAATAATGAAATTGATTTTTTAAATGTTCTTTCTGAATCGATAAATCAATCGGAAATTCTGAAAATTCATTGGTTTTTCGATGGATTAATTCCTGTTGTTTTTCGAATAAATTACTCCAACTCAATCCCAATTTATCTGCTTTCAAAGCTTGTTTCTCCGTAGCAAGCAACACAGAATTTCGCAACAAAAGTATCGGAAAAACAACACCGACGGAATCAAAATAAGATTTCAATTCAAACCAATACGCCAATTCACCACCGCCACCAATATAACACAAATTAGGCAAAATAACTTCCTGATACAAAGGGCGAAGGATGACATTCGGGCTAAATTTTTCAGGGCTTTTCTCTACTAGTTCTAACAATGCTTCTTTCGAAAATTGTAGGGAAGTATTGTTTATTGTATAACGATTCTTTTCAAAAATAATACGTTCTCTAAGATGGTCTTCAATATAAAAAAGATTGATTTCTCGAGGGTTTACCTGAATAGCATACGATTTCATTGTCTCAATCGTACGGAGAACTTCTTGATGCGATTTTTGAAACAATAATTCTTCCTTGATATAGGGAATGAATTCCCGTTTTAAATCCACATCATCACCGTCAAGAATTACTAATCCATATTCGCCAAAAAGGGCATTGGCTAAAAAGCGAGTCGCAGCGGCTAAAGTTTCATGCTTTAAATACGCATCTTCAAAAAGTTGCTTGATATAATTTGCATTGTGACTCGTGCCAATTTCTTTTTCAAATACTTCGTAAACTGCCTTTAAATCTTCTGTTGAAAGTCGACCAACCGGACCAGAACTAGCTTTATTCCAACGGATTTTCTTTCCTTTGTAATTGAAATAATTAATCTCCTCAAAGTCATGATCCTCTGTTGCCATCCAATAAACAGGAACAAAATTTTGATTGGGATATTTCGATTTTAAAGTTTTCGTTAAATTAATTACAGTAATAATTTTATACAAAAAATACAACGGACCCGTAAATAAATTCAGCTGATGGCCAGTTGTAATGGTAAACGTATTGGATTCTAATAAACTATTGATATTACTATGTGTAGCCGAACTCACTTCGACATTGGTGTATTGTTTATTTAAAGCTGCGACTAAAACTTTACGGCTTTCATTGGTAAACTGAGATTGCTTTTCTTGAATTTGCTTTTCAAAATTTTCTATCGTAGGAAAGCGATGACATAAGGACTGTAGCTGTGAATTTTGATTCAAATAATCAACAGTTATTGGTGTAAAATAACCCGAATCTTGATAGCGAATACAGTCAGTAGGCATAATCTAAATTTTTTGTAAAAGTAACGAAATTTTGTATGAGTTGCTGAACTGCTGAGCGTCTGAGAAATTGAGTTTTTTTGGAAGCCGGGAACCTGCTGTTCGCTTCAATCTTTAGAACCCTTTCAGAGTTCAAAACTCTGAAAGGGTTCTAAAGGATTTCCGCTTCCATCAGGGCTATGGTTTACAGTAACCAAGACCAACAACCTACAATTGACAACCGATAACTTAATTTTCCTACTTTTGCACCAATGAAAACCAAAGTATTCCTCATCATGCCACCGTTTACACAACTGAATACGCCGTATCCAGCAACGGCTTACATTAAAGGTTTTCTAAACACTATAAATGTCGAGTCATTTCAAGCCGATTTAGGCATTGAAGTGATATTGAAGTTGTTTTCAAAAGACGGATTAACAGAGATGTTTTGTCACACCGAGCGCAGTCGAGGTGCGCAGACACCAAATGCCCAAAGGATTTTGTCTTTGCAGCACGAATACATCAAAACCATCGATGCTGTTATTGCTTTCCTTCAAGGCAAAAATCCAACCTTGGCGTTGCAAATATGCCAAGAAGATTTTCTGCCAGAAGCCTCCCGTTTTGCACAACTAGACGAAATAGATTGGGCATTCGGATCGATGGGAACGCAAGACAAAGCGAAACATTTGGCCACTTTATATTTGGAAGATCTTTCAGATTTTATTGTGGAATGTGTCGACGAGAACTTTGGTTTTAGTCGCTATGCTGAACGTTTAGGCCGAAGCGCCAATTCGTTTGATGAATTGTACGAAGCTTTATCGGCCAAACCAACCTACATTGATCACATTCTTATTGCTTTATTAAAAGAAAAAATAGAATCAGTTAAGCCTACATTATTTTTAATATCCGTTCCTTTCCCTGGCAATTTATACGCTGCGTTTCGTTCGGCTCAATGGGTGAAAAAGTATTTTCCAAAAATCAAAATCGCCATGGGCGGTGGATTTCCCAATACCGAATTGCGTTCGCTTTCAGATGCTAGAGTTTTTGATTTTCTTGATTTTATTACGCTTGATGATGGGGAACTTCCGATTCAATTAATTATTAATAATGAACAACTCAATATTAATAGTGAATACAAAAGAACTTTTCTCCTCGAAAACGAGCAAGTGGTTTATAAAAACAATTCCACCAAAAGCGATTACAAGCAAAGCGAAGTCGGTACTCCCGATTATTCGGATTTGCTTTTAGATAAATATATTTCAGTTATCGAAATCGTCAATCCGATGCACAAAATGTGGAGTGATGGCCGATGGAATAAGCTCACCATGGCGCACGGTTGTTATTGGGGAAAATGTACTTTTTGCGATATTTCTTTAGATTATATCAAAATCTATGAACCCGTGGCTGCGAAACTAATCGTCGATAGAATCGAAGAATTGGTGGCTCAAACGGGTGAAACTGGTTTTCACTTTGTCGATGAAGCGGCACCGCCAGCACTCATGCGTGAAGTGGCTTTGGAAATAATTCGTAGGAAAATTGTCGTGACTTGGTGGACCAACATCCGATTTGAAAAAAGTTTTACCAAAGATTTGAGTTTGTTATTGAAAGCTTCTGGTTGCATTGCCGTTTCTGGTGGACTCGAAGTAGCGTCTGATCGATTGTTAGCACTAATCGACAAAGGTGTTACCGTTGAACAAGTCGCCAAAGTAACTCGAAATTTTACCGAAGCAGGAATTATGGTGCATGCGTATTTGATGTATGGTTATCCAACGCAGACCGTTCAAGAAACAATTGACAGCTTAGAAATGGTGCGCCAGTTATTCGAAGTTGGTGTTTTACAATCGGGTTTTTGGCATCAATTTGCGATGACGGCACACAGTCCAGTGGGAATGTATCCAGAAAAGTTTAGCGTCGTAAAAAATTCTAATGAAATTGGAACTTTTGCCAATAACGACATCAATTATACCGATGCAACGGGAATAGACCACGACCAATTTAGCTTTGGACTAAAAAAATCGCTCTATAATTTCATGCACGGAATCTGTTTCGATTATTCGTTGCAAGATTGGTTTGACTTCAAAATTCCCAAAACGAAAATCCAACCTGACTTTATTTATAATGCTTTGCATGAAGTAGAAGATTTTAAGATTAAACCAAGTGCGAAAATCATTTGGTTGGGAGGAAAGCCGGCTATTGAAACCTTTACCAAATCTAAAAAAGGCAATTCTTGGGAAATGATGTCATTGACTTTTCATGGCAAAAAAGAAAGTTTTACGATTCAAACCAATAAATTAGAAGGCGAGTGGTTGGTTAGTGCTTTACAAAAGACTTCAATTTCAAACTCAAAAATGGCAACATTTCAAGAACTCAAATCAGACTTTGAAACTCATTTTCAGGATTTTGAGTTATTCTGGTTTTCAAAACCGCTGATGACTTTACGAGAATTTGGTTTGCTGGTATTGTGATTTTGATAAAATAAGTACTTTTATTTTTCATTAATATGATTTTTCAATGCAATTAGAAATAATTTTATCTCTAAATTTACATTTCTAATTTATCATGTATGAGTACTGACTACAAAGTAAAAGTGAATGATGCGTATGCTTTTGATTTCAATAAAGATACCATTTCACAACTCGATGCCGTAAATGTGGGAGCGAATAAATTCCACATTCTACATCAAAACAAGCCTTTCCAAGCAGAGATAATTCAGTCCCATTTTAATCTAAAAAGCTATAGCATTAAAGTAAATAACAACACGTATGAAGTTGTCATTTCAAATGCTTTGGACCAATTGATTTCAGAAATGGGTTTCGAAAAAGGCAAATCCAAGCACATTAATTCAATCAAAGCTCCGATGCCTGGCCTGATTCTCGAAATCAGTGTCGAAGTCGGACAATCTGTCAAAGAAAATGACAATTTAATTATCCTTTCTGCAATGAAAATGGAGAATAGTTTTCTCTCGCCTCGAGATGGTGTGATCAAATCGATTGCAGTCAAAGTTGGCGATGCCGTTGATAAAGGGCAATTGATGATTGAGTTTGAATAAAAAAAGACAAAGAGATAATAGACGGATAGATAAGACAAGATATTTCAACTAAACTTCTATCATCTACCATCTATTTTCTATAATCTATTTTCTAAAAAAAATATGAAAAAAATACTAGTAGCCAACCGCGGGGAAATTGCCATTAGGGTAATGAAAACCGCACAGAAAATGGGGATTAAAACCGTCGCAGTCTACTCGACCATCGACAGAAATGCACCACACGTAAAGTTTGCCGATGAAGCAGTTTGGATCGGTGAAGCGCCTTCAAATCAGTCCTATTTATTGGGTGACAAAATCATTGAAGTCGCCAAGTCCTTAAATGTTGATGCCATTCATCCGGGTTATGGATTCTTAAGTGAAAATGCTGATTTTGCGGAAGAGGTCGAAAAAAACAATTTGATTTTTATCGGACCAAAATCGAAAGCCATTCGCGTCATGGGCAGCAAATTGGCAGCCAAGGAAGCGGTCATGCACTATAATATTCCAATGGTTCCTGGCGTTGACCATGCGATTATCGATATCGATGAAGCTAAGAAAACAGCCAACTCCATTGGTTTTCCAATCTTGATCAAAGCGTCTGCCGGAGGTGGTGGAAAAGGAATGCGCGTGGTTGAAAAAGAAAGCGACTTCGAATCGCAGATGAATCGCGCTATAAGTGAAGCCACTGCTGCGTTTGGTGACGGTTCTGTTTTTATCGAAAAATATGTGACCTCACCACGTCATATCGAAATCCAAGTGATGGCAGACAGCCACGGAAATATCTTGTACTTTTTTGAAAGAGAGTGCAGTATCCAACGCCGTCATCAGAAAGTGGTCGAGGAAGCGCCATCGTCTGTGTTAACTCCAGAATTGCGCAAGAAAATGGGTGAAGCTGCTGTTATGGTGGCGAAGGCTTGTGATTATTTGGGAGCGGGAACTGTTGAGTTTTTGTTGGATGATAAACACAATTTTTACTTCCTCGAAATGAACACCCGTTTGCAAGTAGAACATCCGGTAACTGAACTGATTTCAGGTGTCGACTTGGTCGAGTTGCAAATCAAAGTGGCTCGCGGAGAAGCCTTACCCATGAAACAAGAAGATTTGGTGATTCGAGGTCATGCGATGGAATTACGAGTATATGCCGAAGATCCGACCAATGATTTTCTTCCGAGCGTTGGAAATTTAGAGGTGTATCAATTGCCAACGGGTGAAGGAGTTCGCGTTGACAATGGTTTTGAGCAAGGGATGGATATTCCGATTTATTATGACCCGATGCTTTCCAAATTAATTACCTACGGAAAAACGCGTGAAGAATCGATTCAACTAATGCTCAAAGCAATCGACGATTATAAAATTGAAGGCGTTCAAACGACTTTACCCTTCGGGAAATTTGTTTTCGAACATGAAGCGTTTCGCTCTGGGAATTTCGATACGCACTTCGTCAAAAATTATTACGATGCAGCCATGCTGAAAAAGCAAAGAGAAGAAGAAGCAGAAATTGCGGCGATGGTTGCCCTTAAGCAATACTTAGAAGATCAAAAAATTGTTCGATTACCAATTCAATAAATTATGGAATCCAAAATAAATATACTCAACGATAAAATTGCTCAAGCCAAACTAGGCGGTGGTGAAAAACGTATCGCCAAACAACACGAAAAGAAAAAACTCACTGCCAGAGAACGCGTCGAATACTTAATGGATGAAGGTTCATTCGAAGAAATCGGAATGCTCGTGACGCACCGAACTACCGACTTCGGAATGGAGAAAGAAATGTATTATGGCGATGGAGTCATCACCGGTTACGGCACTATAAATGGAAGATTGGTTTATATTTTCGCGCAAGATTTTACTGTTTTTGGCGGTGCTTTGTCAGAAACACATGCCGAAAAAATATGCAAAGTCATGGATATGGCGCTCAAAGTGGGTGCACCTATGATTGGATTAAATGATTCTGGTGGCGCTCGAATTCAAGAAGGCGTTCGTTCGTTGGGTGGTTATGCCGATATATTTTTTAGAAATGTGCAATCGTCTGGAGTGATTCCACAAATATCAGCGATCATGGGGCCTTGCGCTGGTGGAGCCGTTTATTCGCCTGCTATGACCGATTTTACCATGATGGTCGAGAACAACAGTTATATGTTTGTGACGGGGCCAAATGTTGTGAAAACAGTTACCAACGAAGAAGTGACTTCGGAAGCTTTAGGTGGCGCAGTGACGCATTCTACAAAATCAGGAGTAGCACATACGACGTCTCCAAACGGCGTCGCTTGTTTAGAAGATATCAAAACACTATTGAGTTACATTCCACAGAACAATAAAGAAACTACACCAAAGTTAGCGTATGCATTGAACGATGAAATGCGTCCACAACTCAATACGATTGTTCCGGATAATGCCAACAAACCGTATGACATGCACGAAGTCATCAAAGGCGTTATCGACGAAGATTCATTTTTTGAAATTCATAAAGATTTTGCTGAAAATATCATAGTTGGATTTGCTAGAATTGCAGGTCGAAGTGTCGGAATTGTAGCCAATAATCCGATGTTTTTAGCAGGTTGTTTGGATGTGAAGAGTTCGATTAAAGCAGCGCGATTTACGCGTTTTTGTGACTGCTTTAATATTCCGCTCCTCGTGTTAGTGGATGTTCCTGGTTTCTTGCCTGGAACCGACCAAGAATGGAACGGAATCATTGTACATGGAGCCAAATTGCTTTATGCATTAAGTGAAGCGACGGTCCCAAGAGTGACGGTTATTACTAGAAAAGCGTATGGTGGAGCGTATGACGTTATGAACTCCAAGCACATCGGAGCCGACATGAATTTCGCTTGGCCATCTGCGGAAATCGCGGTAATGGGAGCCAAGGGCGCGAGTGAAATTATCTTCAAAAAAGAAATTAGTGAAGCGGCTAATCCAGAGGCGAAATTGGCAGAAAAAGAAGCGGAATACGCCGATTTGTTCGCCAACCCCTATACTGCAGCGCAAAGAGGTTTTGTGGATGAAGTGATTTTACCACAAGACACGCGAAAGAAACTAATTAAAGCGTTTAGTATGTTGGAGAATAAAGTTAGTGTACGTCCGGATAGAAAGCACGGAAATATTCCTTTGTAACTAATAAAAACAAAAAAGCGTCAATCATGGCATCGATTGGCGCTTTTTCAACTAAATAACCTAACCAATTAATTCTCTTTCACAAGCTTTTCTACACTACTTCCTACTTCAGGGGTCACTTTCAAGAAATAAATTCCATCCGATTTATTTGAAATATCGAGCGTGGTTATTTTTTTATTTT
The DNA here is from genome assembly GCA_947461795.1 of Flavobacteriaceae bacterium. GTDB lineage: Bacteria > Bacteroidota > Bacteroidia > Flavobacteriales > Flavobacteriaceae > Flavobacterium. The sequence goes on along the minus strand of CANHMG010000002.1, from coordinate 53,576 downwards.
CTAATACTGTTTGTAAAATGCGTCCTTGTACATCAAAAAGCTGAATCGATTGGATGTTGTTTTTTGAGGTAATCGTTATGCTATTCTTGGTTGGGTTTGGTGCAATAACAATGGTCTTATCTCTAACAAAATCTGGATTGCTCAATGCCGTAATACTCGTTATCGCTTCATTGGTAGCAATTGGTGCATAATAATCAAAATAGATATTGGCGGTACTTTCAACATTATCACCGACTACTAAAGTTGGAATTGTTTTAATTTTAAATAACACATTGCCATGGCCACCAATCGGGTTGAGTATAGCGGAGGTTAAGTTGATATTTTTAAAAATAAACTCGACAATATTTCCCGTAATTTTTGTTTCAACGTTATGAGAAGCATACTGTAATTGTAAAGAATTCATATCAAATTTAGTGGTGTTGATAGTGTCTTTTACTACAATATTTAAAGCTTCAGCGGTTCCAATATTTTCAAAATTGATGTTATAATGCAAGTAATTGCCAACTTCTTCGGTGGTTATGGTAGTGCCTTCTAAACATGAAATTGAGTTGGGGTCGTAAGAGTTGACGACGGTTTGGTGTAACACAAACGTATTGTCCGAAGGAATTTCATCAGCGACAATTGGATTGACAATTGCAGTAAAATTTAATACATTCCCTAGACTTAGAGCCAAAGAAGCGTGCAAAGTGAGTTCAATAGTGCGAGTTTCAAAAGGTTGTAACAACGTGTAATTCCAACTGAATTCATTCGGGTTTAAGGTGAAATTGTCGTCAGGAAACGTTGCAATAAAATCAAAAAAATTGCTTTCATAACTCAATTTAACATTGCCAGAAAGAACTTCTGTTCCTTTGTTTTTAAATACAATTTTATAACGAACATTTACTTTGGGACGTAATGACTTTAGGGGAACTAATGTCACTTCAAGATCTGGATGTACGCCATGGGTTTGACTTAGAATTTGAAAGAAATTGACCTATTTTACCCTAAATTTAAATCCAATTCCATGAAGATTTTCGATAGCAATCCCTTCTTCATTAGCAAAAATCTTGCGCAATCTCGAAATAAAAACGTCCAAACTTCGGCCCATAAAATAATCGTCATCACCCCAAAGTGATTTTAAAATCACTTCTCGTTTCAATACCTGATTTTGATGCTCAATAAAGAATTTTAAAAGTTCGGATTCTCTTTGAGTTAGGCTGATTTTCTCCTTTTCATTAAATACCATAAAGTTGTTTGGATCGAAAGTATAGTTTCCTAAGGCGTAGGTTTTTTTTTCTAAGGCGCTATTTTTTTGAGATCGCTTTAAGAATATTTCAATTTTCAATAACAGTTCTTCAATGCTAAAAGGTTTGACCAAATAATCATCAGCGCCCAATCGTAATCCTTTGATTCGGTCTTCTTTTAAAGTTTTAGCGGATAGAAAAATAATTGGGATATCGGCGTTTCGTTTTCGTATTTCCGTTGCCAATTCAAAGCCATCCATTTTTGGAAGCATGATGTCAAATATACAAATATCGTAGGAGTTTTTTTTAAATTCTTCCAAGCAATTTTGTCCATTATTGCAATGCATTACTTCATAATGGTTTTGCTGTAAATTGTCTTTGGTTAGAAAACCTAAAGTTTCATCATCTTCGGCGTAAAGTATTTTAAAGTTCGTCATTATTCAGTGGGAATTAATAGAGAAATGGTGATTCCATGATGCGTATTGTTTTTTGCAAATATTTTCCAATGATGCAAAGTGCAAATTTTCTTAACGTAATACAATCCCAGTCCAAAACCGTTTATTTCATTGCTTTTTGTGCTTGGGATTCGATAAAATTTGTCAAAAATAAAGGGAAGATTTTTATTCAAAATTCCAATTCCATTGTCTATAAAATCAATGTGAATTTGATGTAATTCTTTCGATAATTGAATACTTATTTCGGGTTTCTCTTCGCAATATTTAATGGCATTATCAAGAAGATTGTAGACGATATTGGTGAAATGAAAAGCATCAGCTGAAATAATAAGGTGCTTTTCCTCTGTAACAATTTGGATATTGCAGTTGGGATATTTCAATTGAATATTTTCGATAACATCGGTAAGAATAGGCAAAATATCCTTTTCTATTCGATCGAGTTGTAAAGGAGAATTGTCTGATTTTGCACTATTCAAAATGGTTTCAATATGTGTATTCAATTTAATACTTTGAGAGATGATTATATTGGTGTATTTCTCTAATTTTTCATCACTTTTGATGAGTTGATGCTGTTTCATATAATTTGAAGCAATTAATATAGAAGAAAGCGGTGTTTTAAATTCATGGGTCATATTATTGATAAAGTCTCGCTGTAATTCCGAATATTTTTTTTGTTGTAAAATCGTGACAATCGAATAGACATAGACTAAAAGGATGATAATTAACGCAAAGGAAAGCACAAACCAAAACTTTAAGGAACTGAATAAAAAACTCGTTTCGTTCGGAAATCGTATGGCAAAATAGTAGACTAAATTCTTGTGTTTGGGAAAATAGACACTGCGTTGTTTTTGATTTAAATCTGTTGGGGAAACATAATTCCCATAGACCATTTCATCGCTTTCACAATTGTACATGGCATATTCATAATCGGTAGTGATATTTACTTTTTCAAATTCAGATTTGAGATAAAAGTCTAGAATTTTGGGTTCGAAATCATTGTCGATATTCACAATATAATAATCATTCGAAACTTTCTGTACAGGATTTTCAGCTGGCAATTCGTGATTGGTTCCTTCATAAAGTTTTTTGGCGACTTCCAATAAGGCTATATGCACTTTCTGACTAAACTTTTTCTCTTCGATAGAATAGGCTTGTTTGGTCCACAGCAATTGCGCGACAAGTATTCCGATTATGGCTACAAGTCCTAATACGATAATGCTGTTGAGTTTATTTTTCTTAAACATAAGTCAAATTCTAATTCCTATTTCAAAATGTAATATTACTCAAAAATACCATTTGATTTTACCATTAACAAGTCATTAACAAAGATTAGAAACCGCTTAACAAGAGTTGAAGGGGAACTGAATTACTTTTGAAGTGTTCAAATAAATCAACCATACTAATCATTAAAAATTATCATTATGAAAGCAATTAAAGTTTCGATTATTGTTTGTGTTTTAGGCTTAATGTCTTTTACCGTATTACCAACGGCAAAGCAAAATGCCAAAAGTGAATTAGGAATATCGCCAATTTCATGGAAAAGTGAATCAATCGATTTAGGTGAAATTCCACAAAACAAGCCTAAAGAAATTAATTTTGAATTTAAAAACACAGGAAAAACAGCGGTTGTGATTAGCAATGTAAAAGCTTCTTGTGGATGTACAGCAACAGATTATACAAAAACTCCAATTCAACCAGGAGAAACTGCGAAAGTAACCGCTACTTATAATGCAGCAGCAAAAGGGGCTTTTACGAAAACTGTTACCGTAACTACAAATGCTGAAGAAGCTCCCAAAGTATTATCATTTAAAGGAACGGTTATATAAATTGAGTTAGTTTTTAGTTAGAAAACTCCAAGCGAAAGTTTGGAGTTTTTTTTTAATTTATAATTAGAGAATCCATAGTCTTGAATTAATTTTTATATTTAACGAATATTAGTTTAATTCTATGAAAAAAATCGTTGCCCTAAACACCTACTTCAAACTATTATTGCTCATAATTGGTACAAGTTTATTGTTTTTATTACTGTATCTATCACTTTATATTTACACAATTCAACAAGAGAAAGAAGTTTATAAAACGACTTATAATCAATACAATAGTGAAGTGTCATCTTTGTTTGAATTGAATTCAAAAACGCATATCGCCACCATCAAAGACGTTACGTATTGGACAGATTTGGTTAATTTTATTACTACAAAAAATGAGGATTGGTTTAATAAATTTATTGTCAAAGAATTCGATACTTATGAGGTAGATTATATAGGTATTTATGGATTGGATAAACAACTCATTAATAAAGTTGCTACTTCTAATATAAAGACTCTTAATTTTATTCCCAAATCTGTTTTCGAATCTTTGTATCAATCAAAATTATCTAGATTTTATATTCAAATACCAGAAGGAATTGTAGAAGTATTTGGCGCTACAATTCATCCTTCGGAAGATCCAAAAAAGAACAAAACGTTGCCTTCGGGTTATTTTATTATGGCTCGTTTAATCAATGGCTCGTTCCTTCAAAATTTAAATAAAATTAGCAACTCCAAAACGCAATTAGTAGCCTACGATTTTTTACCTTCAGATGACATAGAATCCGTTGTTATTTATCAGAAGTTGAAGGATTGGAGAAATAAAACCATAGCGCAATTAGCTTTTAAAAGACCTTTTAATTTAGATTTTAAAAGTGCAAAAAAGATATTAATCATCATTATTATTGCCTTTGTCATAAACATCATTGTTTATTTGTATTTTTCAAAGCGATGGGTATATTCCCCATTAAAAACGATTACAAAAATTTTAGAATCTGGAAGTCAACAAGCTATCAATGAATTAAAATCAGAGCCTGGCGAATTTGGTTATATAGGAAACCTTTTTGAAGAGAACAATAATCAGCGAAAACAACTCGAAATTTCTAAGAAAAAAGCGGAAGAAAGTGACAAGTTGAAATCTTCTTTTTTGGCAAATTTATCTCATGAAATTCGAACTCCAATGAACGCTATTGTTGGTTTTAGTGATTTGCTAAATGCAAAAGATTTAACAGAAATTGATAAAAAAGAATACATAAAAATTATCCGAAATTGCGGTAGTAATTTAGTTTCAATTATCGAAGATTTGATTGAAATGTCTAAGATAGATTCACAACAAATTACTCCTAAATTAGTTGGGTTTGATATTAATTCCTGTTGTAAAGAGTTGTATGAATCCATCAAAGTCACCATTCCTAAAGAGAAAAAAATTGTTTTAAATTTTATTGAAAATCCGAAACCAGTTTTAAGAAATGTTATATCAGATAAAACAAAATTAGTTCAGGTAATTACAAATTTGCTCACCAATGCCATTAAATATACTGAAAATGGAACTGTTGAATTTGGATTTGCAATTAAAGAAAAAGCAGGTATCATTGAGTTTAGAGTAAAAGATTCTGGGATTGGAATTGATGATAAAAACATCAAAGTAATTTTTGATAGATTCCGGCGTATTGAAGATGATTTTTCTGTAGAACTCAGCGGACTTGGTTTGGGCTTAGCTATATGTAAAGCCTATGTAGAAATGTTAGGAGGAACCATTGATGTCAATTCCAAAGTAGGAGAAGGATCTGAGTTTGTATTTTCTATTCCGTTAAAGTATGATACGAGTACTATTACAGAGGAAAAATCCGTAATAACTACAATTGATTTGGAAGCCAATCATGATAAGGTAATTTTGGTTGCTGAAGATGACAATATCAATTTTTTATTGCTCAAAAAAATACTTCAAATGCGGAATTATACGATTATTAGAGCGGTAAACGGTCAGGAAGCGGTTACTATTTGTTCTACAAATCCAGCGATAAATTTGGTTTTTATGGATATCAAAATGCCAATAATGGATGGATATGCCGCTTTTGAAAAAATAAAAACATTTCTACCGAATCTTCCTGTGATTGCACAAACCGCCCATTCTTCAGCAGAAGATAAAGAAAGAGTTCTTCAGTCAGGTTTTACAGATTATGTGACTAAGCCTTTAGATAAAGAAAGAATTTTTTATGTTATTGATGCTGTTTTTAAAAATAGTAAATGAAACAATTGTTAAAAACATTTTAATTGTTTTCTTAATCTATAAAATATAGATAGTTTATTTAGCTTAATTTTCGAAAGAATTAATGGATTCTTTTCTATAGAATAATGACTGTCAAAAAAACATACCCTAAAATTTTACTTTTGATATTTTCATCAAGTATTTTTTTTATACTACTCTATTTTTCCCTTTTTTATTATACCAAGCAGGTTGAAAAAAATGTTTATTCAAATTCAAAAGAGCAATTTGATAATGAAATTAATAAATTACTAGAATTAGATAATAAGCCAATTCAAGTAGCCATTAATAACGATACCAATTGGGATGAATTTGTCAATTTTACAAAAACAAAAGATTCGGTTTGGTATAAGGAAACCATCGGGAATGAATTAAATATATACAATGCGGATTATTTAGGTTCGTATGATAAAGATTTTAATTTTATCATACGCACCGCTTCTTCGAAAATGAAATCAAAAGATATCATTCCAAGAGGAGCTATGCAAAAAATAAAACAATTAGGATTGTATAAGTTTTATTTGAAAATCCCTGAAGGTTATGTTGAAGTAACTGGAGCTTCTATCCACAAATCAGATGATCCATTAAAAAATAAGACAAGTCCGTTCGGATATTTTTTTGTAGCTAGATTGTTAGACAGTTCTTATTTGACCTATTTTGAGAAAATTTCAGAAGCTAAAATGAAATTTTTTAATGGTAAACAAAGGGAAATTATAGGAAAGCATTCTATTTATTCTGTAGTAAATTTAAATGACTATAATGGGAATGCAATTTCTAGTTTTCTTTTTGAAAGAAAATTCGAAGTGTATTTCGGAGATATGCTGAATATTTTATATTTTATAATTTTCGCTTTTGTAGTTAATTTTATTATCAATGTCTATTATACACGAAAGTTAGTTTACCATCCATTGGATATGGTAGCTCGCGTTTTAGAAACTGGAAACAAAAAAGCCATCAAAGAATTGAAAGACACTTCGGGAGAGTTTAGTTATATCGGAAATCTTTTTGAAGAAAATAGTAACCAAAAAATTGAATTGGTAAAAGCCAAATTGAAAGCGGAAGAAGGTGATCGATTAAAATCATCTTTTTTGGCCAATTTATCCCATGAAATCAGAACTCCGATGAACGCTATCAATGGTTTTACGGATTTGATTATCAATACAAAACTTAGTAAAGACGAGCAATTAGAATATTTAAAAGTCATTGAAAAAAGCGGAAAAAATTTGGTTTCTATTATAGATGATTTAATTGAAATGTCGAAAATTGATTCCAATCAGATTGCTCCAAATTATACCAATGTCAATATAGAATCGTGTATAAGTGAATTGTATGAAACTATAAAAGTCACCATCCCTAAAACTAAAAACATTGATTTTTTCATAATTCAAAATGATAAGCCAGCCGATTTTAATATAGTAACTGATGAAGTAAAACTGAAGCAAGTAATAGTCAATTTAGTTACGAATGCAATTAAATTTACGAGTGAAGGGCATGTTGCGTTTGGCTATAAAATCGACGATAAAAAGAAAAAAATTATTTTCACTATAAAAGACACAGGACCTGGAATTGATAAAAATAATCATCAACATATATTTGATCGCTTTAAAAGAGTTGAAAATGATGCTTCCATAAAAGCGGGTGGTTTAGGACTTGGATTAGCGATCTCTAAAGCTTATGTAGAAATGATGGGCGGAATGATTTCTTTAGAATCTAAAGTTGAAAAAGGATCTACATTTTCTTTTTCAATACCCTTAAAATACAATGAAATACATAATATTACGGTACAACCAGTCAAAAGAAAATCGGATTCTTCTCACAATGAAAAGGCGATTACCATTCTAATTGCAGAGGACGATAATATTAATTTTATGTTATTTAAAAAAGTTATTCAATCAAAAGAATACACCATTATTCGTGCTGAAAATGGGCTGGAAGCAGTAGAAATAAGTCTTAATAATCCCGATATCAATTTGGTTTTGATGGACATAAAAATGCCTATTATGAATGGTTTTGAAGCTCTAGAAAAAATCAAAATGATTCGTCCAGAGTTGATTATTATTGCTCAAACTGCCTATGCTTCAAGTGAAGATGAGGAAAGAATTTATAAAGCAGGTTTTTACGGTTACCTAACAAAACCTATTAATCGAGAGAAATTATTTGAAGCAATTGACGATGCTTTAAAACCTAAATCTTAATAGATCAAAAGTATGAGAATAAATTTATGTTATCTATTTGTTTTCATGTATGGATTGACCTACTCTCAATCTGAAACAACTCCTAAAGATTCCATTCCTACTAAAAAGGAAAGTAAATTAGAAATTAATGTAGATTTAGCCAGTCGTTATATTTGGCGAGGTCAATCATGGGGAGGGAATTATTTTGTCGTGCAACCAACAATCAATTATAGTGTAACTGATAAACTTGTATTCGGATTTTGGGCGACATCAAATTTTAAAAATGATTATTTTTATCCTGATGGTGAAAATTCCACAAAAGGTTATCAGGAAATTAATTTCAATATCAATTATCAAGTCAATTCCTTTCTGACTTTGCAGCTTTGGGATTACTATTGGCCCTCCGTTGAAAAAGTTGATGGAGTTGATAATGGTTTTTTTAATTACGGTAAAAATGGAGTAAAAACGGTAGACGCAATGTTAGTTTTTGATTTCTCTGAATATGAAATCCCGATAAATGCAACTTTGAGTACTTTCATCGCAGGAAATGATTTTAAATATGACTCCAATGGCGAAAATCCAAAACAAAATTACACCACTTATTTTGAAGCAGGTTATACTTTAGAAGAAATCTATAAAAAAATAACATTAGATTTTTTAGCTGGAGCTGTATTGAATAATAAAGCGGAGTATTATTCTTCGGGTGATTATGATAAAGTTTCTTTAGTAAATGTTAGTTTGAAAGCTACTCGTGAATTTAAGTTAAGTGAAAAATTGACGATGCCGTTATCTTTAAATTACATTCACAATGCGGCAACTAAAAACACGGAATTCTTTGGAAAGAATTTTTTAGTAGCTGGTTTGACGTTTCATTACCAATAATTTTTTTAAGAGCTTTATCCTGCTGTTCACTATATCTTTTGTTGTTTAAAGAAAACAACAAAAGGATGCCGTTGCCATCAGGGCTAAAAAAAAGGTTTTACAGAAAATTGTAAAACCTTTTTTTGTTTTCAAGAAGTGCTTATAACTCAAACAGCAATGTCAACGAAACAGTATTGTTTTTCGTTGAAACATTGGGACCATCAGTAAAACCTTGAGTAAAAAATGCTTGTTGGGATTTTCTTTGAGAATAGGCGTAGGCCAAATCTAATTTAGTACTTCCGAAATTATATCCAAATCCTGTAGAAAAACCATTGGTGTCGCCAAGAACTTTCTTGTTTTTATAGGGACTTTCTTCGTAGCTATATCCGGCTCTTAAGCTCCATTCTTTAATGCGATATTCCCCGCCAATCCTCAATTCATTTACAAGATCTAGTTGAGATTCTATTGTAGCATTTAAGGGTCTGAAAAAAGAATCATTAGGTTTGAATCGTGTTTTACTATAATCTTTCAAACTATAATCTACACTAATTAAGCCACTTTTACCAAAAATATATGCTAAACTACCAGTCCATTTGCTTGGGGTTTGTAATTTATAAGTTGGATAAATTAATAAATAGTCAGAATCTACATCTTGTTGTGAAATATTAGGATTGGCTGGGTTTCCATAATTATAACCTGAAGTTTTTAGGAGTTGTGTTTTTTCGTCATTCAAACGATACCAAGTTGGAGATTCATAAGAAAGCCCTACTCTCAGTGAGGAGTTTAGTTTTGCGATGGCACCCAATTGAAACGAAAATCCATTGCCATAGGTGTTTTGATAATTTTCAAATACTAATCTTTTTAATCCAGTAGTTTGACTGTTATCATTTTCTTCATAGAAAGTTGTTGTTTTGGTGTAATCTGTAAAATGAGAATTCAAATTCAAACCAAAATAGTATTTTTCCTTATATTGAGTTGCAAAATTCATGGAGAGTTTACCATTATTTCCTGTAGATTCTATATAATTTTCTTGATAGAAATCCCCAGCAGGTACATTAGAAATATAGGTATCGTTATTTAGGTTGTTTGGGTCAACATTGATGATGTATCCTTGGTAACCAAGAAATGCTTGCTGTCCTCTTATGTCTAAATCTTCATAATAAGAACTTTCTAGGGTAGATAAAGCAATATTTGAATTGTATAAACCTGGATTGGCATAACTTAAAAAATAATTTGCTACAGAATTATTTGGATTGGTTCCGAATGTAAACATAGAATTATTTAAAGTATTTTTTTCATAATTGGATGCTAATACGAATTTACCCCAATCTTCATCGTCGCTTTCAAGAACAAGAATAATTCCAGCTTGATTGATATCAAAATTAGTATCATTAGTGGAAACCTTTGAACCAAAATAATTTGAATTGTTTTTTGTATTGAAACTACTTAATGTGACACTAAATTGATTGTTTAAAAAAATTGCGCTTCCTGCTGGATTTACATTTATAGAAGAAAAATCACCTCCTAATGCTCCGAAAGCACCACTCATGGCTCTAAATCTAGCGGTTCCGTTAATATTATTATTTGAATATAATAAGGCATCTGAAATATTTTGTGCATTGGAAGTATTCAAATAAAATACGATGAATAGGACTAAAATATGTTTTTTCATTTGAAATTTTTATTAAAAAAACACCTTAGTATTCTTTAAAATATTTAGGTGTTATTTGATTAATACTCTTATCTTCTTCCTCCAGATGATCTTCTTCCTCCATAGCTTCCACTGCCATAATTTGAAGAATTTGTTCTAACAGGAGCTGAATTATAATTACTTCGCGTTGGACTTGTTTGGGTTCGAATGGAATTGTTGTTATTCATTCTTGTAGTTGAATTATAGTTTGAAGAATTAATATTAGAAGAATTTCTTATTGGGTTTATTCGAGTAGTTGTGTTTGGGTTTCGAGTTCTTATTGTATTTCTTGTGCCAGCAAAATCAGTATTTGATGTTCTTTTGCCGGCATTATTATATCTACTTCCAGATTTTGAATTTTGATTATTATTATGAAATGACCCATTATTATAAGCATAACTTCTTGTTCCATGATAATAAGGTTGATAATACCCACCACACCAATTATTACCGTACCATGAATTCCATCCCCATCCAAATCCGTTGCCGTACCAAGGGTTCCATCCCCAACCATAATTTGGTCCATACCATGAATTCCAACCCCATCCTATATTCCAATTCCAATAATTATTCCATCCCCAATTAGAATCATAAACATTAATTATGGTTGTTCCTGAATCACTTCCCCAGGATGAATTGTTACTTTTTTCAGTTTCCGTATAAGAATTGGAATTATAACTTTCTACATCTGTAAAAGTAGAATCTTTCTTAGGTGATTCTTGCAATGACCCAAAATAGTTTTTATATTGATTATCCTCTATTTTTTCATGAGGTCTAGGAGTAACTTTCTTTTGATTTTCAGAGTTTTCATAAATACCATCTGAATCGTAATAAGAAGAAGTATGATAACTTCCGCAAGAATTCAAAAACATTGTGATTATTACGAATGTTGAGAATAAATAAATTTTTTGTTGGGGAAAATAAATAGTTTTCATAACATTAGTTTTTTATTGTTGGACTACACAAAATTAGTTAGTTTTGCCAAACTATTTAGTTAAAAAAAGTTAAACAATATTTGTGCCAATAAATTCATTATGAGCAAGAACCTAACTACACGATCTGAGGATTATTCAAAATGGTATAACGAGCTAGTTGTAAAGGCTGATCTTGCCGAAAATTCAGGGGTAAGAGGCTGTATGGTTATCAAACCCTATGGTTATGCAATTTGGGAAAAAATGCAAGCAGAATTAGACCGAATGTTTAAAGAAACAGGTCATAGTAATGCTTATTTTCCTTTATTTGTTCCTAAAAGCATGTTTGAAGCAGAAGAAAAAAATGCGGAAGGTTTTGCGAAAGAATGTGCCATTGTCACTCATTACAGATTAAAGAATGATCCAGATAAGCCAGGTAAACTAATGGTTGACCCAAATGCTAAATTGGAAGAAGAATTAATTGTTCGTCCAACCAGTGAAGCAATTATTTGGTCAACGTACAAAAATTGGGTACAATCCTATAGAGATTTACCATTACTAATTAATCAATGGGCTAATGTGGTTCGTTGGGAAATGAGAACACGTCTTTTTTTAAGAACCGCTGAATTTTTATGGCAAGAAGGACATACTGCTCATGCAACAAAATCAGAGGCAATTGAAGAATCTGAAAAAATGATGCAAGTATATGCTGATTTTGTTGAAAATTTTATGGCAATACCAGTAATAAAAGGAATTAAAACAGAATCAGAACGATTTGCAGGAGCTGAAGAAACTTATTGTATAGAAGCTTTAATGCAAGATGGTAAAGCGCTTCAAGCGGGGACATCTCACTTTTTGGGCCAAAATTTCGCCAAAGCTTTTGATGTCAAATACGCTACTGCAGAAGGCAAGCAAGAATATGTTTGGGGAACTTCATGGGGAGTTTCAACACGTTTGATGGGAGCATTAGTAATGACGCATTCAGATGATCAAGGTTTAGTTTTGCCTCCTAATTTAGCTCCAATTCAAGTTGTTATTGTACCTATTTACAAATCGGAAGAACAATTACAAGAAATATCAGTTGAAGTAAATAATTTAACTGAAAAATTGAAAAAATTAAGCATTGCTGTTAAGTATGATAACCGTACAACTCAAAAGCCAGGTTTCAAGTTTGCTGAATGGGAATTGAAAGGTGTTCCAGTTCGAATTGCTGTCGGCCCTAAGGATTTAGAAAACGGAACTTTTGAAGTAGCTCGGAGAGATACTTTATCTAAAGAAATTATAGAAAAGGATAAAATTGTAAATTATATTGAGGAGCTATTAAAACAAATTCAAAAAGATTTGTACACAAAAGCATTCAATTATAGAGAATCTCATATTACTGAAGTCAATTCATTTGAGGAATTCAAAGAAGTACTAGAAAACAAAGGTGGATTTATTGCTGCACATTGGGATGGAACTTCAGAAACTGAAGAGAAAATCAAAGATTTAACCAAAGCTACAATACGATGTATTCCTCTAAAAGGTAAAAAAGAGGAGGGAAATTGCATACTTACTGGAGCTAAATCTACTGGTAGAGTGCTGTTTGCAAAGGCTTATTAAAAAAAAATAAAAAAAAATACTTCAGCTATTGTACGAATAGAAAATAGTTGTATTTTTGCATCCGCATTAAAGAAGTATGGCCCGTTCGTCTATCGGTTAGGACGCCAGGTTTTCATCCTGGTAAGAGGGGTTCGATTCCCCTACGGGCTACAAAAAATAAATTTAGAAAAAAAAACAAAATGGCAAATCATAAGTCAGCTTTAAAAAGAATTAGAAGTAACGATAAAAAAAGAGTATTAAATCGTTATCAACACAAAACTACTCGTAATGCTATTAAAGCTTTGCGTTTAGCTACAGACAAATCAGATGCTTCTTCAAAATTATCTGCTGTTATCTCTATGATAGATAAATTAGCAAAGAAAAACGTTATTCATGATAACAAAGCTTCTAATTTAAAATCTAAATTAACGAAACACGTTGCAAAATTGTAAACTTGTGTTTTTAACTTATAAAAAAAACTCTCCAAATATTGGAGAGTTTTTTTTTATGTTAATATCGTTTTTAAGTCTTCAAGCATTTCTTTTGAAATAGGTTTTGATAAAAAATCAAGAACCATTGGATAGGTTTTTGCTTTATTAATGTCATCCGGATCAATTGTAGAAGACAATACGATTACTTTACAATCCTTAAACTGAGTTCGGTATTCTTCTTTCGAGAAATGATCTAAAAATTCCCAGCCGCCCATTACAGGCATGTTTAAATCTAGAAATATTAATAACGGGTATTTGTTGATATCATTCCCAAGATTATTTAATTTTAAATCATCAAAATAATGCAAAGCTTCTTCACCGTTTTGAGCAGTTATGATTTCTTTAGCAAAATCAGATCTTGAAATAACCATTTTACACAACATAAGTGTAATTGGATCGTCATCAACACATAAAATTAAATCAAGCATTTATATTGTTTTTAAATGTTATTGTAAAGGTAGTGCCTTTATCTACTTCACTTTCTACACCAATTGTTCCTCCCATAGATTCTACCTGAGATTTTACTAAATACAAACCTAATCCTTTACTGTCAGAATAATTGTGAAATCTTTGATACAACCCAAATATTTTATCTCCATTTCGAACTAAATCGATACCAATTCCATTGTCTTTAAATATCAAAACAATATTATTGTCAATTTCCTTAGAAGAAACAAAAATTCGTAGGATTCTCTTCGGAGATCTGTATTTGATAGCATTCGTAAATAAATTCAATAAGATACTTTCTAAATAAGCTTTGTTAATATTTAAAATAGTAACCTTTTCCAATTCAATTTTCAAAATTGGTTTGTGTAAACTAATCAAATAACTCAATTGATTAAAGACATTCTCAAATACATCTTTTATCAAAACTTCTTCTTTATCGATGGAAGGATTGTCTTTGATGATAACTACTTTAACCAAATCATTAATGGTCTCGTTTAATAATTTAGTCGATGTTGAAAAACCGTTTAGAATTTCTCTTAACTCCGGATTTTCGACAGGATATTCTTGCATTAAATTCAATAATCCTGTCAAATTAGATAAAGGAGCTCTTAAATTATGGGAAGTTATATAAGAGAATTGCTTTAAATCTTTATTGTTTTGAGTCAACTCTCGAATCAATTGCTCTTTCTCTTTTTCACTGTTTTTTTCTTCAGTAATGTCTCTTTGTATAGAAATCCAATGAGAATGATTTCCTTCTTTATTTGTAATTGGAATCATTGAAAAATTCACCCAATATTCATCCCCATTTTTTTTGTGATTTAAAGTTTTAAATTTAAACTCTTCTCTTCCTTTTAAAGCTTTTGATAAATTTGTAATATCGTTTTTAACAGATTTTCTTCCCATAAAAACAATTGGGGTTTTTCCAATCACTTCTTGAGATTTATAACCTGTCATTTCTGTAAAAGCTGGGTTAACAAAGACTATTTTAGGAATGGTTTTGCTTGAATTTTCAGATTCGGTAATAATTACGGCATCTTTGGTTTGGGTAATCACTGTTTCTAATAACTTCAATCGTTGCTCTTCTTCTTTTTGTTTCGTAACATCCTGAATAGCTCCAATCATTCGAATCGCATTTCCTTCTTCGTCTTTTACCAGAAATCCTCTATCAAAAACATATTTGTAAGTTCCATCAGCACACTTAAACCGATATTCATCTTGCCACTTTTCAGTTTTTTGTTCTATAAAAGAATACAATTTAATCGACATCTTGATACTGTCCTCTGGGTGAATTCTGTCAAACCACCATTTCGAAGTTTTACCTATATCTTCTTTCTTATATCCGAAAACACCTTGTATTCCTTTATTCCAAATAAAATCATCTTCCTGAATTTTCCAATCCCAAATCGTATCACTCGTTGCTTTTGCCACAATGTCATAACGTTCGTTGGAATCCTTGATTTCTTCGTTAGTCGATTTTAATCTTTCGAAAATTAAAGTATTGCGATTGTCATTTTTGGTCAAAACAATCTTGAAAATTATACCTGAAAATACTATGAAAACTAAATCTTTTAAAAAACTAAAGTTGAGAAACACTTCATCATCAGTAGTAGGGAATTTGTTTAGGATAGTATATCCGACTACTGCCAGAAATATAGAAAAAAGGATATAAAGAAGAGTAATTTTGTTCGCCTTGTTTTTCATTACTCAAATATAGAGAATAATTTATAAAAATAAAATTTTGCTTAATAACTTAATTTTTTTTCCCCTTTTTATTGGTTTTAAGTTAACATAATGTAAACTACTAAGTAAAGGTTTTTTATCTAAAAATAAAGTGTACCTTTGCACCCATTAAAAATAACAGATGGAATCTATTAGAAACATTGCAATTATTGCCCACGTCGATCACGGAAAAACTACTTTGGTTGATAAAATTATGTATCACTGTCAACTTTTTCGTGATAACGAAAATACTGGTGACTTAATTCTTGACAACAACGACCTTGAACGTGAAAGAGGAATTACAATTACCTCAAAAAACGTATCAGTAGTCTATAAAGGTACGAAAATCAATATTATTGATACTCCTGGTCACGCGGATTTCGGTGGAGAAGTAGAGCGTGTATTAAATATGGCAGACGGAGTTTGTCTTTTGGTAGATGCTTTCGAAGGTCCAATGCCACAAACTCGTTTCGTTTTGCAAAAAGCACTCGACTTAGGTTTGAAACCTTGCGTAGTGATCAATAAAGTAGATAAAGAAAACTGTACGCCAGAAGAAGTGCATGAAAAAGTTTTCGACCTTATGTTCGAATTAGGTGCCGAAGAATGGCAACTCGATTTTCCAACAGTATACGGTTCTGCTAAAAACAACTGGATGTCAGATGATTTTAGAAATGAAACTACCAATATTGAACCATTATTAGACATGGTAATTGCAAATGTTCCTGCGCCTAAGGTTTCTCAAGGAACACCTCAAATGCTAATCACTTCTTTAGATTTCTCTTCTTTCACGGGTCGTATCGCGATTGGTCGTTTAGAAAGAGGTGAACTAAAAGAAGGAATGCCAATTTCTTTGGTAAAAAGAGATGGTAAAATAATGAAATCAAGAATCAAAGAATTACACACTTTCGAAGGTTTAGGTCGTAAGAAAGTAGAAAGCGTTATCGCTGGAGATATATGTGCCATCGTTGGAGTAGAAGGATTTGAAATTGGAGATACTATCGCCGACTTCGAAAATCCAGAAGCGTTGCAAACTATTGCAATCGATGAGCCAACCATGAGTATGTTATTTACTATCAACGATTCGCCTTTCTTTGGTAAAGAAGGAAAATTTGTAACTTCTCGTCATATTAGAGATCGTTTGACAAAAGAATTGGAGAAAAACTTAGCAATGAAATTAGGAGAAACGAATTCAGCGGATAAATTCATGGTATTCGGACGTGGTGTTTTACACTTGTCTGTACTTATCGAAACGATGCGTAGAGAAGGATACGAACTTCAAATTGGTCAACCCCAAGTTATCATCAAAGAAATTGATGGTAAAAAATGTGAACCGATAGAGGAATTAACCATCGATTTACCGGAAAGCCTTTCTGGTCGTGCGGTAGAATTTGTTTCTATCCGTAAAGGAGAAATGCTAAGCATGGAAGGAAAAGGCGAACGTATGATCGTTAAATTCAATATTCCTTCTCGTGGAATTATAGGTTTGAGAAATCAATTACTTACTGCCACAGCTGGTGAGGCAATCATGTCACACCGTTATATCGGATACGAACCTTTCAAAGGAGAAATTCCTGGACGTAATAATGGTTCTTTAATTTCTATGGAAAACGGAAAAGCTATTCCATATTCTATCGATAAATTACAAGATCGTGGTAAATTCTTCGTCAATCCAAACGACGAGATTTATGAAGGTCAAGTAATCGGAGAAAACTCTCGTAGCGATGATATGTGTGTCAACGTAACGAAAATGAAAAAACAATCGAACGTGCGTTCGTCAGGAAATGATGAAAAAGCAAGGATTATTCCACCGATTATTTTCTCTTTAGAAGAAGCGTTAGAGTACATTCAAAAAGACGAATACGTTGAGGTTACCCCAAAATCAATTCGTTTGAGAAAAATCTATTTGAACGAAACCGACAGAAAAAGATTTAAAGTGTAATTCTTGACTTAAAATAAAAAAGAAACCCATTCGTTCTCGGATGGTTTTTTTGTTTTGCTTCGCCAGTTCGCTTTGCTCGTGTGAAGCTATTTCCAGCTGTTCGCTATATCTTTTGCGGCGAACAACGCCACAAAAGGATGCCGCTGCCATCTGGGCTAGGGCTGTCGTTTATTTAGGTAACAAAAACTCCAACGGAATATACAATCGTTCTCGCCAAGATGCTTCTGAATGGTCTTTACCTGAGAAGAATTGGGTTGACCAGTTTTTAGAAGTAAATCTTTTTGCCTTCATCACGATATTCACTTTCTCTTGCCAGGGGTGATACAAACTATCCAATGTTTTGTCTCCATAATCAAAATAAATTGTATGTTTTTTTGGATTGGGAAGGTGAACTTTCAAATACGAAATAATAGCATCTGGAATTGGATTGTCGTTGTTTTGATAAATACCCGTCCAATGTGTCGACAGACAAGCAGCGCCACCAAACACTTTCGGATATTCGCAAATCGCATACAACGAAATCAAGCCACCCATACTCGAACCTGCTATAAAAGTATGTTTTCGGTCGGTATATGTTGCGTAGTTTTTGTCAATAAAAGGCTTTAATTCTTTGACGATAAATTGTAAATAATTGTCAGAAATAGGACGAAACTCTGAATCGATTTTTTTTCTTTCAATCAACTTATCCGAAATGTATTTCTTTTGTTCCACTGAAAATGTCTGATAAACCTTTTGTGGAAAATATTCTGGATGTCTTTTTTTATCATTGTTCCAAATGCCAACAACAATACATTTTTGAATTTTATTTTCAGCAATTAATTTCCCAGTTATAGAATCCACTTCCCAAGCTTGTTTGTTCCAAGTGGTTTCCGCATCAAAGAGCATTTGTCCGTCGTGCATATACAGAACTGCATATTTTTCTTTTGCGGAATATCCATCTGGCAACCAAATAGCTACATTTCTGGCATCGACAAATTGTGATTTGAATAGAGTCAATCGTTCCACTTTACCTGAAGTTACTTTGAGGTTTTGTGCTTGACATAAAAAAGAAAATAGCGTAAAAAGAAATACAATGATTCTCATGCTTACATTCTATAGGATTAACGTTTTAAACTAAAGTGACCTTTAAAAACACGTTGGTCTTCTAATTTAATTACATACCAATAATCGTCTGAAGGTAACTGTTTACCGTTGAGCGTTCCGTCCCATCCTTTGCCGTCCCCAAATTGTTGGTGAATAAATTTTCCATGGCGATCAAAGATTTCAATCTGGGCATTTTTATTGTATTTTGAACTGCTTCCTTTCAAATTCCAAGTGTCATTTACATCATCTCCATCAGGAGTGAAAAAACGTGGAATTCCAAGGACATAAATTTCAACAGGTCCAACCAAACCACAACCATTAATGTCTTTTACATATACTTGATGAATTCCATAAGGAACATTGTAAAATACATTCGAGTATTGAAAATCACTTAAATCATCAATAGAATATACTAAATCACCGTTTCCTGTTGCTATAATTTCAACGGTGTTGTTTTCTACTAAATCGGTAATATTGATTTCTTGAATTTGAGCAATTTCTGAAGCAATAACGTCAACGATTCGGGTCAAAAGGCAACCTCGATTCGTAGTTACATCGACTGTATAAACTCCTTCTGTGTTGATTTCCAAAGAATAATTGGTACCGCCAACTATTGTATTTCCGTTTAAATACCATTGATAGGTATAATTCGTAATCGAACTTCCATCGACAATAGCTGCATCAATATTAATTGTAAAATCTGGATTATCAGAACAAATCAAATCACTTCCTAATAAAATAATCTTAGGTATTGGTTTTACCACAAATGGGATTTGAATACTTGCTGGACACGTTCTATTGAGAGGGTTTGAGACAATCGCAGTAATGTTTTGGGAAATGGTAACAAATGGGGTAGTAGTAGGAACTTGTATCGGCTGGCCAGCACCATCAAAATAATGAATCTCCATATTGGTCTGTCCATTCAATATTTGAGATTCTATTGATCCTGTATCAAAACCATGCATGCCATCTTGCAATATTGGATTATTTTCATCGTCACAAACTGTAAATGAACTCGTATTAACCGGAAACGCTTGAGGTAAATCATCTACAATAAATTGTAATGTTTCCTCATTATAACAAGGTCCGTTTGGATCAAATGTTAGGGCATTCGTAGCTCTTACAGTGATTGTTTTTGAAGTGTTAACAATAAATGGATTCGGTAGAGGACTAGGCAATGGAGTTCCATTTGAATCAAAATAGCTGATATTGACATTGGTTTGTCCATTCAAAATCACCGCTTCAATGCTTGAAGTATCAAAAGCAAAAATACCATCTTGATTGTCATCACATTTTCGGATGATATTCGTATCGTTGTATGGATATGCAACGGGTAAAGATTCCACAAACAAAGAAACATAAGGACCAATTCCGTAACAAGAATTGTCTAAAATATTTTCCACTCGAACCCATATTTGAAGCTGATTCGGATTCAATCTATTTCTATAATTGTAAATACTTTCTGGAGATGTTATGTTTTGAGAAATTTCTAAAGAATTTCCCATAGCATCAACTTCCATTGAAGCATCTTGAAAATTACTGTAATATTTTACTCTATAATTGGAAGCTGGAGGTGGAAGAATTGCTGTAATGGCCCCAGAAGCACTACTAAAATTAAAATTAGTAATGCCATCCCGATCATTATTAAAGCTATTGTTATTCCCAAAAGCATCTAGGAAGTCGTCACACTTGTAAAATTTACGATTAAAAGTACTGATTATTTGTGTATTGGATACGACAACATTCAATTGAGCAACTGTAAAACATCCATGAGTTTGATCTACAATTCTCACCCAAATCGGAGTAGAATTCGTAAAATAATTGAGAGGATTATTGATGAAATTAAAAGAACTTTCATTGCCTATTTGTGCCGCATTAAACGTTTTGTAATAGGTAAACACTCGGTTGGCTGTTGTAGTAAACTCACTTTCTTTTTGAGTTAAATTGACTGTTGTAAAACCATTATTGTCATTATCACACTGCACTAATGTAATGGGAGAATTTATAGTCGGGATATCATATAATTGAAGCGTAACTTCACTTGAAATTAGGTTGCAAATATTTCCGTTTCTTTGAAGTATAACACGATATTTTAATCCATTAAATGAGAATGGAGGTGCAATAATTAATAATGAATTGGTGTTACTTTGCCCATAATTTGCATCGTTTACAATGTTCGTCCAAATTCCTCCTAAAAATACTTGCCATTGATAAGAATCTATGGGTGTTGAAGTAACAATAATAATATTAGAATTTTGATACGCACAAAAAGGACTTACAGAAGGTTGTGAAGTAATGGTAATGGGAGCACTTATGATGTAATTTGGATTTGGAATCGTATACCCAATTGTACTTGTAACCAACCCATTTGAATTTACTGTAGGTAATGCATTTCCTAAAATTCCATCTCCATCTGGATCTAAAAAACCAGCTTCAAGCACATCATTACAACCATCTCCATCACTTTCTAAGGAAAGATAATTTGCTGTTCCATCTGCATTTGAATCTCTTACGATGTAATTAAGAATTCCTGAATTAGGGAAGGTTTCGAAGGCATTATAAAGTCCATTTGCGCCAAAATTTACCGAAACACCATCAATTCTTCCATCCGTATTACTATCAGTGGCTCCATTTCCGGATTCTAATAAATCAAAAATCCCATCATTATCACTATCTAAATCTAAATTATTGGAGACTCCATCATTATCACTATCGGCAGGTACTAATCCATTTCCGAAGGCATCGTCTAAACCATCAAGATTCAAATCTACATTTGTAGGCGTCAATGTACTTGTTCCTATTGCTTCTGTTTGATCCAAGATACCATCATTATCACTATCAAGATCTAAAGCATCTGGAACACCATCTAAGTCGGTATCTTTTGGAACACAAGTAGCTACAAGTCGGAATGTTGCATTATTGGTGTCTGAATCTGAAAGATTAATATGTTTGAGAGTAATACTCGTAGCAAAGGCTGATTTAAATCTAAAAGTTCCTGTTCCCGCACTTAAAGGAATAGCTCCATTGACTCTAAATCGAATTTCATAGGAAGAAAATTGGGTGATACCGCTTTCGTAAATATTGTCATAATTGGTATCAATTAAAAGTTGATCATTTGGATTTTGAACTGTAATCGTTTTATTGACATCGGAAGTAATAACAAAATCGGCATTATAGTTAATTAAATCAGATAATGCGGCTGTATTTACATATTCTAAAGAAATATTTGTTGGAGTAGAAAAAGTCTTTTTAAATGTAACGGAATTGTTTTTTCCGATGGGAGTTTTAGTCACAAAATTTCCATTAGAAGCTCCTATAAAAGGAATAGGAATTGGAGTATTACTTCCTGCAGTTGTAACAATTATAGAAGTTGCTGGCGTAAGATTGATCCCTAAATCACCTAATGATTCTACACAATTTGGAATTCCATCATTGTCAAAATCAATATCGATGTTATCATTTACTAAATCATTATCCGTATTTATTGGACAAGAACTAATCGGAATTTCATCCGAAGAAATATCATTATTTCCACAATTAGCGATAGCTGCTTTTACATAATAATAACCGGGTAACAAAGGATTGTATGAACTTAAATTCGCTAATGGAATAGGATTACCATTAAAATACCATTGAAAAGTATCAAAGGAACTTAGCGAATTAACGCTTAGTGCTGCATTAGGGATGCAATTGTTTTGAGTTACATTTAATAGGTTAAAAGTAATTTCAGGTTTGAAAATAAATCCAGAATAAAAACCTCCAAAAGTAGCAGCACCATCGGTTCCATAGGCAGCTAAATATAATTCTCCAGAAGAAAATACACTAATATTTCCTGTTAAACCAATAATAACATAAGTGTCGTAATTTCCTAATGAAGTAGTTACAGTTGTTGGTCCATTAATGGAAACTCCAGGAAGTGAAGTCAATGCTGCTAATGTATAGGGAATACCATTAATTTGAAAATTCAAAGTAGCTCCAGCAACGGTAATGAGCGTTACTCTGGCAATAGAGTAGATTCGTGTTCCAATTTGATTAATTAATGGAATATTGTCAATGAGTTTTGGCGTTTCACAACTTAACGGAGGAACAAAAAATAATTCTTGATTGGCAAAATCTACTCTACTATCATCACCAATGGTTTGATAGGCAAAAACATTTTCGGAAGATTGAACATAGAGATTTCCTTGTGCATTAAAGTTACTCCCATCTAATCCAATATAATCCCCAGCATTTAATACGTAATCTGGAGTACCTGTATTTCCATTTAATCGAATTTGAGTACCATTAGTATGTGCAACAAGTAAAACTCTTTCCACTGGATCTTGCCCTGTACTTTTTATGAAAATGTAGTCTTTGCCCGTTTTTTCAACCGATACAATTTGATCAAATCCTAAATCAAGATTATTGTCAGCATTGGTTCCAGCAAAAGAACCACAGTTTAAGGCAATGGGTTTGTCTGAAGTTACTAATGAACCAATTAGTCCATCTCTGTTAGGAATGAGTTGATCCGGAACAAAAGTATCTACTGGGCCTTCCACTGCCATGACAAAACTTTCGCCACTATTTAAAATAATTGAAGAGGGAGAATTACCAGCTAAAGCATTATTGATTAAGACAACGCCAGTTTTGATATCACTAAATTGTACCAATGTATTATTTTCAGTAGCTAATATGGAAACAAAAGTATAATGTCGTAATCCGAATGCTAGACTTGGATTGGTATTGAGTAAAGAACCAATTCTAAATTTAGTGCCTAAGCCCGCTAATCCTTTGGAAACAAGAGCGCCAGATTGGTTTCCATTACCAGCAATAATTCTAGCAGAAACGTATATCTGATCGTCTGCATCTATTATATATCCTTTATTAGAAAGTATCGTATTGACATCGCTTTTTTGAACCATCAATTGTGTGTCAACACCAAATCCTGCATTAAAAACGTAAGGAGTACTTTTAGAAACAGTGGCATTAATAATAACACCACCTAGTTGAATAATTCTAAAATTTATTGGATTTACATTGGGGGTAGAAATATATAAATATTGTTCTTGTGCACTACCTGAAGCATCATTAGTTCCGGATAAAGGCGGTATGTAATGGATTTTGCTAAATTGAGCAAAACATCCAATAGAAAAGAGTAGAAAAAATAGTAGGTATTGTTTTTTCATTGGATAAAATTAGCAAAAAAAATACAACAATTATCGTTTGAGAGAAAAATGCCCTTTTATTGTGCGATTGCCCTCCAATTCAATGACAAACCAATAATCATCTGAAGGTAATTTTACACCGAGATAAGTTCCGTCCCATCCATTAATATTGGCAATTTGCTTTAAAAATTTCCCAAATCGGTCAAAGATGCGAATTGTAGTATTTGGATAAATATCTAGATTTTCAATTCTCCAAACATCATTATACGTATCGTCGTTGGGAGTGAAATAGTTAGGGTAATTTAATACATATATTTCATAAAAATCAGAACCACATCCTTTAATATCTCTGGCTTCTATAGTGTAAAAACCCGATCGAACATTTGTAAAATAAGGGCTGTTTTGATAGAAAATGCCATCAAGAGAAAATTCATAATCACCAATTCCAGTAAAATGAACTAATAACGTATTTTCATTCCCTTGAAAATCATTAATAGCTACTGAAGTAATGGTTGGTTTTTCAGAAGCAAATGCAATATATTTTTTGGTTGCTTCACAGGTGTTACTATCGGTAACGGTAACGGTATAGTCGCCTGCAGCAGTAATATCGGTACTAAAATCAGTATCTCCATTACTCCAAGTATACGAACTAAAAGTAGTGGCTATCGAAACGGTTTGTGGAATATCATTACATAAATACACATATTCATCTTCAAAATTATCAGGCTCATTTTTATTTACAAACAATGTAACTGGAAGTATTCCGTAACAATCAGTGCCATTTATTATTTTCGCATAAATAGTGATTACATATCGGATTGTATTGGTATAGATGGCAGGTAATTGATTGGTTTGCAACAAAGCGTCGTTGTAAGTGGGATAATAATTTACTACTAGACCTGCAGGCAAACCATTTAAAACTATTGGGTCAATTTCAATTAAATGAAAACCATAAAAACCATCTTTATCACCATCTAAATCGCAACTCTCAAAGTCACGACTTGAAGGAACAGTAGTAGTAGAAATTTGTAAAATAACTGTTGCAAGACCAAAACATCCCAGAGCATTACTAGCACTTGCATAAATTGTTTTTGGAATACTTGAATACGAAGTTGGAATTGGAATTGAATTGATTACATTTTGACTTTGTGCGTCAGCTAAATATTCATAATACGTTACAGCACTAAAACTATTATCGTTGTTGGTAATAATGGAATCTAATTTTGTTAAATTGAATAAAGTTATTCCATCTAGATTTTCGTCACATTGAACCATTGTTGTATTCGTAAGTACAGGTGTTGGTAAATACTCAATTGTAATTTGCCCTTTTGAAATACAACTTGTAGCTCCTAAAGTTATTTCAACTTTATATATTCCTGGAGTAGAAACTGTTAATGTAGGATTCGTTTCTCCAAGTATTTCAAAAGTATCTTTAAACCATTTATAGGAATTTATTCCAGTTTCATTGGTAATAATATCGAATGTTTTTCCAGTACAAATAGAATTATTCGTAGCTGTCAATCTATCAGGCCCTAAATCAGTTCCAACATTAAAACTTCCGCCACCCAAAAAAATTGCAGAATCATATCGGATGTTTTCATGATCAGCAATTACTAATTTTATATGATAGGTTCTCCCTGGAATTACAGTGGATTGTGCAGTTAAAACGGTTGTTTGTCCGTTAAGATTTATAGGAGCACTAGAACTATTATAACCGCCAAAATAAGTTTCATTGATGGCAGAGCATCTACCTGGAATATCCGGATGAACTGTTGTTACTAAAACGGGAGTTGTAGTGTTTGGAATTACAGCCAAATTGACATAGGGATTCGCAGTGCCAGCTTCTTTTAAAAGAAAAGCAAATCCATCGGAATACCTACAAGGCGCTGTTCCTTGATATTCTTCGGATGCAAAAATGTAATCAAAACTAATTGTACTGGTTAATGGGGTAAAATCAAATTCTAAAACTGTAGCATTATACGTTCCTGTAATATTTAAAGCCTGCTCTAAATCGGAATCTCCAAGCCAAGAGGTTTGTCCTTCATCAATCAAATTGTCATTCGGACCTTCTGTTCTTTTGGCTCTTGAAGTACTCATTACAATACCATCAGTAAAAGGGAAGCTGCTCGTTCCTGCATTAAAGTAACCGAAACTTTGTTCTCCAGGACTAAACGTATCACCACTTACCGTAAAATTGCTAGCATTGGCACAAGGACTATTGATTAATACATTTTCAATAAGTTGTTGAGCAGTATAGGTATCATTCACTTGAATGTATTGCCCAAATGAATTGCCCGTAAAGCAAATCAATATATAAATGAAAATGTGGTATTTTAGAAATCTCATAGCATCGGCAAAGATACTATAAATCTCTTTTTTGCAGTAATTTATAAGATAATAACATAAAAATAAAAGTCCATGCTAAAACGATTAGAATTCCATACCAATGCACACTATAATCTTTAAGTTCTGTTACTCCAATTTGAGTTCCAATGGTCTTTATAATAGATAACCTAGAAAAGGGTTCCACAATTAAATTCGACATCGATTCTAACGGAAAAAGCATTGTGATATAACTAGCAGTATTACTATCGGGAAATATTTTAAATGTTAATATTCCTCTTGCAATTCCCTCTAGAATTCCCCATAACAATAAAAATCCCAGCGCAAAAGCAGAACGTTTTACTAAAATTCCTAAAAACAAACAGAAGGAAAAAAAACCAATTAGCTTAACAAAATAAGCTAAAATGTATTCTAAATCTGAAAATATAATTCCAATTTCAGTATAAGAAGAGAAGCTCAAACCAAGAATTAAAGACATTGTGAAAACGAAAATTGCAGAACCTGCAGCAAAAACCAAAACGGTTAAAAATTTAGAAAGCACAAATTCTTTTTTGCTCATACCATCTATCAAATTTTGCTTTAAAGTGCCATAACTATATTCGTTCGCCATCATGGAAACAATAACAATGGCTAAAAAAAGTTTTAATATAGAAGCGATGTATGTATTAAAATGCCAAATATAAGGGAAGTTAAAAATGCCTTCATCCGCAATTCGCAATTGAAAACTACCAATATTAAATTTGATGGAAGCTATTAATGCAATAAAAGATAAGATGACAAAATAAGCAATTGTCAAAACACGACTTGCTTTGTTCTTCCAAATTTTTTGTAATTCTATAGCGAGTAATCGTTTCATAGCTTTATTTTTTTGATTTGGGTTGATTCGTCAATTCTAAAAACTGTTCTTCTAAACTGTGTTTACGTTTGACTAAATGGTTGAGTATAATTCCTTTTTCAAACAAAAATCGATTTAACTCTTTCGATTCCAAAGGATTTTTTAAATAAGCAAATACTTTCCCATTTTCTTCTGAAATCTTATCGATGGCTTCATTAGCAGAAAGTAACGTCATTAATTGATGATTGTCATCGCTTTGAAGTTCAAAAAAGCCTTCATTCGAAGTCATAGCATTCACACTTCCAGAATACAACACTTCACCTTTTCTCAAAATTAATACGTGAGAACAAACTTTTTCAACTTCATCCAACAAATGAGAAGCTAGTAAAATCGTCGTGCCTTGCGAAGCAATTAGTTTGATAATATCGCGAATTTGATGAATTCCTTGTGGGTCCAAACCATTTGTTGGTTCGTCTAATATTAAAATTTCAGGATCATTGAGTAGGGCAGAAGCAATAGCAAGGCGTTGTTTCATTCCAAGAGAAAAGGTTCTGAATTTGCTATTTTCTCGATCTAACAAACCCACTAATTCTAACTTTTCTTGAACTTTAGTATAAGGAATGCTTTTAATTTTACAGACCAATTCTAAATTTTCTCTTGCCGTCATATACGGATAGAAATTAGGTCTTTCTATAATAGCTCCAACTTTCTTTAACGCTTCATGAGTTTGCATTGTTCCTCCAAACCATCGATAATCACCGGATGTTTTGTTGACGACATTTAATACGATGCCCAAAGTTGTAGATTTTCCAGAGCCATTTGGACCTAAAATTCCGTAAACATTGCCCTTTTGTATTTCGATAGAAACGTTTTTTACAGCATGAATAGGGCCGAAACGTTTGTTGAGGTTTTCAATAGAAAGTATTGTTTCCAAAGTGTGTTTTATTAAATTCAGGAATAGGTCGAACAAGTTATGAAAAAGTTACTCGAAAAATGAAATGCTATATTAATTACTATATAAATGGGTAAATGTTAGTGTTTTGAAAATTAAAAAATCCTCAATCATTTTTAATAACTGAGGATTCTGAAATTTATAAAATTTTCATTTAGCTCTTTTGTTCTTTATTAAAATAAACCAAATAATAATACATCTGCTTTTCTTCATCCCAGCCTTTTTCTACATATTTTTCGGCGCTTTCTGGATTGATAAAATCCATTTTGATTTGAATATGGGTATCCAAATTGATCACGTTTTTAATCGATTTTCTTGCATCTGAAACCGCAGCATTAGCAATTGGGAAAGTCGTAATATCTTCGATGCTATATTTTTCGCCTTTGTCTACTTTGTAGTTTTTAAACTCTGGAATCAAGTCGGGATTGTCTAAGACTTCATTCAAGAAATTCGATTCTTCAAATTGATCGTTCTTGGCAAAATAATTCACCGATCGATTCATAAACATCACTTCTTCTTTCTTGTCTTCTGCAGGGAAAACAACATCTTTAGCAAATCCTTGACAGAATTTTAGGTATTTTTTAGTGATGAAATTTTCGTCTTCAAAAGCATCAACAGAAAGGAAATGTTCTAACCAATAACGAGCGTCATAACGATTGCTATCTACGGATAAAATTTTGTAACCTTCTTCTTTTTTGTGATTGAAAATCAAACATCCTTTATCTAATTTGCTCAGGTTGATTCCTTGTTGGAGCATCATTTCTAAAGCAGTTCCTTTTTCTTCAAATTGTAAAAAATCTGTTTGAATTTCACTCTTAAAGATACCAACAGCATCTACAATCGTGTTATCAATATTCAAATTGGTCAAATACGTGACATACACTTCTCCGTTTTTGATGTGTGGATGATTCGATTGCTCAAAAAGGTGTTTCGTAATTTTTTTGGAAACATCATGCACAGAACCAGGATTATCGAAAATTTCTGTTACCATTTTATACATGTCGTTGTAATCCAAATCGACTTCATGTGCAAATTGAAAATAGTTTTCTTCTTTTTCTCGAAAGGATTTGAAAAAATATTCTTTCAATAAAGGAACAATCTCATCGTTCAAATTATAAGGTTGTTCGGATAAGAAAATGGCTTCGTTGCGGCTTTTATTCCCCACTCTGTGAATGGATAAATTTTCGATGTGGGTATTGTAGAGGTTGATCATGTTGGAGTTGCTGAGGTTCTGAGTTGCTGAGGTTCTGAGTTTTCTAGTTTACCGAATTTATTTTTTTGGTAAAGGAGATAATCATTGCTTCTATTTCTCGACTATTCTCATATAATTGGTTAAATTCTTCTTCGTTGATATAATTTATATTTTTTGCAATTTCAATTTGGGTTTGATATTCAAATAACGAACTAATAGCAATATTTAAGAATCTAGCAAATTCTTTGTTGCTTTGTCTTCCATATCCTTCGGCAATGTTACTCGGAATGGAAATAGAAAATCTCCTTATTTGGGATGTTAAACCAAAGATTTCTTCTTTAGGAAATTTCTGTGTTAGTTGATAATTATTGGTAACTGAAGTCATTGATTTTTGCCAGATAAGCAAATTTCGGAAAGTTTTCATTTGGCGTATATTTAAATTAAAACTCAAAGATAACCAAAATCTCAGTAACTCAGCGACTCAGAAACTCTGTAACTTTTTTAGTTCCAATTCTCTTCAAATCCAAAATCTTCAAAACTTTCTCCTCCTTCATTATCATCAAACATATCTAAATCATCTTGGTCTAGATCGTCTTCAAATTCTCCGTAAATTTCGTCATTCATATCGGCTTCAAACGATTTATCTACAGCATCCAAAGGCATAATTCCATGTGTGAATAAGGTACTTGGGTAGGTTTGTCCAACTTCAATTTCTTCAATGGCAGCCAACTCAACAAGGAATGTCCACATATTTAAAAAATCATACACATAAATGATTTTGGTATTCTCTTTATCAAGTATGGAATATAAAGGATAATCGGCCATCGTTTTCATTTCACCAGCTACATCACCCGTATCAAAAAGGGAGATTTCATCCTCTTGATTCCATTGATTATCACAAGTATAAAAGGAAGCTAATTCTAATCCATCAAAGTCAAAAGAATTCACAATTGCGTTATGTAAATCTTCTAAAGTGTCTTCTTCAAGTATTGCAATATCTCTAAAAATATCTTCTTCAGTATCGAGAATTACTCTGAATTTATAAACCATCATTATTTAAATTTTTAAAAGGCCAAAGGTAAAATTTAATTTTAGATTTCGGATTTTAGATTGGCAATTTGTTTAAAAGATTTTAGCCACGAATTCACGATTAAATAGTTGAATGAATATTCAATAATTCGCGAATTCGTGGCTAATAATTGTATAACCAGAATAGTTTTTATCTTATTTTTTCTCTGAACAAAGCCCTACGATTTCATGAAAAACATCATGCAGTTCAGCAAGTGATTTCGTAATATCGGCATCTGCTCCTTTGGCTTGAACTAATTTATGCAAGGCTTTACTTTTTAATTGTAATTTTTCAGCAGAAGCTAAAATCGCTGCCGTCTGAAATTCAGCTGGGATATTCGATTTTAAAACTGCTGCCGCACTGTTCATTAATTCTTCAGAACGCGTTTTAATAGGTTCCAAGTTACCTTCTTCTGAAGGGTGGAATGTTTGCGACATCACTTCATGAAAAGCCTTAATTGCAGGCCATTTGTCAAAAGTAGATTGTGCATTAATCGAATTTGCTGCCAAAACAAAAAGAATGATGGCTAATGATTTCATTTTCATTTTATAGGATATTTAAGTTAAAATTCTAATTACAAATATATTTTATTTATCGTAAAATTGCGCCAAGTTCTGTAGTTAAATTCTTTTGTAACTTACTCATTACTTTATCAATTTGCTCTTCAGTAAGTGTTTTCGAATGGTCTTGAATGGTAAAACTAACAGCATACGATTTTTTCCCTTCAGGCAAATTATTTCCGGTGTAAACATCAAACAACAAAATGTTTTTTAATAATGATTTTTCTGATTGACGTGCAATTTTATAAATCGATTCGAAACTTACATTTTCATCAAGTAATAAAGCCAAATCACGTCTTACTTCAGGATATTTTGGAATGTCTGTAAACTTGATTTTAGTATTGATTAACTTCAATACCAAATTCCAATTAAAATCTGCAAAAAGTACTTCTTGTTTGATGTCAAAATGTTTTAAAATACTTTTTTTAATGATGCCAAATTCTACTAATTTTTCTTCGCCAACAACTAATGAAATTCCTTCTGCAAAGACATCTGAATGAACAGGTTCCGCTTTTATTTTATCAATCCCAAGTCTCGAAAGAATAGCATCAATATAGCCTTTAAATAAAAAGAAATCGGTAGATTTTTGTGGACTAGTCCAATTCTCAGAACTTCGGTTTCCAGAAAGGAAAAGTGTCAAATGCTTTTGTTCTTCATAACCCGACTCAAAATGATGATAGGATTTACCGTATTCAAATAATTTTAAATCAGCATTTCTTCGATTGATATTATAGGATATCGCTTCCAAACCTGAAAACAACAAGGATTGTCTCATCGTTGATAACTCAGTACTCAACGGATTCAGCATTGTTACATTATGCTCTTCTTTCAACATTTCCGTTAATCCAACATACTCTGGGCTCGTCAATGAATTGGCCATCATCTCATGAAAACCCAATGAATTCAATTGATTTCCAACAATGTTTTGCAATTTGTAATCTTCTGTTCTTGCTGAATTCGAAACTGTGGCATTGAGTTTCTTAGTAAAGTTGATGTTGTTATACCCATACACACGTAGGATTTCTTCAATAACATCAATTTCTCTTTGCACATCTACTCGATAAGCGGGAATTGTCAATCCTAAACCGGCATCGGTAACACTATTGACTTTGATATCCAAAGAAGCCAATATTTTTTTGATAATTTCTTTGGATAATTCTTGACCAATCAACTTGGCAGTTTTTGCAAAATTTAAAAAGACAGGGAAATCTTCTATTTTCTTAGGATAAATATCGATAACATCCGAAGTAATTTCACCTCCAGCTACTTCTTGAATCAATAAAGCCGCACGTTTCAAGGCAAACTCGGTAATTGTTGGGTCGATTCCTCTTTCAAAACGAAACGAAGCATCCGTACTCAACGTATGTCTTTTGGCAGTTTTACGAATACTCACAGGATTGAAATACGCGCTTTCTATAAAGATATTAGTAGTGTGTTCGGTAACGCCTGAATTTTTCCCTCCAAAAACTCCTGCAATGCACATCGGACCTTTTTCATCACAAATCATCAAATCTTCTTCATGCAAGGTTCTTTCAACATCATCAAGTGTGGTGAATTTAGTTCCAGCAGGTAAAGTTTTTATCACAATTTTCCCATTGATTTTAGAAGCATCAAAGGCATGTAAAGGCTGCCCTAATTCATGCAACACATAATTCGTAACGTCTACAATATTGTTTTTTGGATTCAATCCAATCGATTTTAATCGATTTTGCAACCAATCAGGAGAAGGTTTTACCGTGATTCCTGAAATAGTAACACCACAATATCTTGGTGCTAATTTGTTATTTTCAACCTTAACATCAATTTTTAAAGTTCGTTTGTCAATTCTAAAATTACTCACGGATGGCGTAATCAACTCGACATTCACACCACTTTGAATTAATCCAGCTCTTAAATCTCTAGCCGTTCCATAATGACTCATGGCATCTGCACGGTTAGGAGTAAGGCCAATTTCGAAGATTTCATCGTTTTCTATTTTGAAAACTTTAGCCACTGAAGTTCCTGGTTTTAAAGCCGCATCCAAAATCATAATGCCATCATGACTCGTTCCTAATCCAAGTTCGTCTTCGGCGCAAATCATTCCATGACTTTCCTCGTCGCGAATTTTTCCTTTTTTAATCACAAACGAATTTCCTTCTTTATCATATAAAGTAGTGCCTATAGTTGCCACAGGAACTTTTTGTCCAGCGGCTACATTACTAGCACCACAAACTATTTGTACAGGAATTCCATCCCCTAGATCTACTGTGGTTACTTTCAATCGATCGGCATTTGGATGTTGAATGCATGTCAAAACATGGCCAACAACGATTCCTTCGAGACCGCCTTTTACAGATTGGTATTTTTCTACCACTTCCACTTCTAGACCTAAATCGGTCAGTAGAGCGGCTGTTTC
This sequence comes from Flavobacteriaceae bacterium, assembly GCA_947461795.1. Classification (GTDB taxonomy): domain Bacteria; phylum Bacteroidota; class Bacteroidia; order Flavobacteriales; family Flavobacteriaceae; genus Flavobacterium. The sequence goes on along the minus strand of CANHMG010000002.1, from coordinate 20,438 downwards.
ATCCGATTTCCAATCGATTTTAATGAATTGTTTTAACCAGTTGTACGAAATTTTCATGGGTGCTGTCTGTCTGTTTTTGAGGTCGCAAATATAATCATTGCAGTTCGGAGTTCGAAAAAAAACTGCATTTTTTTAGAGGTGTTTTTTTATTTTTTTTAGAAGCTATTTCCAGCTCTCCACTCTATCTTTTGTGCTTCCCGACTCCTCAAATAAATAAAAAATATCCTCGCACAAAAGGATGCCGTTGCTATCTGGGCTAGTGTATCAGCTCTTCTACATGTTTTCGAATATTATCAGCAATTTTTTTTGTCGGCAAATCATTCGCATCTCCTCCAAATGGATCTTCTATTTCTTCTGCAATCAATTCTAAACTAGCCAAAACATAGAAGATAAAAACTACTACTGGTGCAGTATAATATCCCAAACTAAAGGAATATCCAAACGGTAAAGTCATGACATAAAAGAAAATAAACTTCTTGATAAAAGCACTGTATGAGTAGGGAATAGGTGTGTTTTTAATTCTTTCACAAGCACCGCAAATATCCGTAAACGATTGTATTTCGGCATTTAAAATAATCAATTGATCACCGGATATTTTTTGTTCGTCGTACAAATCATTCAATTTTTGAAACATCTTTTTAGCCACTTGATTGGGTTTGTGTTTATGATGGTCAATTTCCAAATCTACATCCTCAAACAATTGTAAACTCGTTTCATCATTGCTCAAATGTTGATGCAACACTGCAGCATAAGTCGGGATTATCTTTTTGAAATAATGGCTGTCTTTTTCGTCTTTTAAAATGACAGCGAGTTTCAATGCAAAATTTCGACTGTTGTTCACCAAGGCACCCCACAATTTTCGTCCTTCCCACCAACGGTCATAAGCAGTATTGGTTCTGAAAACGAGCAACAACGAAATCACAAAACCCAACATACCGTGCATAATCGTGATGTTTTTGATGTAACTCGTATCTGCCAGTTTCCAGTATACAACTTCCATATAACCCACAAATCCAGCGTAAATGCCAATCGCGATCATAATCGGAAAAAGCGTGCGAAAGGTATCCGCTTTGTGAAATCGAAAAATGAAGGTAAACCAATCTTTGGTATTGTAGGAAATCATGCTAACAAGTTTTGATGCCACGAATGCACGAATTATTTATATCAATTCAAGAAAATTCGTGTATTTGTGGCTAAAGTTTAAGCCACAAATCTAATCAAAAACTCAAATTACCCGCTAATTCTTTCAACGCAATTTCAGATAATTTCGCTTGGTATTGTGTGTTGGTGTTGCGCACTTTGGCATTGATATAATTCAACTGGGCAGTTCGAAATTCTAAAGTAGTAATTGTCCCTATTCTAAATTTTTCCAAAGTAATATCGAGGTTTTGCTTGGCAATCGCTTCGTTTTTTTCTTCAAGTTGCACCAATTCTAAGTTGGTTAAATACGTTTGAAACGCCGAATTCAGCTGACTTTCCAAAGTTTTATTTTGTTGGTCAATGGCAACTTGCGTGTTTTCAATTTCAAGTTTTGCCACTTTCTCAGCACGATTCTGATTGAATCCGTCAAACAAATTCATAGAAGCGCTAAATCCATAATTCAATCCCCGTGACGACGTTTGTGTGGTAAAACCCAAATCTGATTTGGTTTCAGCAAAATTATAACCACTGAGTACTCTCACTATAGGATAACGGGTACCTTTCACTTGTTTCAATTGCAATTCAGAAATTCTTTTACTAACCACCAATTTCTGGAGTTCCAAATTTTGTTTGAAAGCCAAATCCGTCAAATTTGACAGCAACAGTTGATTGTCAATTTTGATTGCTGGAATCACTTTAAAATCTAGTTTCGTGTCGCGAGCCAATTGCTCATTGAATGCAATTTTTGTATTCGCAAATAATTCTTTTTGTCGAAGTAGGGTTGTGGTATCGGTATTCAAATCGACTTGCGCATTAAGCACTTCCAACTTAGATGCTTTTCCAATGGTAAATCGGTTTTGCGCCAAGTTCAAGCGTTGGTTTGAAATCACAATCGTCGTATCTAACGCATTCAATTGCTGCTGCTGCTGCACCAAATCATAATAAATTGCAGTCACATCGCTTACTTTCATCAAGATAGTTTGCTTCAGTTGGGTTTCGCCTAATTCCTTCAAAGCCTTGAGTTGATTATGTTTGGCAAACATGCTAAATCCATCAAAAATCGTCCAATCCAAACCAACACCGTAATTCAAGCTGTTGTTCTTGGCATTGTCAAGGGAAAGTACTGTTCCGTCCGCCCGAGTTTGCGATAAGTTTTGAACACCGTTATTGTCGACTACGGTAGCCGTTACTTTTGGGAGCATGCCAGCATTGCCCGCAGAAATGTTGGTTTCGGTGATTTTGACGTTGTTACCAGCGATTTTAATCTCGTAATTATTATCCAAAGCCATTTTAATAGCTTCTTCCAATGTCAATGTTTGTTGTGCATTCATTTCGAAAACACAAAGCAACAGCAAGAAAAAGGATATTGATTTCATATTATTTAGTCTCTTTTTCATAGTCTTCCAAATGATCAAATTCAGCGTGATGTTTTCTGGCTTTCGACCACATCAGATACAAAGCTGGAATAATAAATAAGGTTAAAATCAACGAGAAAATCGTCCCGCCGACGATGACAACGCCCATTCCGATGCGGCTTGTAGATGCTGCGCCAAGTGATAACGCAATCGGCAATGCACCCAAAGAAATTGCCAAACTCGTCATCAAAATCGGGCGCAATCGCGCTTCTGATGCTTCTAAGATTGCTTCCAATTTGGGTTTGCCTTGCTCCCGAAGTTGGTTCGCAAACTCGACGATTAAGATGCCGTTTTTCGTCACCAAACCAATCAGCATAACGGTTCCAATTTGACTGAAGATATTCCATGTTTGACCAAACAACCACAACGAAAACAAAGCGCCAGCAACGGCCATTGGCACTGTTAAAATGATTATAAACGGATCGATAAAACTCTCAAATTGTGCAGATAGAATCAGAAAGATTAACAATAACGCCAAGCCAAACGCAAATGAAGTATTCGAACCGCTTTCTACAAAATCTCGTGATTCGCCACCCAAATCAGTCGTAAAACTCTCATCAAGTACTTTGGCTTTGATGCGATTCATGGCCTCAATTCCGTCGCTGATACTTTTTCCTGGCGCCAATCCAGCAGCAACTGTTGCCGACATATTTCTGTTATTATGATACAATTGCGGTGGATTACTTTTTTCAGAAATGCTCACCACATTGTCCATTTGAATCAATTCGCCTTTGCTGTTGCGCACGAAAATCGAAGTTAAGTCTAGTGGTTTCGAACGGTCTTTTTGATCGAACTGCCCGATAACTTGGTATTGTTTTCCATTCATAATGAAGTAACCAAAACGTTGGCCACTAAACGAAAGTTGTAAAGTTTGTGCGATGTCGAGAACAGAAATTCCCAGGCTTTCCGCTTTTTCACGATCAATAGTTACGTTGATTTCGGGTTTGTTGAATTTCAGATTGACATCGGTCATCGCAAAAGTTGGATCTTTTGCAGCTTCTTCCATAAACTGTGGAATCTTTTCTTGCAGCTTCTCAAAATTCGGCGCTTGGATGATGTATTGAATGGGCAAGCCACCACGTTTGTTCACGGCAATAGTAGGTTGCTCGGTTACAGATGTTTTGGCTTCGGGATATTTTTTCGTCCATTTGGTGAGTTTCTCCGCAATTTCTTTCTGGGAACGTTCTCGATCTTCGGGTTGCACCAAAGCAATTCTAACCCTTCCGCTGTTGGTTGCCGATGCGTTAAAACCTGGCGCTGTAATCACCAGAGCCACTTTTTTTTCTGGAATGGAATCGTCTAATAATTGTGAAATTTCCTGCATGAAACGGTTCGTATATTCATAAGAAGAGCCTTCGGCAGTAGTAATCGACATCATCATGCCGCTGCGATCGTCGTATGGTGCCGTTTCTTTTTGAAGGATATTGAAAAACAAATAAATCAATCCGAAACAAACTAATAGAATAGGGAAACTCAGCCATTTTCTTTTCATGAAACGCTGCAAATTACTTGCGTAATAGCTGTTTAATTTTACGAAATAAGGTTCGGTTAAATTGTAAAATTTCGATTTTTTTTGTTCACCACTTTTCATCAGATAGGCATTCAGCATTGGCGTTAAAGTCAATGATACAAAGGCTGAAATTAAAACCGCTGCGCCGATGACGACACCAAATTCACGGAACAAACGACCGACAAATCCATCTAAGAAAATTACGGGTAAAAACACTGCAGCCAAGGTGATTGAAATCGATATCACGGCGAAGAAAATTTCATTAGAGCCTTTAATCGCGGCTTCTATTGGCGACATACCTTCTTCGACTTTTTTGAAAATGTTTTCGGTAACGACAATTCCGTCATCGACAACCAAACCAGTTGCAAGAACAATGGCTAATAATGTCAACACATTAATCGAAAAGCCAAACAACCACATGATGAAAAATGTTGCAATTAAGGAAACTGGAATATCAATTAAAGGTCGGAATGCAATTGCCCAATCTCGAAAGAATAAATAGATGATCAAGATCACAAGCAAGATAGAAATGCCTAAAGTTTCGGCTACTTCAAGTACGGATTTTTTTACGAAAACGGTATTGTCAATGGCGATATTGAGGTTGATATCTTTGGGCAGATCTTTCTTTAAAGTTTCAAATTTTTTATAAAATTCTTTTGAAATATCGAGGTAATTCGCACCCGGAAGCGGTACAATCGCCACACCTACCAAAGGCAAACCCGACTGCGACATTTGCGTTTCGAGATTTTCTGGACCTAAATTGGCAGAACCTATATCGCTAAACCGCACGGTTTTTTCACCGTCAGTTTTAATGATGATGTTGTTGAATTGTTCAGGTTTGTCGAGATTTCCGATTGTTTTTACAGTAAGTTCGGTGTTGTTTCCCGTGAGTTTTCCTGAAGGTAATTCGACATTTTGTTGGTTTAAAGCACTTTTGACATCGGAAACAGTACAGCCGTAAGCAGCGAGTTTTATCGGGTCGATCCACAAGCGCATAGCGTATTTTTTTTGTCCCCAAATTTGAATACCGCTGACACCTGGAATCGTTTCTAATCTTGGTCCAACTACATTTTCAGCAAAGTCGCTCAACTCTAATGGACTACGGGTATCGCTTTGAATAGTCATCGAAATAATCGCATCTGCATTGGCGTCGGCTTTAGAAACTACGGGTGGTGCGTCGAGATCTTTAGGCAAACTTTTGGCGGCGATGGCCACTTTGTCACGCACATCATTGGCAGCGGTTTCTAAGTCTTTATCCAAATTGAATTCGACCGTAATATTGCTCGTCCCTTGAACACTTGAAGAGGTGATGTTTTTGATACCGTCAATCGAGTTGATCGCTTTTTCAATGGGTTCTGTAATCTGCGATTCGATGATATCGGCGTTTGCACCAGCATAATCTGTTCGAATGGAAATTTGCGCTGGGTCAATGGATGGAAATTCACGAACACCTAAAAAAGCAAATCCAATCACGCCGAACAAAATGATGGTCAGATTGAGTACAATCGTGAGTACAGGGCGTTTGATACTTATCGTGGATAAACTCATTTAGATTTAGGATTTAAATTCCATTATTTTACTTTTATTTTGACTCCGGCGTCTGCTTTTAGCGCCATAACTCCTGATGTTATCAAGGTGTCTCCGGCTTTTAAACCCGAAAGCACCAAAATGGAAGCGTCGGTTCTAGCGGCGGTTTCGACCCTGATTTCTTTGGCTTTCCCTTTTTCGGAGATGAAAACTTTTTTACCATTTTGTATCGGAACAATAGCTTCTGTCGGCACTACAATGGCGTCTTTGATAGTACTCAACGGCAATTCGACGTTAGCAAAAGTGCCTGGAAATAATTTCCCATCAGTGTTTGCTGCAATGGCTCTAACTTGAAGTGTTCTGGTGGCAGCTTGAATTCCGGGCTCAATCGCGTAGATTTTTGCCGTGTATTTTTGCGGTGAATTGGCGACAGTGAAAATTAAATCGGAGTTCATTTTGATTTCTGTAGCATACTTTTCAGGAATTGAAAACGTGATTTTTAATTTGCCGATATTGACCAAATTAGCGACTAAAATCGAAGGTGTTATATAGGTTCCTGGTGAAATAGATCGCAATCCAATTTTTCCTGAAAACGGCGCTCGAACCGCTGTTTTGGCGATTTGCGCCCGAATCAATTGGCTTTGTGCTTGGGCTGATCTTAAATCGGCTTGGGCAATGTCATATTCTTCCTGGCTGATGGCTTCTTTTTGCAGTAGTAATTTGGCGCGACGTTCGTTTTCAGCGGTCAATCCTTCTTTGGTTTTGACTTGACCAAGTTGTGCTCTGAGTTCAACATCATTCACTTTAAACAATAATTGTCCTTTGCTTACTTGGCTGCCTTCTTGAAAATTAATACTTTCAACAATTCCTGAAACTTCGCTACGAATTTCTACTTGTTCGTTTGCTTCTATAGAACCAGAAAGGGAGAGATTGTTTTCGAAAGTTTGTAATTTGACAACAATCCCGCTAACTGTCATCATTTTGTTTTTTCCGCCTTGGTCTTTGTTCGTGTCGTCTTTCTTTTTGTTTTCAGAAATGCGATAAGCGATAAATGCTCCAAATCCAATAATTAATAGGGTATAGGCGATATATTTTATTTTCATGGTGTGTTGTATAAAGAACAGATTACAAATTTAGACTTTACTAATTTGAATATTCGGAGCATTTTATATATTTTAACAGTAATACTAACAAATTTATTTTGGCTGTTAACTGATATAATTCCAAATATTTTTTTTCTTAGAAAGTGTGATAAAAACCGTTTTCAAAGTGGCATGTTCTGGTTTTTCCATCGGGGCATCTTCTTTTAAAAGTTTGATGGCTTCCTGTCTTGCCAGGAGTAAAATGTCTTTGTCTCGAACTATGTCCGCAATTTGAAGTTGCAAGACACCGCTTTGTTGGGTTCCCATCAAATCTCCTGGGCCACGTAATTTCAAATCAACTTCAGCAATTTCAAATCCATCGTTGGTGGAACACATCGTGTCCATTCGAGTTTTACTATCAGAGGACAATTTGTGCGAGGTCATCAATATGCAATAACTCTGTTCGGCTCCTCGACCCACACGACCGCGTAATTGGTGTAATTGTGACAAACCAAATCGCTCCGCACTTTCTATAATCATGACACTCGCATTGGGAATATTAACTCCAACTTCGATTACAGTTGTAGCCACCATGATGTTGGTTTTGCCTTCAGAAAATCGCTTCATTTCAGCGTCTTTATCAGCCGGTTTCATTTTTCCGTGAAGGATAGAAATGGCATAGTGTGGCAAAGGAAAATCACGAGAAATACTTTCATAACCATCCATTAAATCTTTGAAATCCATTTTTTCGGACTCTTGTATTAATGGATACACGATATAAATTTGTCTGCCTTTTGCAATTTCATCACGTATAAATTTCCAGACTTTCAATCGATTGGAATCGAAACGATGCACCGTTTGAATGGGTTTTCTTCCAGGTGGTAATTCATCAATTACTGAAATGTCTAAATCGCCATACAAACTCATCGCTAAAGTTCGTGGAATAGGAGTGGCGGTCATGACTAAAACATGGGGTGGAATAACATTTTTCTTCCACAATTTGGAGCGTTGCTCAACTCCAAAACGATGCTGTTCATCAATAATGGCAAGTCCTAAATTTTGAAATATTACTTTGTCTTCCAACAACGCATGAGTTCCAATTAAGATGTGTAAACTTCCGTTTTCTAATGCTTCGTGAATGATTTTTCTTTCGGAAGTTTTCGTTGAGCCAGTAAGTATTTTAATAGTGATATTTAAGTCTTTAGCCAATTCATTCAATCCATTAAAATGTTGATTCGCTAAAATTTCAGTGGGTGCCATCAAGCACGATTGAAATCCATTATCCAACGCCAACAACATGCTCATAAAAGCCACGATTGTTTTTCCGGAACCCACGTCTCCTTGCAACAAACGATTCATTTGAGCAGGATTTCCCATATCGTTTCTGATTTCCTTAATGACACGTTTTTGCGCATTGGTCAATTCAAACGGCAGATAATTTTGGAAGAATTCATTGAAATATTCGCCAACTTGGGAGAAAGCATGGCCTTTTATTTTGTGTTTACGAATTAGGTTTTTGGTAATTAATTGCAGTTGAATAAAGAACAATTCTTCAAACTTTAGTCGAAATTGCGCTTTGGCCAAGGTATCAGTGCTAGTCGGAAAATGGATGTTGAATAAGGCGTCTTTTTTGGATATTAATTTCAATTCTGAAATCAAATATAAGGGCAAAGTTTCAGCAAATAAGTTTTGTGTTTCCTGAAATAATTGCATCATCATTTTTGAAACCACTCGACTTGAAATTCCTCGATTGTTCAACGTTTCTGTGGAAGGATAAACGGGTTGCAATGCCGATCGCAAGCTTTGTTCGTGGTCTGCTAGCAGTTCAATTTCGGGATGTGACATGGTAAATACGTGGTTGAACAAGGTGCATTTTCCGAAAATTACAATGGGAACGTTGAGTTGCAAACTTTCTTTAATCCATTTGTGACCTTGAAACCAAACCAACTCCATTTGACCCGTTTCGTCAGCAAAAGTCGCTACCAATCGCTTGCCACGCTTTTGTTCCACCATTTTGATGTGAATTATTTTACCAATCAACTGTACTTCTGTTGGTTGGTTTTTTAATTCATTGATTTTGTAATATCGTGTGCGATCAATGTATCGATGGGGAAAATGCTGGAGTAAATCTTCATAGGAATGAATCCCTAATTCTTTGCGAAGTAAATCGCCTCGATGGGGTCCGACGCCTTTTAAATATTCGATGGAGGTTTGCAGAAGATTCGACATCTTGGTAAATGAATTTATAGGATTTTTGAATGGCTTGAAATAACAAAAGCGAAGATAGGTTTTAATTTGAAAATTTGAAAATTTGAAAAAGACAGAATTAAACAATCTCGCAGTATATTTGTCGTTCCTTCTATTATAAAATAAATTAGAATGCGATATTGTCTGTTTTTCTTAATTACTTCTCTTGCTTTTTCACAGCAAACCCAATTTGTGGATTTTAAAACCATGAATGCCTCTATTGAAATTAATCCAATAAAACGCAACATTGTTGGAAAGGTAAAGTACACATTTGATGTTATCTCGAAAATTGACACCATTCGAATTGATGCCCAGAAAATGGTTTTTACCGATCTTAAAATCAATGGGAAAGAGGTGAAATTCTTAGAAAATAAAAAGCAATTGTTGTTGTTTGAAGGATTTAAAAAAGGGAAAAACAGTTTGACTTTTAACTACGATGCCTTTCCAACTCAAACGATGTACTTTGTAAATTGGGATTTCACTAAAGAAATAGACACACCCGAAGAAGTGCAAGGACAAATCTGGACACAAGGGCAAGGAAAATACACGAGTCATTGGTTGCCAAGTTTTGATGATGTGAATGAGAAAGTCGTTTTTGGTTTAGAGATAACTTTTCAAAAATCTTTTGAAGTTATTTCAAACGGAGATTTAATTAAAAAAGAGCTTCAAGGAGATCAATTGAAATGGAATTATCAAATGTATAAACCTATGAGCAGCTATTTGGTGATGTTGGCAATAGGACATTATAAAAAGCAAGAACTAACATCCAATTCTGGAATTCCGTTAGTGCATTATTTCGATGCAGAAGATTCGGCTAGAGTAGAGCCGACGTACCGTAATAGTAAAGCCGTATTTGATTTTTTAGAAAACGAAATAGGAGTTCCTTATCCGTGGAAAGTTTACAGACAAATTCCCGTTCATGATTTCTTATATGCAGGCATGGAAAACACTTCTTCGACCTTATTTTCTAGAGATTTTGTTGTAGATAGCATAGGATATAATGATAGAAATTACCTCAATGTAAACGCTCATGAATTGGCGCATCAATGGTTTGGAGATTTAGTCACTGCGAAATCAGGAAAAGAGCATTGGTTGCAAGAAGGATTTGCTACCTACTATGCGCTATTAGCGGAAAGAGCAATTTATGGAGAGGATTATTTTTACAATAAAATGTATGCAATGTCACGACAATTGGAAGAAGCTTCTAAAACCGATACGATTCCGATATTGAATGAGAAAGCAAGTTCCTTGTCTTTTTATCAAAAAGGTGCTTGGGCGTTGCATGTACTTCGTGAAACTATTGGGAAAGAGAAATTTAATAAAGCAGTTAAAAACTATCTAGAAAAGTACGCTTTTCAGAACGTTACTACAGATGACTTCTTAAATGAAATTAATTTAGTTTCTGATTTTGACACCAATACTTTTCGAAAAAAGTGGCTCGATGGAACAGTTTTTCCATCTATTGAAGTTCAAGATTTACTGCTAAAAAATGATTTTTTAAAAGAGTATTTTTTACTTCGGGATCAATCTTTAGATTTGGTAAAAGATAGAGAAGAAATTCTAAAAATTTTTCGAAGTAATGCGTATTATCCCATCAAAGAATTGTTGGTTTTTCAATCGGTTTCTTTACCTTTTGAGAGCAAAGAATTTCTTTTAAGTGCGGCTTTGCAAACCAATGAAATGAATGTTCGTCAGGCCGTTGCGAATGGATTAACAGCTATTCCAGAAAGTTTTAGAGAATCTTATGAAACATTGTTGAATGACACTTCCTATGAAACCAAAGGTGCTGCTTTATATACTTTATGGAAGCAGTTTCCAAAACGAAGAGAGCATTATATTGAAATTTCTAAAAATTGGATTGGTTTTCAAAATCAGAATTTAAAAATGCTACATTTATATTTGGCTTACTTGACGTATTCAGACCCAAAGAAAAAACTAGACATATACTTGCAATTATTGCATTATACTGGAACCAATTTCGACTCGAATACCCAACAAGAAGCTCTTCAAAAATTATTGGATTTAGAAATTCACACCGAAGATGTTTTTCGAAGTTTGGCATACGGAACAGCTCATCATCGTTGGCAATTTGTCAAATTTTGTAAAGACACAATTCGAACATTGATTCAAGAACAAAAAAACAGAGATATTTTTATCGCGATAAGATCGAAATTACCCATTCGAGAGAAAACTCATTTGCAACGGTTGCTGGATGTAAAAGACTTTTCGAAAAAATGAGATTATTAATTCAAAGAAACCATTACTTGATTTCACATAGAAATATGTAAATAAATGATTGTTTGTGATTAATAGAAAAATAGTAGAATTCCAATTAGAAAATGAAGAATTAAAAAATTACTGTATTTTGGCATACTAAAAATGTACATAATCAGTTTACTAAATACGATAATAATCACTTATGAAAATTTTTAAAAACATTTCGATACTCTTTTTTATTTTTATATTAAATTCAGAATTATTTGCCCAAACAGATTTAAATAAAGTTGACGACAAAGGCAATAAAAATGGAATATGGAAAGGCTATTACCCAGAGTCAAAACGTTTGAGATACGACGGAACTTTCAACCATGGAAAAGAAGTAGGGAAATTCAATTTTTACGATGATACTCAAGCCCAAACAGTTATTGCGACAAGAGAATTCAATTCTAAAGACAATTCAGCCTATACTATTTTTTACAATCAATCTAAAAATGTAGTCAGTGAAGGAAAAGTAATGAACAAACTTTACGAAGGACAATGGAAATACTATCATGAAAACTCGAAAGCAATCATGACTTTAGAAAATTATAAAAAAGGGAAATTAGAAGGACTTAGAAGTGTTTATTATCCCAATTCTAAGATAGCCGAAGAAACCAATTACATCAATGGAATTAAGAACGGTTTTTATAAAAAATATACCGTTGATGGAATTATTTTAGAAGAATCGAATTATGTCAAAGGTCAATTTGATGGCAAAGCGATTTATCGAGAACCAAACGGAAATGTAGTATCTCAAGGTATTTATGTAAATGGAAAGAAAAAAGGAATGTGGCAGTTTTATGAAAACGGGAAACTGGTAAAAGAAGAAAACATGTCAAAGGTTAAGAAACTCGTAAAACCTAAATCCAAATAAATTTTTATCGTATTTTTGCTCCAAATTTTGTGAAATGAAACGTGTTGTTGTCGGTCTTTCTGGTGGAGTAGATTCAAGTGTTGCGGCCTATTTGTTGCAGCAACAAGGCTACGAAGTTATTGGACTTTTTATGAAAAACTGGCATGATGATTCCGTTACTATTTCTAATGAATGCCCATGGTTGGAAGATAGCAACGACGCACTTTTGGTCGCTCAAAAACTCGGGATTCCATTTCAAACAGTCGATTTAAGCGAACAATATAAAGAGAAAATCGTTGACTATATGTTTAACGAATATGAAAAAGGACGTACACCCAATCCAGATATTTTATGCAATCGTGAAATCAAGTTTGATGTTTTTATGAAAATTGCTTTAAGCCTTGGAGCCGATTTTGTAGCTACAGGACATTATTGTAGAAAAGGTGAAATTGATATTGATGGAAAGCCTGTGTATCAACTTTTAGCGGGTATTGACACCAATAAAGATCAATCGTATTTTTTGTGTCAATTATCTCAAGAACAGCTTTCTAAATCATTATTTCCCATTGGAGAATTAACCAAGCCAGAGGTTCGAGCCATTGCAACCGAAATGGAAATGATTACTGCAGATAAAAAAGATTCACAAGGATTATGTTTTATAGGTAAAGTGCGATTACCAGAATTTTTACAACAAAAGTTGCAGCCTAAAGCCGGTTTAATATTCGAAGTAGATGCAACGCAAGAGATCTATCATCAAGAAAAATTACCTTTAGATTCAATGGAAGCGTTAGCATTAGAAGCTACTTCTATTAAATATACACCAGAAATGTCGAAAGTAGTTGGGAAACATCAAGGCGCACATTATTTCACTAACGGTCAGCGAAAAGGATTGAATGTAGGTGGAACTCCAGAGGCATTATTTGTTATTGCTACGGATGTTGATTCGAATACGATTTATACGGGACAAGGAAGTCAACATCCTGGATTGTATAAAAAAGCATTGTTTATAAAGCCAGAAGAAGTGCATTGGATTCGTCAAGATTTGAAAATTGAAAATGGTGAAATCATGAAAGTGAAAGCCCGAATTCGGTACCGTCAAGAATTGCAAAAAGCAACTTTACATCAATTTGAAAATGGAATGTATGTTTCTTTTGAAGAGCCTCAATCCGCAATTACAGAAGGTCAGTTCGTCGCTTGGTATCTTGAGGATGAGTTAGTAGGTTCTGGAGTTATTTCGTAAGTTTACACGTTGTATAAAATAAAAAGTTATGAAAAAAATAGTAGTGTTATTCGTTGTATTGCTTTCAAATATTACTTTCTCACAGGAAGATGCGTGGGTTTATTTTAATGCTAAACCCAATATGCAAGCTTTTTTTGATAATCCATTATCCGAATTATCACAAAGATCTTTAAATAGAAGAATAGCTCAAAATATTGCTTTAGATAGCAAAGACGCACCGATTCATCAACTCTATATAAATCAAATAGCCGCATCCAATGGTATCGTTGTTTTGGCAAAATCGAAATGGTTTAATGCTTTGCATGTTCAAGGCACTGAAAATGATATTCGAGCACTTACTAATTTGTCTTTTGTAGAACGAGTTGATTTTGCAAATCGAATTTTAAATAACCCTCTTAGAGCATCAACTCCACAAAAATCATATAAAAAAATGCCTAAAAAACTTGAAACTGAGGTTGTTTTTAATTATGGGGATTCGGGTAATCAAATACAAATGCTCAACGGACACTTATTGCATGAACAAAATTATACTGGTACTGGAAAAATTATTGCTGTTATGGATGGTGGATTTCCAGGTGTTAATACAGCATCACCATTTTCTAGATTGCGAGATAACAACCAGATATTGGGAGGCTATGATTATGTAAATAGGAATGCTGATTTTTATACTGGGATATCGCATGGCACAATGGTTTTATCTACTATGGGAGGATATAAAGATGGTGAATTAGTAGGAACGGCTCCGGATGCTTCTTATTATTTATTTATAACAGAGGATGGTAATAATGAATGGCCTTTAGAATTATCGTTATGGGTAGAAGCTGCTGAAGAAGCGGATAGATTAGGTGCCGATATACTTACCACTTCGTTGGGTTATACCGAGTTCGATAATCCAAATTATAATTTCACTTACAATGATATGAATGGAGTCACTGCATTTATTTCAAAAGGTGTTGATATGGCGTTCAGTCGTGGAATGATAAGTGTTAATTCAGCAGGAAATTCGGGAAATGATTCGTGGCATTTTATTTCAGCACCAGCAGATGCTATTCATGCATTAGCAATTGGAGCAGTAGATTCAGCTGGTGAATACGCTTCTTTTAGTTCACAAGGTCCTTCATTTGATAATAGAGTGAAACCAGATGTTGCAGCTCAAGGCCAACAGTCTGTGTTGTCATCAACCAATGGGACAATAGGAACAGCTAGCGGAACTTCTTTTTCAGGTCCAATTATGGCCGGAATGATAGCGTGTTTATGGCAGGCTTTACCTGATAAAACAAATTCTGAAATTGTTCAATTGGTTAAGGAGTCGGCAAGTTTATATTCGAATCCTACCAATGAATTAGGATATGGAATTCCGGATTTTAACTTGGCTTTAAATACGGCACTATTGAACGTAAATTCTTTAACAAATAATACATTTTTACTTTATCCAAATCCAGCGAATGAAACGATTACAATTTCATTCCCAAGTAGATTTGAATCGGCTACTTTTGCTGTATACAATACAATTGGACAATTGATTTTGACAAAGAATCTAACGAATCAAAATTCAAAAGTGGAATTAAATGGAATTCAATCAGGAATGTATTTGTATACATTAGAAAATAAAAATTCAATTCAATCAGGAAAAATTTCAAAGCAATAATGAATAGAATTACCGAACTTTTTACTATTCAATATCCCATTATTCAAGGAGGAATGATTTGGAATAGCGGCTATAAATTAGCGAGTGCTGTAAGTAATGCGGGAGGATTAGGATTGATTGGTGCTGGTTCGATGTATCCCGAAGTTTTACGAGATCACATTCAAAAATGTAAGAAAGCTACAAGTAAACCTTTTGGTGTGAATGTACCGATGTTGTATCCTAATATTGAAGAAATCATTTCGATTATCATTGAAGAAGGAGTGAAAATTGTTTTTACATCAGCAGGGAATCCAAAAACATGGACTTCTTTATTGAAGGAAAATGGAATTATCGTAGTGCATGTAGTAAGTAGTTCAAAATTCGCATTAAAAGCACAAGAAGCCGGAGTCGATGCTGTGGTTGCTGAAGGTTTTGAAGCAGGTGGACATAATGGAAGGGAAGAAACTACGACATTGACTTTAATTCCAATGGTAAAAAGAAACATAAACATTCCTTTAATCGCTGCTGGTGGAATTGCTACTGGAAAAGGTATGATGGCAGCAATGGTATTAGGTGCAGATGGAGTACAAATGGGAAGTCGTTTTGCGGCATCTATAGAATCTTCTTCGCATGAAAACTTTAAAAAAACAATTGTTGGAGTAGAAGAAGGAGATACACAATTGACATTAAAAGAATTAGCTCCAGTTCGATTGATTAAGAATAAATTTTATCATGATTTACAAAATTTATATGCTCAATGTCCAACACCTGAAGAATTAAAAACTTTATTAGGTAGAGCAAGAGCAAAAAAAGGTATGTTTGAAGGAGATTTGATTGAAGGGGAATTAGAAATAGGACAAATAGCTGGATTGATTGATGAAATTCAGCCTGTACAACAAATCATTGAAGAGATCATTTCGGAATTTAATGATGTAAAAGAAGGACTTAATTCATTTCGTTTTTAAAGAATATAAATTTAAATTTATGAAGATTAAATATTGCTTTAGTTTAATTCTAGTTTTCTTAGTGCTATTACAAGCCAAAAGTCAAACGTATAAATTTCTTACCACAGGTTTTAGCGTAATGGAAAAAAGTGACAAAGGCGATTGGGGTAAATGGTCTGATTTGAAAGACACCTCTATAATTATTTCGTTAGATACTACTAAGAATAGGATTATTATTTATTCTCAAGAAATTCAATTGTACGACATTTTGACTTATCAAGATAAAGAAGAAAATGATACGGATCTTATTTATCCATTTACTTGTAAAGATGATGATGGCGTACCTTTTACAATTTCTATAATTACCAGAAAAAGTCAAAATGATAGAAAACAATTGTATGTAAGTCATCCAAATTTTATTGTAGTTTACAACATAATTAATTTTATAGATAAAAACGAAAAATAACCTTATATACATTCATATTAAAGAAAAGTATTTTTTTTAAATCACTTTATTCTAACTCTAGAACTTAATTCTAGAGTTTTTTTTTGTGGCAATCCTAATTAAAAACGAAGCTTTTTCGCACTTTTAAATAAAGTTTCTTATGTTTACAACATCATTTACATACTTTTAAAATATTGATAATCAATATTTTAAATCATATTTTTAATTCTTATTTTATTAACAAATTGTTAATGATTTTGTTCATAATATAAAAAAAACACAAAACATGAAATGATTAAATAAAGTAATATAGTACTGTAATTTAGATTATCGTTTTTTGAATAAATTCCTCTAGTTTATTGTGGAATATTATAATTAAAAACATTGGATTTTATTATAAAAGAGCTGAATAGCGGTCTTTTTAAATTTCTTAATTGGTCAATTTGTAATGCTTATGAGAATTAATACTCTTAGTAGAAAAAAAATACTTTATTCTTTTTTGTTTTTTGTTTTCTTTGGATTTACGAATGCGTCGTATAGTCAGTGTCCAACTGTTGTAAGTCCACAGACATTTTGTGATATTCAGTTTTTTCCTAGTTCACCAACCATTGCAAATTTAGTAGCTACGGATAATGGAGGTGGGATTGTTTGGTATGCTACGGCTGTATCGACTACGCCGCTATTAAATGGTGCAGGACTAGTAAGTGGTCAAACGTATTTTGCGGACGATAATTCTGGTACTTGTGGAGTCCGACAAAGTGTGACAGTTACGGTTTATGGCAGACCAGATGCACAAAGTTTTCAAGGTCCTTGCGTCGATTTTTCTTCACAAGCTACTGTATCACAATTGCAAGCGGTCGGGAATAATATACAATGGTATAGTACGCCTTCTGGAGGTTCTCCTTTATTACCAACAACGGTGCTTGTTGATAATGCCTTTTACTATTGTAGTCAAACAAATCCATTTACAGGTTGCGAAACATCAAGAAGGCCTGTTCAAGCCAATGTTGGTTTGGTTCCATTGCCAACTGGAGCTCCAATTCAGTTTTTCTGTAATGATCCTAGTAATCCTCCTGCACTTGAAGATATTGTGGTAAGCGGAAACAATAATTGGTATTCAACAATTTCATCAATAATTCCTATAGATCCAACTACACCTTTAGTTTCGGGTCAAAGTTATTTTGCTACAACAGTCGATTTGCCTTGTGAAAGTGCTGCGAGATTAGAAGTGCAAACTATATTAATAGAGCCGGGTAATCCTGGAGTAAGTGCAGTCAAGAGAATCTGTGTGAATGAACTAGCGACATTTCCTGCATTTAATTTATTCGACGAATTAAATGGAGGTCCTGATGCTACAGGAACCTGGAGTGGGCCATTAGCTACAATCGGTGGTAATCTAGGAACTGTTAATGTGTCAACGTTGACACTTGGTGGAGGCCCTGATTATACTTTTACTTACACAGTTTCGGCAGCACCTTGTCCTGATGTGAATTCTACAGTTACAATTAGAATATTGCCTTTGCCTGATGCTTCAATTTCTATTGCAACAACGAATATTTGTTCAGGATCAACAGGTATTGTATCTTTTACAGGAACGCCATTTGCTACAGTTACTTATACTGACAATGATGGAATTGTTAATTTTATAACTTTGAATGCAGCGGGAACGGCTAATTTAGTTACTTCTCCTTTAATCTCAAATAGTACGTATTCATTAGTAAGTGTTGCTTCCAGTGGTGTGCCAAGTTGTACTAAATTGATTTCAGGAAATGCTAGTTTTAATATTTTCCCATTGCCTACAGCAAGCATTTCGACAACAACCCTTAATATTTGTTCAGGAAGTACTGCAACAATTAATTTCAACGGAACTCCAACCGCAATAATTGCTTATACAATTAATGGTGTCTCTAATCAAATAACTTTAAATGCTTTGGGTACGGCAACATTAACTACAGCACCGTTATTAGGTAATACAACAATTACTTTAGTTAGTGTAACTTCATCAGGTCCTCCAAGTTGTTCAGAACTTTTAACTGAAAGTATCATAATTACAATTCTGCCATTACCTACAGTTTCTTTATCATCTTCTGTTTCTAGTGTTTGTTCAGAATCTACGGCTACAATTACTTTTACAGGAACGCCATTAGCAATAATCACATATAAAATTGATAGCAATCCTAATCAAACTATTATGTTAGATGGCTCAGGACAAGCTACTATTATTACTGGTGTTTTGACAGTTCCAACTACCTATACTTTGATAAGTGCTGCTTCTAGTGGAGTGCCAAGTTGTAGCCAACCAATAACAGGAAGCCTAACTATAGGAATAGTGCCTCTACCGACGGCTTCTATTTCATCACCGACTTTGTCAATATGTTCAGGGTCAACGGCAACTATAAATTTTTCAGGAACCCCGTTTGCAACTGTAACGTATTCTGTTGATGGAGTTAATCAAACTATACCATTGGACGGTTCTGGTAATGCGTCAATAATCACTTCTGTTTTAACTGTAAATAGTATCTATACGTTAATTAGTGTTTCTTCTGTTGGCTCTCCAAGTTGTATAAATCCTTTAACAGCTAGTATTACGATTACTGTAACTCCAATACCAACAGCATCAATCTCATCGACTAATTTAGATGTATGTGCTGGTACTACTGCAACAATTAATTTTAATGGAACTCCAACCGCAATAATTGCTTATACGATTAATGGTGTCTCTGATCAAATAAGTTTAGATGCTTTGGGTACGGCAACATTAACCACACTACCGTTATCAGCTAATACTACAATTACTTTAGTTAGTGTAACTTCATCAGGTGCTCCAGGTTGTTTAAAACTTTTAACAGAAAGTATCACAATCAATGTTGAGCCTTTACCAACTGCAACTATAAGTTCTACTCAATTACAAACTTGTTTTGGTACTTCGGCAACAATAGTTTTTTCAGGAACTCCAAACACTACTGTTAATTTCACGATTGATGGAGTTGCAAATCAAACGATTTTAGATAATTCAGGGAATGCTACATTTAGTACGTTATTATTAACCGCTCCAAGTATTATTACTCTAGTTAGTGTAACTACCGGAAGTTCGCTTGCTTGTACAAAATTGCTTTCGGAAAGTATAACCATTGCTATATTGCCATTGCCAACAGCAACAATATCTTCAACAACACTCAATATTTGTACAGGAACTTCTGGAATAATTAATTTTAACGGAACTCCTTTTGCATTGATAACGTATTCTGTTGATGGAGTTATTCAAACTATACCATTGGATTCTTCTGGTAATGCGTCAATAATCAGTCCTGTTTTAACTATTAGTAGCGTCTATAGTTTAATAAGTGTTTCTTCAAGCGGAAATCCTGTTTGTATCAATCTACTTACCGATAGTATCACTATTCAAGTTGATCCGATTCCTACTTTAAATGTTGGTAATGGCAGTACAATTTGTTCTGGCGAAATTGCTAGCATTTTGCTGACAGGAACACCTAATACGATAGTGACATACAACTTAGATGGAGGTACAAATCTTACAATACCTATAGGTGCTTCTGGAACCGCAACTATTAGTAATACCTATAATACGACAACAGTTGTTAATTTTGTTTCGATAAGAACTCAAGGAACACCAGGATGTGAAGTACCTTTTACAAATACTGTTACCATTCAAGTTTTGCCATTACCTTCTGCATCTATTAGTGCTGTTAATCCAATTTGTTTTGGTTCAAATGCAACCATACTTTTTACAGGTACACCAAATGCGACGGTAACATATACTATAAACAATATTCCTAATACTATTCCTTTAGATGCATCTGGATCAGCTACTTTACAATCAAATATCATTGTAGCTACGACTTACGCTCTAATTAGTGTGGTCACTGAAGGGCCATTGTTTTGTAATAAACCGCTTTCTGAGTCTTTAACAATCAATATTGTTCCTTTGCCAATTGCAACTATATCCTCTTCTGGAACAGTTTGTTCAGGAAGTACAGCTTCAATACTTTTTACAGGAACTCCAAATAGTATCGTAACATATACCATTAATAATAACGGTAATCTACAAATACCTATAGGTGCTTCTGGAATAGCGACTTTAAGCATACCATTATTGATAACTTCAACATTCAATTTAGTGAGTGTTAC
>CANHMG010000001.1 GCA_947461795.1 Flavobacteriaceae bacterium | reverse complement strand
GAAATTACAACCAAAACAATTGTTTCTGATTTTTATATGACGACTGCTTTAGGAAATATTCAGTCCAATTTGAGTATGAGTAATATTGACAATATTGACAATGCCAATTATAAAGGGAATATCATCCTTGAAGAATTCAATATAGGTTCTTTTTTAGGAGAAAAGAATGTAGAAAAAGTAACTTTAAATATTGATGTTGAAGGAAAAGGGTTTAAACAGAAAAATCTAAACACTTCTTTTTCAGGAGACATTTACAAACTAAAATACAATGGCTATACGTATACTAAAGTGATTGTTGACGGTACATTTAAGAATCCTATTTTTACTGGAAAAGTATTTATCAATGATCCTAATTTGTTTTTAGACTTCAGTGGATTAGTGAATTTAAGTAAAAAAGATATTGCCTATAATTTTCAAACAAAAATCGATTATGCCAATTTGAATCGATTGAATTTTGTTACAAAAGATTCCATAGCTGTTTTTAAAGGCGATATCAATATGAATATTGCCGGGAATAATCTTGATGATTTAAAAGGCGATATACATTGCTCAGAAACATCCTATCAAAATAGTAAAAACAATTATTATTTTGATGATTTTTCCTTGCATTCGAGTTTTGATTCGGACAATGTAAGAACAATCGCTATAGAATCACCTGATATTGTAGAAGGTAAAGTGGTTGGTAAATTCAAAATTGGGTTATTAAAAAAAATGTTAGAGAATTCTGCAGGAAGTTTGTATGCCAATTATTCTCGAAATCCTATTCAAAAAGGGCAATATCTCAAATTCGACTTTAGTATTTACAATAAAATTGTGGAAATTTTCTATCCAAGTATTACCATAGGAAACAATACTAAATTACGTGGAGCCATCGATTCGGATACGGATGATTTTAAACTCAATTTCTCCTCGCCATCAATCCTCGCTTACGAAAATACTTTTGACAATATTAAAATTGATATTGATAATAAAAATCCTTTGTATAACACCTACATTTCCTTAGATTCGATTAAGACAAAGTATTATAAAGCAAGAGATTTTAGTTTAATCAATATTACAACTAAAGATACCTTGTTTTTGAGAACCGAATTTAAAGGAGGAGATAGCGGACAAGATGCCTTTAGTTTGAACCTTTACCATACCATAGATGCTCAGAGACAGAATATTGTAGGCATTCAAAAATCAGAATTAATGTACAATGATTTTTTATGGTATTTGAATGAAAAAGATGCATCAGATAATACCATCGTTTTTGATAAAAAATTCAAGAAATTTAATATTAATAACGTCAAATTATCGCATGAAAATCAAAATTTAAAATTGAATGGAGATTTGTTAGGCACGTCTTATAAAGATCTTAATTTGAGTTTTTCTCAAGTCCAGTTAGACAAACTTTTACCAAAATTAAAGCGATTTAAAGTCGATGGTGCCTTGAATGGTGAAGTGCATTTAAAACAAAATAATTCCATTTATCAACCCACTTCTTCCATAAAAATTGATAGTTTGAAAGTCAATGATGTTGCTCTTGGAAATATGAATTTAGATATCAAAGGCGATGAGAATTTTCAAAAGTTTTATTTAAATTCTTCCATTGAAAATGATAATGTTGAATCTTTTGTAGCAGAAGGAAACTTTGACATTATAGATCAAAAAACAAAATTTGACCTTGATTTGAATTTTGACAAATTCAATTTAGGTATCCTAAGTTCCTTTGGTGGCGATGTTATTTCTAATATTAGAGGTTTTGCATCTGGAAGATCAAATGTTTCAGGTGACTTTGATAATTTTGACATTAATGGAAGACTTTATGTAGATAAAGCAGGTCTTGGAATTCCCTATCTCAATGTAGATTATAAGATCGATGACCAAGCTATTGTAGATGTTACAGAAAAGAAATTTATCATTAGAAATGCTACGATAGAAGATAGTAAATATAAAACTAAAGCAAGATTAGAAGGAAGTATCGGTCACACCAATTTTTCGGATTGGAAACTAGATTTGGAATTGAGTTCCAATCGAATTCTAGCTTTAGATACTAAAGACAGTGAAGACGCGGCTTATTTCGGAACAGCATTCATGGATGGACAAGCTAATATTACAGGTCCGATAAGTAATTTATTTATCAAAGTAAACGGAAAATCAGAGAAAGGAACTTTTATTAAAATTCCGATTAATGATGCTGAAACTAGTGGTGATAATAACTACATCCATTTTATTTCTTCTAATGAAAAATTCAATACTAAAAATGGAATCACTGATTTAAGTAAAAAATACAATGGCGTTGAACTAGAATTTGAATTTGATATTACACCGGAAGCGGAAGTAGAAATTATTCTCGATCGTAATTCAGGTCATGGCATGAAAGGTAAAGGATTCGGATCATTGTTGTTCAAAATCAATACGCTAGGTAAATTCAATATGTGGGGAGATTTTCAAGCTTATGAAGGAACTTATAACTTTAAATATGGAGGCATAATCAACAAACAATTCACAATAAAAAAAGGTGGTTCTGTTGTATGGGAAGGTGATCCAATGAAAGCCAATTTAAATCTTGAAGCTGTTTACAAAACTTCTGCTAATCCAGCACTTTTAATTGATAATCCTTCCTTTAATAAAAAAGTAGATGTTGAAGTTGTAATTGGTTTAAAAGGAAATTTAAGCAACCCAAATCCTGAATTTAACATCAATTTTCCTACCGTAAGTTCTATATTGAAATCTGAAATTCAAACCAAATTAGACGATAAAGATGTTCGACAAAAACAAGCCTTAATTTTGCTGTCTACAGGTAGCTTTTTGAGTGCTGATGGAATAAGCCAAACTTCTATTGCGAATAATCTATATGAAAAAGTTGGAGATATCTTCGGTTCCATTTTGAATGATTCAGAGGACAAAATTACCGTTGGTGTCGATTTGGTTTCTGCTGATAGAAATCCAGGGAAAGAAACCGACGGTAGAGTAGGATTGACAGTTACGACAAAAGTTAGCGAAAGAATTAGTATCAATGGAAAATTAGGAGTTCCAGTTGGTGGTATTAACGAATCTGCTATTGTTGGAGATGTTGAAATTCAGTACAGAGTGAATAATGATGGAACCTTAAACTTGCATGTTTTTAACAAAGAAAATGACATCAATTATATTGGTCAAGGAATCGGTTATACTCAAGGAATTGGATTAACCTATCAAGTAGATTTTACAACTTTCAAACAATTACTTCATAAAATATTTAAAAATCAAAACATTGAAATTGTAAAAAAACCAGTAAAAACAATTGATGATTCAAATTTACTCCCAGAATACATTAACTTCGACAAGAAAAAAGACAAAAAAAAGCATGTCGAGAAACCGAATGCTGAAGCAATTCCAAATGAAGATTAAATAGCTAATCCTTCTTCTTTTTAGTTTTCAACAAATTTCCTCAAAACAAAAAACTTATTAACGAAAACGTTTGAATTTCGTTAAATCTATTAAAGTATTAAAAACTGTAGCTTTTTATAGGAGATGTTTGCTAATTTTACATTTTAAATGTAATAAAATGTCAAAAACCATAAAAAAAATTGGTGTATTAACTTCAGGTGGAGATTCTCCTGGAATGAATGCTGCCATACGATCTGTGGTCAGAACTTGTGCTTATCATAACGTTGAATGTCTTGGTATTTATAGAGGATATCAAGGAATGATTGAAGGCGACTTTAAAGAAATGGGACCTCGTAGCGTAAACAATATCGTCAATAAAGGGGGTACTATTTTAAAATCAGCTCGATCTAAAGAATTCATGACGGCTGAAGGTCGAAAAAAAGCCTACGATTATTTAGTAGCTTCCAATGTTGATGCTTTAGTTGTGATTGGTGGAGACGGGAGTTTTACTGGAGCCGAAGTCTTTAATAATGAATACGGTTTTCCTGTTATGGGAATCCCGGGTACTATAGACAATGATATTTATGGTACTAGCCATACTTTAGGATACGATACCGCATTAAATACGGTTGTAGAAGTCATCGACAAAATTCGTGATACTGCCAGTTCACACAACCGATTATTTTTCGTTGAAGTGATGGGCCGTGACGCTGGTCATATTGCACTAAACGCGGGTATAGGTGCTGGTGCTGAAGAAATTCTTATTCCGGAAGAAGATTTAGGATTAGATCGTCTTTTAGAATCTTTGAAAAAAAGTAAAGCCTCCGGAAAATCTTCGAGCATTGTTGTGATCGCTGAAGGCGATAAAATCGGTAAAAACGTCTTCGAATTAAAGGATTATGTAGAAGCAAATCTCCCTGAATATGATGTTCGTGTATCAGTATTAGGTCATATGCAACGTGGTGGCGCTCCCTCATGTTTCGATCGTGTTTTAGCAAGTCGCTTGGGAGTCAAAGCAGTTGAATCTTTATTAGAAGGTAAATCTAACTTTATGGTGGGTTTACTCAATGATAAAGTGGCTTTAACGCCATTAGAACAAGCCATCAAAGGACATACTGAAATAGATCGTGAACTTTTAAGAGTTTCTGATATCATGTCAACATAGCTGTATGCAATAGGCTATAAGCAGTAAGCTCCAAATAAATAAAAATTTAATATACAATTGGCCTAAAGCATATAGCTTTTAGCCTTAATCAAAAAAAAATGTCAAAAGTAAAATTAGGAATTAACGGTTTTGGAAGAATTGGAAGAATTGTTTTTAGAGAATCATTCAATAGAGATAACGTAGAAGTTGTTGCAATCAATGATTTGCTAGATGTAGATCACTTAGCGTATCTTCTAAAATACGATTCTGTTCACGGTCGTTTCAACGGAACTGTAGAAGTAAAAGAAGGAAAATTATACGTTAACGGGAAAAATATTAGAATCACTGCCGAACGTGATCCATCCACCTTAAAATGGGATGAAGTAGGAGCGGATGTAGTTGCAGATTGCACAGGTATCTTTACTACTTTAGAATCGGCTCAAGCGCATATCAAAGGGGGCGCAAAAAAAGTTGTAATTTCAGCTCCTTCTGCCGATGCCCCTATGTTCGTTATGGGTGTCAATCACCTCAAAGCTACTGCAGCTGATACGATTGTTTCTAATGCGTCGTGTACCACAAATTGCTTAGCACCTTTAGCAAAAGTAATTCACGATAATTTTGGTATTGTAGAAGCATTAATGACTACAGTTCACGCTACAACATCAACGCAAATGACTGCTGATGGTCCTTCCAAAAAAGATTGGAGAGGCGGACGTGCCGCTAGCGTAAATATTATACCTTCTTCAACAGGAGCTGCAAAAGCAGTGGGTAAAGTAATTCCAGAACTAGACGGTAAATTAACCGGGATGTCTTTCCGTGTTCCTACTGTTGATGTTTCTGTAGTCGACCTAACCGTAAAAGTTGCCAAAGAAACTACGTATGAAGAAATTATGAAAGTATTAAAAAATGCTTCCGAAACAAACTATAAAAATATTATTGGATATACCGAAGACGATGTGGTTTCACAAGATTTCGTTTCTGACTCTCGAACGTCGATTATCGACGCTAAAGCGGGAATTGGATTGAATTCTACCTTCTTCAAAATCGTATCATGGTACGATAACGAATACGGGTATTCAAGCAAATTAATCGATTTATCTGTACATATTGCTGGGTTAAATTAATAGAGTACATTTACAAAGTCCCATTATTTATTTAATGGGACTTTATTTTTTAAGAAGCTATTTCCCGCTATCCGTTACAATCTTTTATGCCACACGAGCGCAGCGAACTGACGAAGTAAACAACGGCAAAAAAGGATTTCCACTATTATCGGGGCTAGGCAACAGGCATTAGATGGGAAGGTTTTTAGATCATTTGATTGAATCTTCCAATTTAAAATTCAATACTAAAACAATCTTAAGATGTTACAGTCTTAAAATCTAATAATCTAAAAATCTAACATGAAACTACTCGTAGATAGCGGTTCCACCAAAGCCGATTGGATTGCCATAGATGAATCTGGCAAAGTATTATTCACAACGCAATCTCTCGGATTAAATCCAGAGGTGTTAACCAAAGAAGAAATCATTCATCGACTCGATGATAAGTTTGATATTTCTCATAACAAAGACAAAGCAAATTATCTTTTCTTTTACGGAGCTGGTTGTGGTACCGATCGCATGAAAGATTTCTTAACCCAAGTTTTTGTAGAATATTTCACCAACGCAAAAGTAACCGTTCATGAAGATACGTATGCTGCCGTTTATGCTACAACACCAAAAGACGAACAAGCCATTGTTTGCATATTAGGTACAGGTTCTAACTGTAGTTTTTTTGATGGAAAAGTATTGCATCAAAAAGTGCAATCCTTAGGCTACATCGCTATGGATGATTGTTCCGGAAATCGTTTTGGGCGCCATTTATTACGAGGCTATTATTTCAATAAAATGCCTGCTGATTTGGCCAAAGAATTTGAAGAAGAATACAATGTAGAACCCGATTATATTAAACATAATCTTTATAAAGAACCCAATCCAAATGCCTATTTAGCCACCTTTGCAAAATTCTTAATTAAGCATAAAGACACCCCTTTTTGCAAAGAAATAATCAAAGCTGAAATGAAAGATTTTGCTGAAAATTACATCATGCAATTTGATAATTGTAAAGATGTTTTGGTTCATTTTGTTGGTTCTATTGCTTTTTATTTGAAAGAAGAATTGGAAGAAGTATTGGAAACTTATGACATCAAAGTTGGCAACGTACTACGCAGACCAATTGATGGTTTGATTGCCTACCATGTTTTAAATAAATAATTTCATAATGGAAATTGCCATCATAGCTCACGACCGAATGAAAGCCGACATGGTTCAGTTTTTAAATAAAAATAAAACTTTATTACTCAGTGAAAATATTCAACTAATTGCTACAGGTACTACTGGAGGACAAGCAGCAAATGCTGGATTTATAGTCAAAAAAATGCTTTCAGGTCCAATGGGTGGTGATGCGCAAATTGCTGCGAGAGTAGCGGAAGGAAAAACCAAAATGGTTTTGTTTTTTAAAGATCCAAATTCCAGCCATCCGCACGAAGTAGATATCAATATGCTTATTCGGGTTTGTGATGTGCATAATATTCCATTAGCCACCAACGAAGCTACAGCACAACTTTTATTGAACGCTATAGCGTTGCTATCATAGCAATCTCAATATTTACAAATTTTGGCAAAGCAGCCACTTGAACCGTTTCTCTTGCAGGTGCGGTTTTTTCGTTAAAATATTTTCCATATACCGCATTGATTCGTGCAAAATCATTCATATTGGTTATGAAAATAGTTGTTTTAAAAACATTTTCAAAAGTCATATTAGCTGCTTCTAATAGCGCTTTTAAATTTTGCATAACTTGCTCGGTTTCAAACTCTATAGAATCTAAAACTAATTCCATCGTTTCAGGATTTAAAGCTATTTGACCTGAAGTATATAATATATTTCCAACCATTACAGCTTGACTGTACGGTCCAATAGGTGCAGGGGCTTTTTCAGTGTATATGATTTTCTTATACATAATTATTATAGGTTACTTATTCACTATCAATTATCTCAACACTCTATCCGGAAGTGTTCTTTTTTCCCACTTAATATCGCTCAACACGCTTGATTTAATTCCAATAAAGAAACTCCAAAAAGCATTCGTTCCGTAAGGTGTCCAGCTAAAATCCATGCGCCAACTCATCAAATCTCTTTCAAAACGGAACTGTGAAAACGTAACTCCTTTTTGAACAAAATCATAACCCGACGATACTCCGACTTTCCATTTGGGAGATAAGCTAGTGTTTACAGACATCATCAATGAATTTCCTGAAATTTCCTTCTCTCTTTTAATATTCGTATACGTTAGTTGATAAGCAAAATTGATATCCCATGGCAAATCGTAATTAAAAAATCCTTTAAAATCATCCTTTTCTTCATCCTCTTTTTCACCAAACTGACTTTGTCGTCGATCACTAAAATCGGTATTGGTGCCAAATAAATCATCTTCTCGACCACCATTACGCAAACCTTGATCGTTTTTTTTCTTAGTGGCATCTGCTCCAAATTCCGAACTGGATAAAGAATAATTAAGGGTCATGTTGGCACTGGTCATTCGAAATAAACTTCCTCCATTATCGATATTATAGGTATTGAAAGTTCTTCCCGCATTATCTATCGCATAAGGATTTAAGGTCATTCCAAAATTGACATTCATTTTATTTTTAAAAAAAGCAGTACCGCCACTAACTCGTAAAGGAGCCCAATTTAAAGAATCCGCTTTGATATCATAACTCGTAGAAAGGTTCAGATTGTTTAGTAACATGACCTTTTTAGCTTCTGTTTTTGTAGTGTCTTTATCGGTCACTTTGGCTTCGAAAGTATTGCTGAGACTAAATCCAACACTACTGGATACTGTTTTACCTGGAGCACCAAAGATTCCTTGTTCAAATCGAGTATATTCTTTCACCATAGTCCCACTTCCATCTGCCGCATAGGTATCATAATACTGATTAAAGCTTGGCGTATAACTATACGAAACAGAAGGTCTCATTACGTGACGAATAGCTTGTATTTTTTTCGATTCACCAAAATTGAAAGTTCCATAGATAGTGGTTCCCAAACTTGAAGAAAAAGAATAGGTTCTAAAAGCATCGAATTTGTTGACTTCAGAAATTACTTCTTTATTGGTAGGAGCATCAAAACTTTTTCGAATGGTTTTCAAATACCAAACTTCTTCATAATTAACAGAAGTGGTGGCGCTAAAATATTTTGCCAATTTAAAGTTTGTACTTAAAGGAATACTGTGTTGAAAACCCACTTTAGCGTCTTTAAACATTTGAGGTTTAAAAAACAAGGAATCTGTTGTGGCAATTTGATTTTCGCCTCTTAAATTATATTGCAAATTAATATTCTTGATAAACCCTTTTTTAATACCTTCTTTCGGTGCGAAAGGAAAAACGCGATCTACACTCAATTGCAGCGTTGGCAACGTCATGTTGATTTGTTCTGTATTGGTGTTTTGAGAATGTGTAGCGGTAAGTGATAAATTCACTTGTGGAATCGAATTAAAAGTTTTTGAATAGGAAACGGAAGAACTTAACGTATTATTTAAATTCGAACCTACATTAATCTGACTGGCTGATTGTCTGAAATACTTGCTACTTCCAAAATTTACGGAAGCTGAGAATCTCGAATTTGGACTTGATTTTGAATCTTGCGAATGAGACCATTGAATATTATAAATATTTGTTTTAGAATAATCAGGAAAACCTCTTTCACTATTGATTAAGTTTTCAAAACGGAAATTGACATTCCCTCGAAATTTGTATTTTAAGGCATAAGTCGATTCAAATCGAGTAGCATAACTACCATTAGTATAATAATCACCTAAAAAAGCCAAATCATAATAATCGCTTAAAGCAAAATAATATCCTCCATTTTGTAGTGAATAGCCTCGGTCTCTAGTATCATTCCAAGTTGGAATTATCAATCCAGATTGACTGGTTTCTGACATCGGGAAAAAAGCAAAGGGCAAAGCAAGTGGAGTAGGAACATTAGCAATAACCATATTCGTTAATCCAGTGACAACTTTTTTACCCGGTACAAATTTCAAACGACTGGTTCTAAAATAATATTCCGGATCCTCGATATCTTGAGCAGTTGTAAATCGAGCACCTTTCAAGAAGTAAACCGAATCATTAACTCTTTTAGAAATTTCAGCTTTTATTTTAAATTCATCTTGTTCGGTCCTTGAATTCCAAATTAACGCTTTTTTGGTTTTGTAATTAAATCGAATGGAATCAGGTTCTACCACGTTTGAACCTTGTTTGAAATTGGGATATTGAGTATAAACTCCTGCAGAATCCTTTATTCTTCCTGCATAAACTTCATTTTTTTCATAATTAAAAACAATAATACCTGACTTTAATTCGATGTCTTGATAATACAATTCAGCTTTATCGTATAAGGTAATCAGTTTTTTCTTTTGATCTAACTTTGCATAGGCTTCTGCTTTGTATTTGATTTTTCCTTCAAGTATCGCTTTTTTGGGTTTAATGCTATCGGTTTTAATAGTGTCACCAATTTTTGTTAGGTCTTGAATCGCGATTGAAGTACTGTCAATTTGTTTCTTTGCTGGGATTGCTATCGATTTTGTATTTAATTCTTGAGAATAACTTTTTGAAATTCCAATTGTTAGGAAAAATGCTGATAAAACGATATGAAATAAGTTTGTATGCAAAGGTTTAAATGCTATTTTTGTAAAAATATGGCTTATTTTTGACGCGCCAAACTTAATGATTATTTTTCGTCAAAAATAAATAATATTACAATGTAAAACCTTTGAGTTTTTATTAAAATTAACTTTATTTGTTACTATGCTTAATTCACGCAAAATCAACTATATATTCCTATTTGCATTCTTTGTTTTTTCTATTTCTTCATTTTCTCAATCTAATAGTAAATTTAAAGTAACCCTAGACGCAGGTCATGGCGCACATGATTATGGAGCCATATATCATGGACATATAGAAAAAAATATTACACTAGCTATTGTTCTTAAAGTGGGTAAAATATTGGAATCAAATCCAAATATTGAAGTGAACTATACTCGTAAAACGGATGTTTTTATAGAATTAGTAGAACGTTCGAGTGTCGCCAATAGAGTGGATTCTAATATTTTCGTTTCTATTCATTGTAATGCCAACAAAAACACCTCTGCAGATGGATGTGAAACGTATGTAATGGGTTTGAACAAAAATGCTTCTAATCTAGCCGTTGCAAAAAGCGAGAATGCGGTTATTACTTTAGAGAAAGATTACAAACAAAAATACGAAGGTTTTGACCCTAATAATCCAAGTTCAATGATTGGTTTGACTCTAATGCAAGAGGAATATTTAGACAACAGCATTTCTTTAGCGAGTAAAATTCAAGATCAATTTGCAGGATTGAATAAAAAAACACGAGGTGTAAAACAAGCGCCATTCATGGTTTTGCACAAAGCTTACATGCCTAGAGTACTTATAGAAACCGGTTTTATTTCGAATCCAACCGAAGGTGCTAAGCTTGATTCTGAAGAGGGTCAACAAGAAATAGCACAAGCAATAGCCAATGCAATTGTTAGTTATAAAAAAGAATATTTTGGAAGTAGTTCATCAGACATTATTGAGAAACCATCTAAAAAAATGTCACAAGAGCCAGTTAAAGATACTCCTGTAATTTTAAAAACTGAAACAGAAGTAGAAAAACCAATTGCTAAAGAGGAACCAAAAACAGTAACAACGGGAATTATTTTTAAAGTTCAAATTGCCGCAGTTGGAAAAAAATTAGACTTAATACCTTCTAATTTTAAAGGGCTAAATAACATTGCAGTAACGACTGATAATGGTCAATTATATAAATATACTTATGGTGAAACTTCCGATTATGCCACTGCCAAGAAAAATTTAGAAGAAGCTAAATCAAAAGGATATTCATCAGCTTACCTAATTGCTTTCAAAGATGGCAATAAAATTAGTGTTCAAGATGCCTTGAAATAAACCTAAAATTGTATTATTTTATTTTAAATTTGTTTAAACATCAATATTTTGAAAATTACAAGAGAAATTAAAACTGCCATTCTAGTTATAGCATCCATTTTATTATTTATTTGGGGCTATAGTTTTTTAAAAGGGAGAGATCTTTTAACATCCTACAAGATTTTTTATGTAGAATATGACAACGTTGAAGGTGTTGGTAAATCAGCTCCTGTGACTTTAAACGGGCTTGTAATAGGTAAAGTTAATGGTATTACACTTTCCAATGAAACGGGTAAATTAGTAGCCGAATTACAAATAAAATCTGATTTTCCAATATCAAAATCTAGCGTAGCAACCATCTATGATTCTGGGTTAATTGGAGGGAAACAAATCATGATTGTTCCCAATTTAGACGATAAAGAAATTGCAAAATCTGGTAGTAAATTACTTGGGAATACCAAACTTGGATTAACGGATTTAGTTGGTGAAAAATTAGCCCCATTACAAGAAAAATTAGACAAAGTACTTTTGAATGCTAATCAACTGATGACGGGTTTAAACAATGTTTTAGACAAAAAAGGCCAAGAAGATATTAAGCAATCTTTAGCCGAATTGACTCAAACGATGATTCAATTTCACAAAGCTTCTGAAAGTATGAATGGCTTGCTCGCCGATAATAAAACTAATATTAATGGAATTGTTACTGATTTCCATAAAGTATCTTCTAATTTTTCTAAAATTTCCGATTCTTTAAACAAAGCTGATTTAGGAAAAACCGCTAAAAATCTGCAAGTTACATTAGAAAAAGTTGATAAAATGCTAGCGGATGTGAATGCAGGCAAAGGAACTGCTGGTAAAATGATGAAAGATGAAGCGTTGTATAACAATCTAACGCAAACTTCAAAAGAACTCGAATTACTTTTGCAAGATGTTCGTTTAAACCCGACTCGTTATGTCAATGTTTCTCTTTTTGGAAAGAAAAACAAACCCTATGTAGCGCCTAATTCAAGTACTAAATAAAATTCCCAGTATGAACTATTTAGACAACCTATTCTTTGCAATTCTTCTCACTTTTGGTGTGTACTATTTTGTAAAAAATATAAAGAAAATTATTCGAAATATCAATTTAGGTCAAGCTGTAAATAGATCTGATAATGCTTCAGAGCGCTGGAAAAATATGACGATGATTGCTTTAGGTCAATCGAAAATGGTAAAAAGACCGGTTGCTGGAATTTTGCATATTATTGTTTATCTAGGTTTTGTAATTATAAATATTGAAGTTTTAGAAATTATCATCGATGGGCTTTTCGGAACACATCGTGTTTTTTCATTTCTTGGAATTGTATACGATGTTTTAATTGGTTCCTTTGAAATTCTAGCGCTATTGGTATTAGTGGCAGTGATTGTGTTTCTAATTCGAAGAAATGGTATCAAACTCAAACGATTTATTAGTTCCGATTTAAAAGGATGGCCAAAAAGTGATGCCAATTACATTTTGTATTTTGAGATTGTATTAATGTCACTATTCTTATTGATGAATGCTGCTGATTTTCATTTGCAAAACATTCCTGGTGGATTTGGACATTATCATCAAGCGGGTTCTTTTCCGATATCGCAATATATTGCGCCATTTTTTAATGGAATGAATCCAACTTCAGTGGCTTTCTTTGAAAGAATCTTTTGGTGGATTCACATCACAGGTATTTTGATATTCCTAAACTACCTTTATTTCTCCAAACATTTACACATTCTTTTAGCATTTCCCAATACCTATTTTGCCGATTTAAATCCAAAAGGACAATTAGACAATTTAACTTCTGTTACCCAAGAAGTAAAGTTGATGATGGATCCGAATGCCGATCCTTATGCAACTCCTGTAATCGATGAAACCCGAGGCGGAGCCGAACTGAGCGAAGCTAATGCAGCTCCAACTAAGTTTGGTGCAAGTGATGTACAAGATTTAAATTGGATACAATTACTCAATGCTTATACATGTACCGAATGTGGTCGATGTACGTCATCCTGTCCGGCCAATCAAACGGGCAAGAAGTTGTCTCCACGTAAAATCATGATGGATACACGAGATCGATTGGAAGAAGTAGGAAAAAACATCGATGCGAACAAAGGTGTTTTTATTCCCGACAACAAATCATTACTCAACGATTACATTTCCTCAGAAGAGCTTTGGGCATGTACATCATGTAACGCTTGTGTGGAAGAATGTCCCGTTAATATTAGTCCGCTTTCAATAATCATGGATATGCGACGTTTTTTAGTAATGGAACAAAGTGCAGCACCAATGTCGTTGAATGCGATGATGACCAACATTGAAAACAATGGAGCGCCATGGCAATACAATCAACAAGATCGATTGAATTGGAAAAACGAAAATTAATATCTTAAACAATAAAACAAAAATTCTCTTATAGGTGAGGTTAAGGGTGTTTTTAATCCATTTTAACAAAAATAAATTAGAAACAAAACGAAAATGAAAACAGAAGATTTAGACAAGCAATTAGTTGCAGCAACAGAAAACGGACATACGATAAGTCCCATTTTACCCGAAGGAATCAAGAATTATTTAATCGATATTGACGGAACGGTTTGCGATGATATTCCCAACGAAGAACCTGAAAGAATGCTTACCGCTGATGTATATCCGGATGCTTTAGTGACTTTAAACAAATGGTATGACGAAGGGCATATTATTTTCTTTTTTACTTCAAGAACCGAAGCACATAGAGAATATACGGAGATTTGGTTGAAAAAATTCGGTTTCAAATACCATGGGATTCTCTTTGGAAAGCCTCGTGGCGGAAATTACCATTGGATTGACAATCACTTGGTAAAAGCTACTCGTTATAGAGGAAAATTTACAGATTTAATTGACAAAGAAGTAACTATCCAAGTTTTTGATGACGGAAAACACGAATAATGTGTAATCGTGAAATCGTTTAATCGTTGAACCGATATGCGATTACACGGTTCAACGATTAAACGAATAAACAATAATATGGAGCAATTAATAGTGCCAACAATGGCTGAGTTACTAGCACAAGGAAAACAACCAGAAGTTCTTTTTTGGGTAGGTTGTGCTGGAAGTTTTGACGATAGAGCCAAGAAAATTACCAAAGCTTTTGTTCGAATACTCAATAGAGCGAATGTTGAATTTGCTGTATTAGGAACCGAAGAAAGTTGTACGGGTGATCCAGCAAAAAGAGCAGGGAATGAGTTCTTGTTTCAAATGCAGGCAATGATGAATATCGAAGTTTTAAATGCTTACGAAGCAAAGAAGATAGTTACTGCCTGTCCGCATTGTTTCAATACTTTAAAAAACGAATACCCAGAATTGGGAGGGAAATATGAAGTTGTTCATCATACAGAATTTTTAAAATCTTTATTAGACCAAGGGAGATTAACAATTGAAGGTGGCCAATTTAAAGGAAAACGAATTACATTTCATGATCCGTGTTATTTAGGTAGAGCCAATAATGTATATGAAGCGCCACGAGATTTAATTCAAAAATTAGATGCTGAGTTAGTAGAGATGAAACGTTCAAAAGCCAATGGATTATGCTGTGGTGCTGGTGGTGCTCAAATGTTTAAAGATGCCGAACCAGGAAACAAAGAAGTGAATATCGAAAGAACCGAAGATGCACTTGAAACCCAACCTCAAATCATTGCTGCAGGTTGTCCGTTTTGCAATACCATGTTAACAGATGGCATCAAAAACAAAGAAAAAGAAAGCGACGTTAAAGTTATGGACATCGCAGAATTGATAGCAAACGCTCAAGATTTATAACACATTTTACTAATGTTACCTTATTCTGAATTCAGCAACTCAGGTACTCAGTAACTCAGCAACTCAGAAAATTATGTACGTTCCTTTTGAAAATTTACCACTTGAATCTAAAATTTGGATCTATCAATCCAACAGAAAATTCACTGAAGAAGAGTTTGCTTTAATCGAAAAAGAATTGAAAACCTTTATTGATTCATGGGCTGCTCATGGAACAGGATTGGAGGCTTCCTATGTATTAAAATACAATCGTTTCATAATTCTAGCTGTCAATCAGGAAGTACAAATGGCAACAGGTTGTTCTATCGATAAATCCGTAGAATTCATTCAAAGTATTGAAAAAGAATACGCCGTAGATTTATTAGATAAAATGAATGTAACTTTCAAATTAGGAGAACATATTGCCCATAAAACATTGATTGATTTCAAGAAAATGGCTAAGGACAAAGCCGTTACTGAAAAAACAATCGTATTCAATAATTTGGTGAATTCTATTGAAGAATGGAATGAAAACTGGGAAGTTCCTGCAGGTGAAAGCTGGCACAGCCGTTTCTTTTAATTCAATACTCTTGATGAAAAAATCGTTTTTTACATTGCTATTTTGGAGTAGCTTTTTAGCTATCGGAATTGGTTGCGCTAGCAAGAAAACTCCTGTAACTGTTGCTCCTAAAATAATTATCCCAACACCAAATCCTGTAGTGGAAAGTTTTGATGGAAACTACGATTCCCAACTTCAAAAAAAATGGGTCGATAGCATCTACAATTCATTGACTTTTGACGAAAGAATCGGGCAATTGTTTATGATTTCTGCCTATTCCAATAAAGATTCCGTTCACGTCAAATCGATAGATAAGCTCATTCAAGAAAGTAAAGTGGGTGGATTGATTTTCTTTCAAGGCGGTCCAGTACGTCAAGCCAAACTCACCAATCGATTTCAATCAAAATCTAAAGTTCCTTTACTTATAGCTATAGATGGGGAATGGGGATTAGGAATGCGTTTAGACTCTACCTACCGCTATCCTTGGAACATGACTTTGGGTGCCATTCAAAATAAAAAACTAATTGAAAAAGTAGGTCTTTACATGGGTGAAGAAAATAAAAGAATTGGCATTCATTTTAATTTTGCTCCTGTTTTAGATATCAACACCAATCCAAAAAATCCAATTATTGGTTTTCGTTCTTTTGGAGAAAACAAAGAAAATGTTGCCGAAAGTGCATTGGCAATCATGAAAGGGTATCAAAGTTTGGGATTATTAGCTACCGGAAAACACTTTCCAGGACATGGTGATACTGAAATTGATTCTCATAATTCATTGCCCACGATTACCTTCACTAAAGAACGATTGAATGACGTTGAAATGTATCCGTATAAAAGGCTATTCGCTGAAGGTCTTGCCTCAGTCATGGTAGCCCATTTGAATGTACCGAGTTTAGAACCACGAGAAAATATTCCATCCTCTGTATCGCATAATATCATTACGGATGTCTTAAAAAACCAATTGGGATTTAAAGGTTTGATTTTTACTGATGCCTTAAATATGAAAGCCGCAAAAAATTTCAGAGAACCTGGAGATATCGATTTAGAAGCATTTCTAGCTGGAAATGATATTCTCCTTTGTGCTGAAAATGTTCCTGTCGCTGCTGAGAAAATTTGCATGGCGTATCAAGATAGTTTGATATCAGAAGAACGATTGGCTTTTTCTGTGAAGAAAATTTTAAAGTATAAATACAAAGCTGGTTTGAATTCCTACAAGCCAATTGCAATACCAAATTTATATACTGATTTAAATCCAGTGAAGAATGATGTTTTGCAATACGAACTTTATGAAAACGCCATCACCGTTAT
Source organism: Flavobacteriaceae bacterium (assembly GCA_947461795.1). Taxonomy (GTDB): domain Bacteria; phylum Bacteroidota; class Bacteroidia; order Flavobacteriales; family Flavobacteriaceae; genus Flavobacterium. The sequence continues at coordinate 66,514 of CANHMG010000001.1, read as the reverse complement.
TAAAAACAAAGACAGTATTCTTCCATTAAATAATCTAGAAAATGAGAAAATTGCCTATGTAAAATTGGGTGATGATGTGAATAGTGCCTTTTTAAACACTCTAAAAAAATATACGAATGTCGTTGAAGTGAAAGATGAAGATATTGATTGTCTCAATGAAGAGTTAGTGTTGTATACCAAAGTGATTGTTGGCTTTCACAAAACTGATAAAGCATGGAAAAGCCACGCTTTTAATGATAAAGAATTATTTTGGTTATCTGAAATTGCTAAGAATAATGTGGTCGTTTTAGATGTATTTACCAAACCTTATTCTTTGATTCCTATTCAATATTTTGATGACATTGAAGGCGTTGTCGTTTCCTATCAAAACAGCGAAATTGCTCAAACTGTTTCTGCTGAATTGCTTTTTGGAGCTATTGAAGCCAAAGGAAAACTACCAGTTTCTATTAATGAGCAATTTAGAGAAGGTTTTGGCTTAACAACAAGTAAGTCCAATCGATTGGGATTTGCATTACCCGAAAATGTTGGAATGGATTCTTCTAAATTAGCTAAGTTAGAAAGTTTAGCCAATTATGCAATAACCAAAAAAATGACACCTGGAATGCAAATATTGGTGGCTAGAAAAGGAAAAGTTGTCTATCAAAAATCATTTGGTTATTTTACCTACGAAAACAAAACAAAAGTAGAGAATCAAACTGTTTATGATATTGCATCATTGACTAAGATTATTGCAACTCTTCCGAATGTGATGCAACAATACGATCAACAAAAAATCACGATGCAAACTACATTGGGAGAATTGTTGCTAATATTCAAAAACTCTGACAAACAGGATATTCCATTTAAAGATTTATTATCTCATTATGCGAGACTTCAGGCGTGGATTCCGTTTTATAAAGCAACTTTAGATAGTGCTAAAATGCCATTGCCTAAATATTACAGCAAAGTCTCTAATGAGCTATTCTCTAAGCAAGTGGCGGATAGTTTATTTATGAGAAATGATTATCATGACACGATTATTAAAATGATTGTTGATAGTAAGTTATTACCAAAAAAAGAATACAAATACAGCGATTTTACTTTTATTATTTTGAAAGATTATCTAGAAAAAGTTACAGGTAAAAAATTAGAGGATTTAGTAAAAGAACAATTCTATCAATCGTTAGGAATGAACAATACGACTTTCAATCCTTTGAATAATACATTCGATAAGGACAGTATTCCACCGACAGAAATCGATACTTATTTCCGTCATCAGCAAATTCAGGGTTATGTTCATGATATGGAAGCAGCCATGGAAGGAGGAGTAGGCGGACATGCAGGAATTTTTTCCAATGCTATGGATATTGCCAAAATGATGCAATTGTATCTTCAAAAAGGCAATTATGGTAACCATCAATACTTTTCCGAAAAAACATTTACAGATTTTAACACCTGTTATTTCTGCGCTGAAGGCAATAGACGAGGAATTGGTTTTGACAAACCACAAGCTGTTGGAACTGCTGGACCCACATGTGGTTGTGCTTCTTTAACAAGTTTTGGACATACGGGCTTTACAGGAACCATGACATGGGCAGACCCAGAAGAAGAATTGATTTATGTTTTTTTATCGAATCGAACTTTCCCAGAAGCAACAATAAATACACTATCTAAAGAAAATATAAGAGAAGATATTCAGAAAGTGATTTATGAATCCATAATTAGATAAATTAAGATATTGATTGTTTAATTCTTAATTCAATATTTGATTTAAATTCAATTATATTTGTAAAAAAATAAGTTATTTCTATGAAAAAGCATTTAGTATCTATCGTCTCATTATTGTTTATTTTCAATTTTTTTATTTCATCCTGCTCTACAAATGATAGTCATCCAGATGCAAATGTAGTAGGATCTCCTTCAATTAGTACTTCTGAAATTTCACTTATCAATCAAACAACTGCAATAAGTGGTGGTATTCTTACCTCTACAGGAAATGCAACTATCTTATCTCGTGGTATATGTTATTCAATATCTCCTAATCCTACCATTGCTGATACTAAAATTTCCAAACCAGGAGCATTAGGATCATTTACTTGCACTTTATCTGGACTAACAGCTGGCACTCAATATTATGTGAGATCCTATGCATCCAATATCACTGGAATTGTTTATGGAAATGAAGTCACTTTTACTACCACAACTAACGCAATAACATTACCCATACTAACTACTTTTGGAGCAACTGATATTACTGAAACAACTGCAACAAGTGGAGGAGAAATTACTTCAGCTGGAGGAGCTACAATTCTAGCTAGAGGAGTTTGTTGGTCTACAACTTCAAATCCAACTATAACTGATAACGTAATTGATGCTATTTTATCAACTGGCCCTTTTACTAGTGCTTTAGTAAATTTAGAAGCAAATACAACTTATTATGTAAGAGCTTTTGCTACTAATGCTAACGGAACAGGTTATGGTAATGAGATTACTTTTATAACTCTAGATTCAACAATAATTGAGTTGCCTACAATAACTACTACAGCTGTTACAGATATTTTTGATACATCTGCAATCAGTGGAGGAAATGTGTTATCAGCGGGTGGAGAACCAATTATTGCTAGAGGAATTTGTTATTCGATCACTCCAAACCCAACAACACTTGACGACGTAATTGACTCTCCTGGAACTACTGGACCTTTTACTAGTTTATTAGTAGATTTAGACCCAGGAACCATATATTATGTAAGAGCTTTTGCTACTAATGCTGGTGGTACAGTCTATGGAAACGAAGTAACGTTTACAACTTTATGATATAAATTGTATTTGAGCAGGGATTATTTTGGAATATATTTAATTTAAATCCATGAAACAATACCAACTCTTCGCAATCATCTCGATGTTATTTGCTGGGTTGACTTCTGTCATAGCTAAAGCTGGACTAAAAAATGTAGCTAGCGATACTGGGATAGCAGTAAGAACTTCTTTTGTTTTTATATTAATTTGGTTGAATGTTTTTGTATTTAATACCGTAAAAGATTTTACCAATCTCACCAAAAAAGATATTATTTTGCTTGGTATTTCAGGTTTCACTACAACACTTTCCTGGATTTTCTATTATAAAGCCATTAAAATAGGGAATGTTTCTGAAGTTGCTTTAATTGATAAAGGAAGTATTGTAATTACTTTATTGCTTTCTATTTTCTTTCTCAACGAAATTTTCACATGGAAAATGGCACTTGGAGGATCTATGATTATAGGTGGTTTATTGATTCTCACCTTAAAATAATTTACATTAGTTTTAAGATAATGCTATACTAATTTCAGTAAATTCGTATCATTAAAAAATTCCTATGAAAATAGCTATTGTTTGTTATCCAACTTTTGGTGGAAGTGGCGTAGTTGCTACAGAACTTGGACTAGAATTAGCTCGACGCGGACATGAAATTCACTTTATTACATATAGTCAGCCTGTTCGTTTAGCGCTTTTAAATCCAAATGTACATTATCACGAAGTAAACGTACCTGAATATCCATTGTTTCATTATCAACCTTACGAATTGGCTTTATCGAGCAAATTGGTAGACATGGTTAAATTGTATAAAATTGAATTACTCCATGTGCATTATGCCATACCACATGCCTATGCGGGATATATGGCAAAACAAATGCTCAAAGAAGAAGGTATTGATATTCCGATGGTAACAACACTTCACGGGACCGATATTACTTTAGTTGGGAATCACCCATTCTACAAGCCAGCGGTTACTTTCAGCATCAATAAATCGGATATCGTAACCTCTGTTTCTGAAAGTTTGAAACAAGAAACTTTAAAACTTTTTGAAATTACCAACGAAATTGAGGTAATTCCTAATTTTATTGAACTCAATAAAAACATAGACAATTCTTCAATACCTTGTTATCGCTCTATAATTGCTAAAGAAAACGAAAGAGTAGTTACTCATATTAGTAATTTTAGAAAAGTAAAAAGAATACCTGATGTTATCAAGATATTTCATAAAATTCAACAGCACATTCCAGCCAAATTAATGATGGTTGGCGATGGACCAGAAAAGGAAAAAGCGGAACGTCTATGCGTTGAATTAGGTATTCAAGACAAAGTCATTTTCTTTGGAAATAGTAACGAAATAGATCGTATTCTTAGTTATTCTGATTTATTTTTACTGCCTTCTGAAACAGAAAGCTTCGGACTAGCAGCTTTAGAAGCTATGGCTTTAAGTGTGCCTGTAATTTCAAGTAATTCAGGGGGTTTGCCTGAAGTTAACTTTGATGGAATTTCAGGGTATTTAAGCGATGTAGGCAATGTAAATGAAATGGCTGAAAATGCTTTAAAAATTCTAAGGGACACGAATACTTTAAACGAATTTAAAGCCAAAGCGTTAGCTACAGCGAAACAATTCGATATTCAAAATATTTTGCCTTTATACGAAGAATTGTATCTGAGAGCTCTTAGCATTTATGCTTAAAACCCTTGAGAAAACTAGCATGAAAAAGTTATTATTTTTATTTTTATTTTTTATTGTAATTTCTTGTAGTTCAAAACTTAAAACTACCGAATCAAAACCTTTGTTTGAAATTTTAACTACACAAGAAGAGGGTGGAGCTTCCATTCGTTTTTTTGAAATTCTTTCGGAAGAAAAAGAAATTAAAATGCTTCAAAATGACGATTTACTACAAAATAAAATAAATTCAAATGATACCAAAACATGCAATTTTATCATATTGAATATGGGTGAAAAAACAACTTTAGGATATACTATTGGTGTTAAAAAAGTAGAGGAAACCACTTCTAAAATTATTATTACAACACAAGACAATGAGCCTAAAACAAAACAAAACGTAGAAAAAGAAGTCTTCTATTATCCGTATACAATTTTAAAAATAAACTCCAAAAAAGAGATTGATATCCAATAAAAAATCCACTAATTCTAGTGGATTTTTATATTATGCATTGCTATTTCTAGAACTGATAACGAACAGAAATCGCAATATCTGATCCATAGTTGTTTTTGTAATATCCGTTTCCGCCAAATTCTGGTCTAAAATCTAAAGACAACAACAACGGAATATCAAAATCATATTCTACACCAATATCTCCAGCAACAAAAACAAATGTTCCGTTGTCTTTATAGCCATTTTGGTTATAACTCCAAGAACCCAATCCAGCTCCACCACCAGCATACCAATTAAAATTACCATCAATATTCCAAACCCATTGGTATATACCAGCCAATTTTATCGCATTTACATTTCTGCTACTTCTCCATCCTAAATCAGCCTCCAATCTATTTGCTTTCCCAAAAGCTCTTTGATAAGAAACTTCCGTTCCAAAACCATCATTATCACCCAAACGCAATCCAATCGCATTTTCAGAAATTTTCTGAGCTTGACCACTCAACACAATTCCTACTAACAGGAATACTTTAAAAAATAATTTTTTCATCTCTTATATATTAAATCGTTGCAAATTTAAACATTAAAAATGGCAAAAAATTGCATCAAGTAATAAAAAAAGTAATACTATCATTTCAAACTCTAATAAGAATTAATTTGCTTTGAAAAAACTATAGAAGCCACAATCTGCTGACTAATATTTGTTTCCATTTCTAATAAATCTTCTTCTTCTGTATAATTGCATTCACTATAACGATACAATCTCCAGCGTTTTGTATTGTACTCTAAAGCTGTGAGATTTTCAACCCAATCACCCGAATTCAAATACAATGTTGAACCATTTTTATTTGATTTCTGAATAATTTTCGGATCGTGAATATGGCCACAAACCACATAATCGTATTGCTTTTCAATAGCTAAATCTGTAGCTGTGGTTTCGAAGTCAGAGATGTGTTTCACAGCTTTTTTTACGCTTGCTTTTATTTTCTTGGAGAAGGAATAAGGCTCTTTACCTATTTTATGCAAACACCAGTTGACAAATCGATTAATTACTATTAAATAATCATAACCTAATCCTCCAAGTTTTGCAATCCATTTTGAATGCTGCACTGACAAATCAAACACGTCACCGTGAAAAATCCAAGCTTTCTTATCATCTAAGTCCAATACGAGTTTGTCTACAATCGAAAAACTACCCATCGAGGTATCGCTAAATTTTCGCAATAATTCATCGTGATTCCCCGTAATATAATAAATCTTAGTGCCTTTACTAGCCAAGCTAATAATCTTCTTGATGACCTTCAGATGGACCGCAGGGAAATATGACTTTCTAAATTGCCAAATGTCGATGATATCACCATTTAATACTAATGTTTTGGGTTTAATTGAATTGAGGTAATTTAGCAATTCCTTTGCATGACTTCCAAATGTTCCCAAGTGCACATCGGAAATGACAACCAATTCTACTTTTCTTTTTTTCAAAATATGAAATTTGAAGTTTAGCAAATAAAAGCACATCATATTAACTAGAAGCCTCTCAAATGTTAAGAAACTGTAGTAAATAGTGTACTAAAATTAAATTTCTATTAACTAATATTCTCAGCAATTAATAAGAAATGATTCTAAACTTTCAATTTTTAATCGAAAATGCTACATTTGTTGAAAACGAAACCGAATGGCAGGCAATAGTTACGGAACTCTATTTAAAATCACCACTTTTGGAGAATCTCATGGCGAGGCAATTGGGGGCATCATCGAGGGTTGTCTTCCTGGAATCACTTTAGATTTTGAAGCGATTCAATTCGAAATGTCTCGGAGAAAACCCGGACAATCTGCTATTGTTACCCAACGCAAAGAAGACGATGAAGTGCAATTTCTTTCTGGAATTTTCGAAGGAAAAACAACTGGGACGCCTATAGGATTTTTAATTGCAAATGCCAACCAAAAATCCGAGGATTACACTCATATCAAAGACACCTATCGCCCAAGTCATGCCGATTACGTCTACGAAAAAAAATATGGAATTCGTGACTATCGAGGTGGAGGTAGAAGTTCAGCGCGCGAAACAGCCAGTAGAGTAGTTGCGGGTGCTATTGCAAAACAATTGCTGAATACTATTACAATAAATGCTTATGTATCTTCTGTCGGTGAAATATTCATCAACAAACCCTATCAAGAACTCGACTTTACTAAAACGGAAAGCAATCCAGTGCGTTGCCCAGACACTGAAACTGCAATTCGAATGGAAGAACACATCAAAGAAATCCGCAAACAAGGAGATACAGTCGGTGGAACGATTACTTGTGTCATTCAAAATGTGCCCATCGGTCTCGGCGAACCTGTGTTCGATAAACTACATGCCGAATTAGGCAAAGCGATGTTGTCTATCAATGCAGTCAAAGGTTTCGAATACGGTAGCGGATTTTGTGGTGCCAAAATGAAAGGTAGCGAACATAACGACTTGTACTTACCAGATGGAACCACCAAAACGAATTTATCAGGCGGAATTCAAGGTGGTATTTCCAACGGAATGGATATCTATTTCCGAGTGGCTTTCAAACCCGTTGCCACACTCATTCAAAAACAAGAAACGTTAGACAATCAAGGCAATATTATCGAAATGCAAGGAAAAGGTCGACACGATCCTTGCGTGGTCCCGCGAGCGGTTCCCATTGTAGAAGCCATGGCTGCTATTGTTTTGGCCGATTTTTATTTACTCAATAAAATGTATCATTCGAATGATTAGAAGCTATTTCCTGCTGTCCGCTTTATCTTTTGTGCCGCACGAGCAAAGCGAATAGACAAAGTAAAGAATGGCACAAAAGGATGCCGCTACCATCAGGGCTAGAGCATTTCATTTCATAATAAACCGCTTTTGTAAAATTATAAAACATGACATCAACAGAATCTAAAAAACTATCCATTTTCTCTAATCTTACGACACAAATTCTTATCGCCATGTTTGTAGGTGCTATTCTAGGCATCGTCATTCATAACAATTGGAGCGAAGAAAGTGCCAAAGAATTTAGTGGTTACATCAAATTGTTAGCAACCATTTTCATTCGATTGGTACAAATGATTATTGCACCATTAGTATTCACAACACTCGTAGTCGGCATTGCAAAGTTAGGCGACATCAAAGCCGTCGGGAGAATAGGAGGAAAGGCATTGGGTTGGTTTTTCTCTGCTTCTTTTATTTCTTTATTAATTGGAATGTTTTGGGTCAATATTTTGCAACCTGGCGTTGGGCTAAACCTTTCTGATGTGGATTTATCAACTGCTGCAGAAGTAACCGAGAAAACTCAAAATTTTTCCGCTCAAAACTTCATCGAACACATTATTCCGAAAAGTATTGTCGAAGCAATGGCTACCAATGAAATATTACAAATTGTCATTTTTTCTATTTTCTTCGGGCTTGCAGCTGCTTCTATAGGTGATTTTGCCAAGCCGGTTGTGAGTGCATTAGACAAAACCTCTCATATCGTTTTGAAAATGGTCAACTATGTCATGAAGTTTGCTCCAATTGGAGTATTCGGTGCTATCGCTGGAGTTTTTGCAGTTCGGGATTTTAATGAATTGTTATTGACGTACGCGAAATACTTTGGATCCTTTCTAATTGGTATCACGTCACTCTGGGTCTTTCTATTATTTATTGGGTTTCTCTTTTTAGGAAAACGATTAAAAGTATTATTGAAACATATCGTAAGCCCATTAATAATCGCTTTCGGTACTACGAGTAGTGAAGCTGTTTTTCCAAAACTGACCGAAGAATTAGAACGCTTTGGAATTAAAGATAAAATAGTGTCCTTCATGTTGCCTTTAGGGTATTCCTTCAACTTAGATGGAAGTATGATGTACATGACATTTGCTAGTATTTTTATTGCCCAAGCTTACGGAATCGATTTGAGTATTGGCACGCAAATGACTATGTTATTGGTTTTAATGCTTACCAGTAAAGGAATAGCAGGAGTTCCAAGAGCAAGTTTAGTAGTTGTTGCTGCGACTTGTGGTATGTTCAAAATTCCCATCGAAGGGATTGCATTAATCCTACCGATTGATCACTTTTGCGATATGTTTCGAAGTGCTACTAATGTATTAGGAAATGCATTAGCAACTTCTGTGGTGGGAAAATGGGAGAAAGAAGATTAAATTTAATATAGTAATTTAAAAAAATATACTTATTTTTAACCAAATTATAAAAATTATAACTATGAAAAAACTATTACTTTTAATGCTCATTTTGGTTGGTTTTCAAAATGCGTCAGCACAAATTTTACAAACAGAAAATTTTGATTCTTTACCTATTGGCGCGGTCGGAATTGACGCTACAGGAACCATTCCAACCAATAATTATTACACCTTATCTACAAATTACGATTTAGATCCTTTGGCGTCAACCACAGGAACCAATGCTAGTCCTGAAAATTTTCAAATTATTGATTATGGTGAAGGTCACGGAACTGTCTTGCAAATAGAAGGAACGAATGGGGACAAAGGAAGACGAAACATGTGGCAAGATGGACTTGCGAATCAATGGGCTTTTAGAGATGCAGGGAATGATATCATTAGAGTTGAATTCGATTTATTTACAGGACCTACAGGAGGAGACAGTAATAATACGAAAGGAATGTATATTTACGATTCTAATACCACTGCATCAGCACTTAAAATATTAGGGGGTTTTGTATTCAATACAAAAACACTAGTCCTTACGGGTATTGGTTATTATACTAGCGCTACTGCGCCGATTGGAAATTATGGCTTTTTTCTAGGAACACCCAATGGAACAAACTTAGTTTTACAACCAAATGTTTGGGTTAGATTATATGTTACTTTTGATAAATCTTCCGGTCAAATCGTATGGAAAGGACCAGGTTTCTTGGGTCAAGTTACTGGAGCTGCTGTAAATGTTGATCCTGATAAAATTGCATTCATTTCTAGAAGTGGTTCTGCAGCAGCTGTTGTAACACCACCAACTCCAGCCATTGTAAATGCAGCTGCAACAACTGCAGGCCTATTTGATAATATAATTGTTACTGCCACTAATTTAAGTTTATTGGGTGTAGAAGAAATTGCAAACAATCAAATAGATTATTCAGTCTATCCAAATCCTGCTAATAGCACTATTTCAGTTTCTAACCAGGAAAGCAATCCTATAAATACAATTACTATTTTTGATATCAATGGTAGAATCGTTAAAAGTCAAACTTTTGATAGTATTGCTACCATTGAAATGAATGTATCTGAATTATCTAAAGGAATGTATTTAATGAAAATTACTTCTGAGAACGGAACATCAATTCAAAAAATAATTAAAAACTAGCATACTATTTCTTTATTCACATAGAAAAGCTCCTCCATTGAGGAGTTTTTTATTTTAAAAACTAAATATTAATTATTTAACCTTATTTTTATAAAAATTTAAAATAAAAAATCATGAAAAAAAAATTACTATTAATTAATGCTTTATTTATTGCTGCTTTTTCTCTAAATGCTCAAGTAGTTATATACGACACTACACATGCCTCAAATAATGGCGGAGAAATTACACCCACAGCAAATGGTCTAAATACAAGTTATGGAGATGCAATTCAGTTAGCTGGAACGGAAAGACAATTGGATATTATTTCTGTAACCCTTTTTAATTTAACAGATCCTTCTGATGTTACTTTAACGATGACTTTGTATTCTGATTGCCCAACATTAACTGGAACAGCTGCTTGTGGTTCAGGTGTAGGAACTTTAATTCCATTTTCAGAATCGGTTGTTACTGTAACGGCTCCATCAATTTCAGGGCAATTTATAGTTGATTTTGAATATAATGGTTTAGATATTACGGATTACGCCACAGATAATACCATAACTGTTATGCTTAGAGCCAGTAGAAACAATGTGTTTTGGATTACAAATGAAACTCCTGTAATAGGAAGTCAACCTGTTGGAGATACTGCATTAAGTACTGTTACGCGTTGTGGAAGTACCGCAACAAACAACGGATGTAATAGGGCTATTGCTGCACCGACTATAAATAATTTGGGGATGACAATTACTGCTTTTCCAAACTTAGCTGTCAATCAATTTTCAGCGTCTGACATAGCTATTTCTCCTAATCCGGCTACTAATTTAATTTCAATATCTAGTAAACAAAACATTGGTATAAATGCAATTTCAATAACCGATTTGAATGGAAGAATTGTAAAAAATCAATCCTTTGAAAATGTCTCCAATCTTGAAATGAATATTGCCGATTTAGCTTCTGGAATTTATATGTTGAATATTACTTCCGATAAAGGAACAATCACTAAAAAAATAGCAAAAAATTAATACCTGTTTTTAAGTTATAGAAGCCGTCTCAATACTGAGACGGCTTTTTTATTCTAAAAATTTAGCTTTCAAGGCTAGTGTTGGAACCAAGCAACTTTCTTTTTTTCCATACCATCGATAGCGATTATGAGCGATATAATCGTATAAGGCGTTTCTCAAAGGCGTTGGAATGATTTTGAATAAAGTACCCAAATGAAATAAACCACCAAGACTTCTTGCAATTTGAAGTGCTGCATTCGATTTATAATAATAGGCAACTCCTGGTAGATATAAAATTACGGAATCAATGTTTTTTGCATTAATTCCAATGTGCTGAATTATTTTTTGCCCTAAATCGGATTGTAAAGCTACGAATCGAAATTGATCTTTAGTGTCGTATTTGATAACAAATTGAACCGAAGATTCACATAAATTGCAAACTCCATCAAACAGGATTATTTTTTTGTCTTTTGGTAATTCTATCATGCTCTTACTTTTTCGATTCTACAAATTCTAATGCTTCTAGACTTACCGTGGATGTAAAAACTCCGTAATTGACAATGGCTTTGTTTTTTTCAATTTTATCAATACTACCAACTGCTTTTCCATCATGCATCCGGACTCGATCACCTACTTTTAATATTGGTTTAGGCTTTATTATAATTGTGTTCGCTTTTAATTTTTTCTCCTTTTTTTCTATTCTTATTTTCTCAACATGCACCGTAACTTCTTTGATAATTTCTTTCTTTTTAACTTCAATTATTTTTGATTCTTTTACAGTAGCTTTTTTTCGTTTGGAGTTTTCTATTTCAACAATTTTCAAAAACTCACCCAACAATTCTTTTTTGTTTTTAGAATTAAAATATTTCTCAGCAATATCATCTATCTTCTGTCCCATATATATTAAGCGTTGATTGCTATCGTACAATTCTTGATAACTCTCTAATTTCTGTTTAATTTTTACGTTAATAGATTCCATTTTTTTACCTTCTTCACGCGCTTTCGATTCTTCTTCCTTCAACGTTTGAGACGTTTTTTCCATTTTAGAACGCTCTTTCTGTAAATTAGCAATGGTTTTATCAAAACGAACTTTCCCTACTTCAATTTTCTTTTTAGCTCTATTAATTAAGCCAAATGGAATCCCGTTTTTTTGAGCTACTTCAAACGTAAAAGAACTTCCGGCTTGACCTAATACCAATTTATAGATGGGCTCTAATGATTTCTCGTCAAACAACATATTCGCATTGATGGCAAATGGCAATTCATTCGCTAGTATTTTCAAATTGGAATAATGTGTCGTAATGATCCCAAACGCTTCTCGATGATAGAATTCTTCCAAGAAAATTTCAGCCAAAGCACCTCCTAATTCCGGATCAGAACCAGTTCCGAACTCATCAATTAGAAATAAGGTTTTGTTATTGCATTTCTTCAGAAAATAATTCATGTTTTTTAATCGGTAACTATAGGTACTCAAATGATTTTCTATCGATTGATTGTCTCCAATGTCTGTAAGAATTCGGTCAAACAAAAAGGTTTCACTACGCTCGTGAACAGGAATCAGCATGCCTGATTGCAACATCAATTGCAACAAACCAACCGTCTTTAAGGAAATTGTTTTCCCTCCAGCATTGGGTCCAGAAATCACAATAATTCGTTTTTCTTGATGCAATTCGAAAGTTTGCGGATACGTTATTTCGTTTTGGAGTTTATTGTTTAAATACAAAATAGGATGGAAGGCTTCTTTGAAAAACAATTTGCGTTCCTCATTAATTTTTGGCAAAATCCCATTAATACGTTGTGCATATTTCGCTTTAGAAGCAATCACATCAATGTCGCTTAGAAATTCTTGGTATTGAATTAACAAGGGTAAAAATTGCCGAATAGCATCTGTCAGTTGCTTTAAAATACGTGTGATTTCTTCTTTTTCTTCGTATTCTAAATTGCTTAATTCACGAGAATATTGCAACGTCAATTCGGGTTCGATATACGCAATACTTCCTGTTTTCGAACTTCCTAAAATAGAACCTTTCACTTTGCGACGATACATGGCTAAAACTGCTAAAACTCTGCGATTTTGCACAAAACTTTCTTTAATTTCATCCAAATAACCTAAGCCATTATATTGGGTTAAAGCCACTCCGAAGCTTTGATTAACTTTTCCACGAACGGAATTCATATTTCTTCGAATGTCTAATAAACTTGGAGAAGCATTGTCTTTAATTTCACCATATTTATCCACGACATCATCAATTAAACCAATGATTACTTTCGTGATTTCAATAGCAGAAGCCTTTGAGTTTAGCTTTGGATAATATTCATCAAACTTTTTTAAGAAGAGCAATAAAATATTCGAAGTTTCTGAAATCGTTGCTATTTTACGAAAGCTTCCAACTTCTAAAAAACTATCTTCTATGGCTAGAAATTTTAGTTCATTCGTTATGGCTTCAAAACCATGATTCGGTATAGCATTGTTATTTTGAAAAGAAGTCAAATATTCTGAAGTTTGCAATAAAGCATCCATTAAAACTTCTTTCTCTTTGAAAGGAATTATTTGCAATGCTTTTTGCTTTCCTATATCGGTATTACATAGTGATGATAGGGTTTCTAATACGGTCGGAAACTGTAAATCTTGTAAGGTTTTTTCAGTAATGCTTATCATTTTCTATTTCAGTTGCAAGGAATCAAAGTTACAAAGTTAGTCGGTTAATTCTAATTTCTTTTGATAGAGTTTCTGAAAAACTTTACGAACTTTGTCTGAAATAATTGTTATGCAAATTCCTAGTCAATGGAGGCCTTTTTTAGAAGATGAAATTCAGAAATCGTATTTTCTAGAATTGCAACTTGCTGTTGAAAAAGAATATCAAGATGAAATTTGTTATCCTCCCAAAGAACTTATTTTTTCTTCATTAGAAAAATGTAGTTTAAAAAATTTAAAAGTAGTGATTATCGGCCAAGATCCCTATCATGGAGTAGGAGAAGCCAATGGATTGTGCTTTTCTGTGAATGATGGCGTTGCAATTCCTCCTTCACTTAGAAATATATTTAGAGAAATACATTCAGATATAGATACCGTTTTCTTACCCAATTCCGGTAATTTAGAGCATTGGGCAAATCAAGGTATTTTACTTCTCAATGCAACTTTAACGGTTCGAAAAGACCAACCCAATAGTCACAAACACTTACAATGGCAAATATTCACAAATGCCATTATTGAAAAAATAGCATTTCAAAATGAAAATATAGTTTTTTTATTATGGGGAAGTTTTGCTCAGAAAAAAGGAGCCAAGATTGATCGAAATAAACATTTGGTTTTAATCTCGGGTCATCCTTCTCCAATGAGTGCAAATCAAGGTAAATGGTTTGGAAACAAACACTTTAGTCAAACAAATGACTATTTAAAAGCAATAAACAAAATTCCAATTCAATGGTTTTCTAGATAATTGTAAATGGATAAAACCCGCCTGAATCTAATAAAGGTGCAGTAGTTGTATTCAAATTAAGGAATAGGTTATTATTTATGCTTTCTGAACGAAAAGTAACTAGAGTGCCTGTATTATTATTAAATCCAAAACTCAATCGGTAATTCCCCGAAGTTAAAGATTGCAATTCTACACTATATTCATAATTTGTAGTAGTACTATTATAAACAGCACTTCCGGATATAAATGAACCTGTTTGAGATTCACCTTTAGTAATAACTATATTTGCTGAAGGAACTTCAATATAGTCCCAGTTTCCTACTGTATCTTGTTTTTCTACTACATAAGAAAAAATCATTTTAGTAGCTCCACCAGTGGTTTTGAATATGTCGAACAAATTTGCTTGATTGTCAACTTCCAATAATCTAGGAATAGTTGCAATAACTGTAATAGTAGAAGGCGTTTTTTCTAAAGTCACTAAACCTGCTTTAGAGACAAACACATCATTGTAGAATTCGCTGTCTTTATTAGAGCAATCAGCTGCCATTAATAGTGTAGCTATTGCTACAAAAAATAAATATTGAATCGTTTTCATACTTTTTTGTTAAAATCTATAACTAACCCCTAAACCAACTCTAGATAAGATATCCGGGCTTTTATCTTTGTTAAAAAGATTCGAACCAAATCCTACTAAAACCTCAATTCCGAATTGATCTTTGATATAATATTTATACCCAACAGCTGCCCCTAATCCTAAATCATTATAGCTTGATTTTTGAATTGCATAATAATTAGAATTTGCTGCATCTGTCAAAAGAACAATCTCTCTAAAATCACCACCATTAAAATCCGCAAAGATTTCAGCAAAGTAAAAACTGCGTTGACCTTGTGAAAGGTTATATCGGATAAAAGGAATGAATTCGTATTTTGAAAAAGTATTGATGTTACCTTTATTAAAGTCATCTTGTACTTTCTTGCTATTGGAAAAAACGCCACTTAAACCAATGGAATAGTTTTTATTTAAAAATCGTTCATACGTCAAATTGAATCTAGACATTGCAGTGGATAAAACATCAACTCTAAATTCATTTCTTTTTAGATACAATTCCTTTTTAGGTATCGTGTCTTGAGCTTGAATAAATTGAAAACCTAATAGAAATAGTAGAATTAGTTTCTTCATATTAATGAGTATAAAATAATCGAGCTAAGATATAAAAAGGAATTGAATTTCATTGGACTTAAAACAAATCAGTTAAAAGTTAAAGCTCCCAAAATTTCTTCCGACATAAATGGGCCACCTGGATAGGTAGCAGTATAATCAAGATTGAGCCAAATTTGTCCACGTTCATCGATATGATAATGTATACTGTTTCCTTTACTTTCAGAAACAAACAACACTTTTTTAATTAGAAAGTTAATAATTTCCAAATCTGCTTTTTTGCCAATTAATATTTCTGGATAAATATGTCCACCTGTATGAATTAATCTTGGTGTTCCACCTATCGACTTTATACAAGCTGCCATAAGAATGGAATGATCGTCGCAATCTCCAGAAAAATAGCGTAATGATTCCGTTGCTTTTGCTATATAATCTTTCCCTTTTGGATCGCTTACGTAATTCCATCGAGAATTTATTTCTTTAAAAACAGCAAAACATTGAATGATAGTGCGATAATTAGAATACCCTCGAACGTCTTTAAAATCTTTTGTAGTGGCCATTAAAGCAAAATCTCGAACTCGTGGATTTTCAAATTCTATCGCTTCAATAATCCTTGATTTATTGGGAAAAGGTAGCAGTTTTGAAATGATAACATCTTGTGGATTTGGGTTATCATTCATAGCATAAATCATATAACGATAGTCTTCAATGACACTTGTAAATCCATATTTCCCTGAAAAACTCCCATATATTAATGCAATACAATACAAACCAATACACACAATTATGATGGTACGCATCAATCTTAAAACCAATTGAATAACGGCAAGAATAACTATAAATAAAAGAATTCGATCTAATTGAAAATACCAATTCGGATCGACTATATTTTGATGAATAATAATAAATATTGGAATGGCAATCAAGATATTCAAGGCAAAAATAATAACGGTATCCCAAGGTTTTTTAACCTGTAGTTTTTGCTTTATCTTTTGAATAGAATAAATGGTATTTCGTATCATGACAGCCTAAAAAAGTCAAACTATAGCGTTCTAACAATTTCAGCAAAAGTACCTTTTTTATTGATAAGACTGAGTTCTAAAAGTTGATTTTGCACCTTGTTTAACACTTCTTCTGTAAGTTGATTTTGAGACCAATGCGTAAGAGACAACCATTCTTGAATGTCTTTTAATTTGAGATTGTATTTTGAAGCTAAAGTTATATCAATATTGGGAATTTCTTTAAATTCTGAAGTTGTTTGATTGATAATTTGAAGAATTTTTGCAATTTCTTTCGGGTGTTTCTCAAGTATTTCCTCTCGAACTGCAATCACAAAACAGGGCCAAGGTGTTGGACAATCGCCAAGTCTTCGGAAGATTCCTTCATCTACTAATGGTTTGGTCATAAAATGTTCCCACATAAAATAATCGGAATTCCCTTGAGTTAAGGATTCGACAGCTCCATCGATAGTATTTACGATTTCAAATTCTAAACTATCGGTTTTCCAGCCTTGTTGGTGTGCATTGACATATGCCATGAGTTGTGAGCCAGAACCAAGTCGTGAAATAGCAACTTTGGTATGTTTTAAATCAGAAACTGATTTGTAACTCGAATTTTTAGCTACATGAATTCCCCATAACAAAGGCGATTCCACATAGACTTGAACAATTTTTGAAGAATTTCCTGCCAGGATATCTTTGACAATTCCTTCTGTTAAAATTACCGCAATATCTATTTCCCCCGAACGTAGTAATTGACATAACTTCCCAGTTCCTTCAGGAATGTCTGTCCATTGCAAATCGATATTGGCAGTTTCAAATTCACCATGATCGATACATAAATGCCAGGGCAAATTGAAATGTTCTGGAACTCCGGCTATTTTTAGTGTTGTCATTGCTTTAATATTTGAACGCAAAGGTGCTGAACGTAAAGTTATAAAGTTATGTTTTTATTTTGGAGTTCATACCAATTACATTTTATATCATCATGTAGGTATTGTCCATTTTGTTGCATGCCAATTTTTTGTAAAATTTTATTAGAGCCTATATTCTCATTATGGGCAATTGCATAGACTGCTGAAATTTTCATTTCATTAAATGCATAATCTAACCATGCTTTTGCAACTTCATATCCATATCCTTTTCCCCAATACGCTTCCGACAAGCGATAGCCAATATCGTAAAAGTTAACGTGATTATTTTCAGGTTCAGTGATGAATTTTAGTCCAGCCCAACCGATGATTTCTTGAGTATCTTTAATTTGAACTACAAAACGACCAATACCATTTTGTTGATATTGCTTTTGAATGGCTTTGATGTATTGATCACATTGTTCGATTGTGGTTATTGGTTCATTTCCGAGATATCGATGCACATTCGGATTCGAGTCCATGGCAAACATAGCTTCATTATCTGACGCAAGAAATGGTCTAAGGATTAAACGTTCTGTTTCTATATTAAAAAGCATATTTCAAATATTAATATATTCAAATGGAAGGAAAACCCTAGCCCCGATAGAAGGGAAAATCCTTTTTTGTTGCTTTGGGATAATTCCCATTATTGAGTAAGTCACCTAAAGCAACAAAAAAGATTGGAATGATAGCGGGATAAAGCTCCTAAGAATTCGCTAATTTATCTAAAGAATAAGCGATCAATGCATCTACGGCTTTATACGGATCTTCGCTAAAAGTTTTGGTAGCTCGATTGGCAATAATGGCATTTAAAGACAGGCAATGATGCCCTAGAAGTTGCCCAAGGCCATAGATTGCGGAAGTTTCCATTTCAAAATTTGTGATTCTTGTATCGTCAATTTTGAAATTATCCATCTTATCATTGAGTTCTTCATCTTGAATGTTAAGGCGTAGCACTCGACCTTGTGGCCCATAAAAACCACCTGCAGTTGCTGTAATTCCTTTAAAAATTTGGTTACTTTCGAAAACTTTTTCCAATTTTTCACTGCAAGCAACCACGTAAGGTTTTCCTTTTTTCATATCCCAATTGGTATGAGCAATAAATGCGTCTTCAATTGTAGCATTCGTAATAGCATCGATGAGATAGGAGCGAAGCATATTGTCTAAACCCAAACCGAATTTACCCATTACAAAACTATCAACAGGAATATCTGCTTGAAGAGAACCCGAAGTTCCGATTCGGATAATATTGAGTGACGTTAGGTTTTCTTTGGGTTGTCTTGTTGTTAAATCGATATTAACCAGAGCATCGAGTTCGTTCATAACGATGTCGATGTTGTCAGGACCAATGCCTGTAGACATTACAGTAATTCGTTTTCCTTTATAAGTACCCGTCTGCGTTTTGAATTCTCTTTTTTGTGTAGAAAATTCGATGTTGTCGAAGAATTTAGTGATTTTTTCTACACGATTTTGATCTCCAACAAAGATAATATTGTTAGCAATATTTTCTGGTTTGAGATTTAAGTGGTAGATGCTACCGTCTGGATTGAGTATTAATTCTGAAGATTGTATCATGTTTTTTGAATTAAGAAATGTTTGTGAACACTCTATTTTTTAATTGTTATCTTTTCATTTTATATTGATTAACCGCCTACACGTTTAACTTTGAAACCTTTATTTTTTAGCATTTCCATTATTTTGTCCCGATAATCCCCTTGAATGATGATAGCATCGTCTTTGAAAGTACCGCCTACACTGAGTTTGGATTTGAGTTCTTTAGCTAGAATTTTAAAATCTTCATCAGAACCTGTGTATCCTTCGATTATCGTAGTAGGTTTTCCTTTTCTTTTTTCAAATTTACAAATCATAGGTTCGGTTTGAACCCATAATTCTTTAGTTTCTAGAATTGGTTCGGGTAAGATCGATTCTTGGTGATCTGGAAAAAGTTTTTTTAATTGCTCTTGTAAATCCATTTTAAAGGAAATCGTGTAAAAATAATAAAGTACGAATTTCAACAATCCGTACTTTATTACAAATGAATTAATAATTTATTTTTTAACCAATCCTAATTCAACTAGTCTTTCTATTAAGAATTCCCCAGCAGAAATATCTTCAAATAATTTTGGATTTTCAGTATCAACACAATTATCCAAACAATCCAATCGCATATCACTTACTGGATGCATAAAAAAGGGAATTGAATATCTTGATGTTCCCCACAATTCTCTCGGTGGATTTACCACTTGATGAATGGTTGATTTTAATTTATTATTGGTGTGACGAGATAACATATCGCCAACATTGATAACCAATTCATCTGGTTGTGCCATGGCATCTATCCACTCTCCATCATGATTTTGCACTTGCAATCCTTTTCCTTGAGCGCCCATTAATAAAGTAATCAAATTGATATCCCCATGAGCAGCAGCGCGTATTGCATTTTCAGGTTCGGAAGTTATGGGAGGATAATGTATTGGTCGTAGAATTGAATTACCTTCGTATCCATATTGATCAAAATAAAATTCATCTAAACTAAGAAACAAAGCTAATGCACGCAATACATAAATACCGGTTTTTTCAAGCATTTGAAAGGCTTCTTTTCCGGCATCATTAAATTGTGGTAATTCTACAACTTCAACATTATTAGGATATACAGAAGCATATTTTGAGTTTTTATCAACGTATTGACCAAAGTGCCAAAACTCTTTTAAATCACCTTCTTTTCTGCCTTTTGCATGTTCTTTACCAAAAGAGACATAACCTCTTTGTCCGCCAATACCTGCAATTTCATATTTATATTTAGTTTCTAATGGAAGTGAAAAGAAATTTCTAATTTCTCCATACAACTCCTCTACTAATTGGTCATCAAGGAAATGACCTTTAAGTGCTACAAATCCAATGTTTTCAAAAGCACTACCGATTTCATTTACAAATTTTTGTTTACGTTTCGGGTCATCCGAAAGGAAATCACGCAAATCCACACTAGGGATATTTTGCATACTAAAATATTTTTGTTAATAACTAAAAGTTTGTCAACCCTTATTAATACAAATGTAAATAATAAAATTAGAACTGAATTTTAAAAGTTATCAACAATTCAAAAAAAAAAAGCATTTCAAGTACATCCTGTTATTTTTTTATACTTTTGGGAAGTTTATACAAACCGATACAATATTGACAATGAATTTTGAAAGAAGACAGCTTACCGACGAACAATTATTAGATTTATACAAAAGACTTTTAAAACCAAGACTTATAGAAGAAAAAATGTTGATACTTATTCGTCAAGGAAAAGTATCTAAATGGTTTTCAGGTATTGGACAAGAAGCAATCTCCGTTGGAATTACTGCAGTGTTAGATAAGGACGAATATATTTTACCAATGCACCGCAATTTAGGTGTTTTTACTGGAAGAGATATTCCATTATATCGACTTTTTTCTCAGTGGCAAGGAAAAGCAAGTGGCTTTACTAAAGGAAGAGATCGAAGTTTTCACTTTGGAACGCAAGAGTACAAGATTATAGGAATGATTTCTCATTTGGGACCTCAATTAGGAGTGGCCGATGGAATTGCCTTAGCCAACAAACTCAAAAAGAACGGTAAAGTTACCGCAGTTTTTACGGGAGAAGGAGCTACTAGTGAGGGTGATTTTCATGAAGCTTTGAATATTGCTTCTGTTTGGGATTTGCCTGTTTTATTCGTAATAGAAAATAATGGATATGGATTATCGACTCCAACCAATGAACAATACCGTTGTGAAAACCTTGCAGACAAAGGAATTGGATATGGAATGGAAAGCCATATTATAGATGGAAATAATATTTTAGAAGTATTTATTGAACTTTCTGAAATAGTAGAATCAATGCGTATTAACCCACGTCCAGTTTTATTAGAATTTAAAACTTTCCGAATGCGTGGACATGAAGAGGCGAGTGGAACGAAATACGTTCCTCAAGAATTGATGGATTTGTGGGCTGAGAAAGATCCGGTTGATACTTACAGACGTTATTTAATTAAACAAAACATACTTTCAACGCATCAAGATGAAACTTGGAGAGAAGAAATAAAAAAAGAAATAGACGATCATTTGGTGATTGCAAATGCAGAGGAAGAAATTGAAGCAGATTATAACGAGGAATTAAATGATGTTTATAAACCTTATGATTTTGAAGAAGTTACACCTTCAGAAGAAGTGGAATATGTTCGTTTAATTGATGCTATTTCACAAGGATTAAAACAATCTATGGAACGTCATGATGCTTCGGTGATTATGGGGCAAGACATTGCAGAATATGGTGGCGCTTTTAAAATTACAGACGGTTTTGTTGAACAATTCGGAAAAGAAAGAGTAATCAATACACCAATTTGTGAAAGTGCTGTAGTTTCAGCTGGAATGGGGTTGTCTATTAATGGCTACAAAGCTATTGTTGAAATGCAATTTGCAGATTTTGTTTCAACAGGTTTCAATCCGATTGTGAACTACTTGGCTAAAGTGCATTATCGTTGGCAAGAAAAAGCCGATGTTGTAATACGAATGCCTTGTGGTGGTGGAACTCAAGCTGGACCATTTCATTCACAGACCAATGAAGCGTGGTTTACTAAAACGCCTGGATTGAAAGTTGTTTATCCTGCATTTCCCTACGATGCTAAAGGATTATTAGCAACTGCTATTAATGATCCAAATCCAGTATTGTTTTTCGAACACAAACAATTGTATCGTAGTGTTTATCAAGAAGTTCCTAAGGATTATTATACGTTGCCTTTTGGGAAAGCTGCTTTATTAAAAGTAGGAAAAGACATCACAATTATTGCTTTTGGAGCTGCTGTACATTGGGCTTTAGAAACATTAGAAAAAAATCCTGATATATCAGCTGATTTAATTGATTTAAGAACATTGCAACCCTTAGATAAAGAAACAATTTATGCTTCTGTTCAAAAAACTAACAAAGCTATTATTCTTCAAGAAGATAGCATGTTTGGAGGGATTGCAAGCGATATTTCTGCTATGATCATGGAAGATTGTTTTGAATATCTTGACGGCCCAGTAAAACGAGTAGCAAGTCTAGATAGTCCAATTCCTTTTACACGTGCTTTAGAAGATCAATATCTTCCCAAAGAACGTTTTGAAGTAGCTTTACTGAAATTACTCAAATACTAAAAAGTATACATTATTTATTTAAAAAGAGTTCTATAATTAGAGCTCTTTTTTCATTATATGCATTCAAATATATAGATTATAAATTTTATTTTTTTGGCAATAATCATTACCTTGTGCCACTAATTTTATATGCAAAATAAACCTAATAAAAATGCAAAAAATAATTAAATCGTTAAATATTATCATAATTATATTTT
Source organism: Flavobacteriaceae bacterium (assembly GCA_947461795.1). Lineage (GTDB taxonomy): Bacteria > Bacteroidota > Bacteroidia > Flavobacteriales > Flavobacteriaceae > Flavobacterium. Next base: position 43,477 of record CANHMG010000001.1, on the reverse strand, counting down.
TTAATTTAAACCTTTCATCACAAAATTTACTTGTGAATGGAGATTTTGAGAGTGGTGGTAACGGTGTTGGATTTGCTGTTGGAACAAATGGATATAACGAATTAACCCCTCCATTTTCAGGTAATACTGTACAAGGAGATTATGCATTTACAACGAATCCACAACCTATGAATTCTTTTTTTATAGCAAGTGGTGATCATACTTCTGGGGTTGGGAATATGATGGTAATTGACGGTACTTCCACTGGAGGTCAACAACGTTTTTGGAGATGTGGGACTAACGGAAACGGAGCATGTGGTTTAACTGTTGGAAATGAATATAAGTTTAGTTATTGGATTAGATCTGTTTCAAATACTGTTATAGATATAGCGACTAGTGCTGAAATAGGTGTTATTATAACTAATGCATCTAATATTGTTCGTACAATTGGTTCTCGTTTTGCACCTTTACCTGCTGCTGGCTGGCAACAAGTTGAATATACTTTTAATGCGACACAAACATGCGTATATATTGAACTATTTGATTTTAAAACTTCATTTCAAGGAAATGATTTCGCTGTAGATGATTTTTCTTTGATCCCAACTTTTACCGGTCTAAATTTAACCTATTCCATAACAAATCTAACATGTAATAATGCCAATGACGGCTCTATTTTCGGATATGGAATTGGAGGAAGTGGTACCTACACCAATTATACTTTATCAGGTCCTATTCCTGCAATAAATAGTACAACAGGTTTTTTTACTGGTTTAGCTCCTGGTAATTATTCTTTGTCTGTTACTGATAGTGCTGGAACTACATTTCCGTTAAATGGAATTATAATTCCAAATCCTCCTGTTTTATCGCTAATAGCTGCAAGTCCTACAATATGTGCAGGATCTTCTACAACATTAACGGCAAGCGGAGGCGGAACAACTTATACATGGTCTGTTGATCAAGCATCAGAACCGATACCTACAGGAGCAAATCCTACTGTAAGTCCATTGATAACGACAACTTATACTGTTAATTCAACAACAGTAACTTCAAATAATTTAATATACAACGGTGATTTTTTCCTAGGTAATCTTGGATTTACAAGTGATTATACTTATTACGCAAGTAATACAACAAATTCTCAAAAGGCATATGGAGTCGTTTCGAATCCAAATTCATGGGAAGTAGGCTTTCAAAATTGTATAGATCATACCAGTGGTAGTGGAAAAATGATGGTGATTGATGGTTCTACTTCCAATGGAGGAAATGATAAAGTTTGGTGTCAGACAATTCCAGTAACTCCAGGTCAAAATTATACTTTCACTTATTGGATACAAACACTTGCATTGCCTAGTCCAGCAAATATAGATGTATTAATTAATGGAGTTTCTATAGGTTCTGATTTAGCACCCAACGTATTGTGTTCTTCCGTAGCAACCCCATGGATTTTAAGAAGTTATGCATGGGCTTCAAATGCCAATACAACAGCTCAAATTTGTATTTACAATAGAAATATTGCTTCATCTGGAAATGATTTTGCAATAGATGACCTCGTTTTTTCAAGAGTGAATACTTGTGCTCTTCCTCCAAAATCAGTTACAATTACAGTTACAAATACTGTTAACCTTATTATTACAAATCCTTCAGCAGTTTGCCTTCCAGGAACCGTTGATATCACTGCGCCATCTGTCACTGTTGGTAGTACCGCGGGACTTACTTTAACCTATTGGAATGATGCAGCTGCAACAACATCTCCAATTAGTTTGGCAGCCGCCGCAGTAATTGGAACAAGCGGAACATATTATATAAAAGCAACTTTAGGGACATGTTCAATTATAAGACCAGTCACAGTTGCTTTAACTCCTGCAGGATCTGTTGCTGCGCCAACTGCAACTTCTCCCATTTATTATTGCCAAGGAAGTGTTGCTTTGCCATTGACTGCAACAGCATTATCCGGAGCTACTTTGAATTGGTATGGTACTAATGCTGCAGGTGGAACTCCATCAGCAACTGCTCCGACACCATCAACTGCTGTTAACGGAACAATTATTTATTATGTAAGTCAAACAATAGGAACGTGTGAAAGTCCAAGAAAAGCAATTAATGTTATTGTAAATTCTTCTACTGGAATTATAAATATGTTTTGTGACGGAGCAAATTCTACCCCAACTTCTGTAGCCTTTGATTGGAATAATGTTACAGGTCATCAAGAATATTATTTAACTTATTCTATAAATGGAGGACCTCTAGTTAATGCGGTTAGTAATAATTTATCAAGTTTTGTAGTTCCAGGTGTATTACCCGGTCAAAGTGTAACCCTAACAATAACTTCTGTTTTAGGGGTGCCTTGTGTAGCACCTGTTACCAATACATGCAGCAATTGCACCACTTCAACAACACCAACATTTACATTTCCAACATCTATTTGTTCTAATTTAGCAGCTCCTATTTTACCAACCGCTTCAACAAATGGAGTAACTGGAACTTGGTCTCCTTTGATAGTTAGCACAACAACAAGCGGAAATTATGCTTTTACACCAGATCCAATTTTATTTCCTTGTGCAACTGCTGTGACTAAGACAATTACTGTTACAAATCCACCAACAACTGTATTAGCAGGAATAAATGTTTGCGTGGGTTCAACGACAACTTTTACTTCTTCAACTCCAGGAGGTACGTGGAGTTCTGCAAACACTGCAATTGCTACAGTTAATCCAACAACAGGTTTGATAACTGGAATAATTAGTGGAACTGTATCGATAGATTATACTTTTCCAGCTGCTGGAGGTTGTGCTGCAGTAGTTTTTTCAAGACCTCTTACAGTTACTAATCCACCAACTGCAGGAATATTAAATGGAAATCAAACGATTTGTGTTGGAGATACATCTACTTTTGCTTCAACAATAGCTGGTGGAAGCTGGATTTCATCTAACATAGCAATTGCAACTATAAACCCTACAACCGGAGTAATTACTGGAGTCTCATCTGGAACAGCAACAATAACCTATACTGTTAATGGAACTGGAGGTTGTTCTCCAGCAACAATCTCACGTACAGTTACAGTTTCTTCTATTCCAAATGCAGGAGTTTTAAGCGGAACACAAGCTATTTGTATTGGTTTATCTTCAACATTATCTTCTACAATTCCAGGAGGAACATGGAGTAGTTCTAATTCATCTATTGCAACAATTGCAAATACAGGAGTTGTTATTGGTGTTGCAGCCGGAACAGCTACTATGTCTTATATTGTGAATGGAAATGGTGGTTGTCCAGCAAGCCTTCCAGCTACAATAATTATAACCGTATCTGCTCCACAAAATCCTGGTATTTTAAGTGGAAATCAATCTATATGTGTAGGAAGCACTTCTATTTTTTCATCTTCAGTTATTGGTGGTGTTTGGTCCTCTTCAAATACAAGTGTAGCAAGTGTAAATGCTTTAACTGGAGTTATAACTGGAATTAGTGCTGGAACTTCAGATATTAAATATACATTTGTTGGAGTTGGAGGTTGTGCTAGTACCAATGCTATCCGAACAATTACAGTAAATGCAAATGTTACCCCAACTTTCAATGCTGTACTTCCTATATGTTCAGGAAATCCATTAACACCATTACCATTAACTTCAACTAATGGTATTTCAGGAACATGGAATCCTGCTTTAGACAATACATTAACAACACCATATACATTCACTCCAACTCTCGGACAATGTGCTACTACAACTCAATTAACAATAAACGTAGACCAAAGAGTTACACCTTTATTTGGATTGCCTTTTAATGTTTGTCAGGGGGATACTCCACCAGTTTTACAAACTAGTTCAAATAATGTTCCTCCAATTACTGGAACTTGGTCTCCAGCTCCAGTAAATACAGCTACCCTAGGCACTACAATTTATACATTCAATCCAACTGCTGGACAATGTGTTTCTACAATATTAACCACACTTTCAATTACAGTAGTTCCAGTTTTGACTCCAGATTTTTTAGCAATACCTAATATTTGTGACGGTAATCCAGCTCCTGTTTTATCAAATATTTCGCCTAATCTTATAACTGGAATATGGATTCCATCGTCTATAAATAATACTATTTCTTCGTCGTATGTCTTTTATTCAACACCGGGTCAATGTGCGCTAAACCAGACATTAAATGTTACTATTACTCCTAGAACAATTCCTAATTTTGCTGCACTTCAACCTTTTTGTAAAGGAAGTACACCTCCAGTATTAAACTTGACTTCTATAAATGGTATAACCGGTACATGGCTTCCACCAACGGTAGATAATTCAACTAGTGGTGATAATATTGAATATTTATTTACACCAGATGGAACCGAATGCGCAACACCATATACTTTATATGTGGATGTAACAGAACCTGAATTTCCTGGTTTTCCTGATTTAGCTTTTTGTAATGGCGCCATAGTACCACCTTTACCTTCAATTTCTCCCAATGGCTATAATGGAACATGGAATCCTAGTACAATAGACAATACCTTAACACATGATTATGTATTTACTCCATTGCTGGGTGAATGTGCGATTCCACAAACTTTGACAGTCACAATAAATCAATACACTTTAGTCGGAATTGGAGGAATTGTTACCAATTATTTTGAAGACAATCAAGTCATTACAGTACTTGCCACTGCTGCTGGAAATTATTTGTATCAATTGGATTACGGCACTTTACAAGAAAGTAATGTGTTTCAATATGTCGATTCTGGAATTCATGTCATAAGAGTAGTAGATGCCAATGGATGTTCTAGTCCATTATCTCAAGAAGTACTCGTGATCAATTATCCGAAATTTTTCACTCCGAACAACGATTCCTATAATGATACATGGAATATATTCGGGTTAGCAGATCAAGTGAATTCAAAAATATTTATTTTCGATCGCCTAGGAAAATTATTGAAAGAATTAAGTCCAAATGGAAAAGGTTGGGACGGCACCTATAATGGACAACAATTACCCGCAGATGATTATTGGTTTTTAGTTAAGTATAGTGAAAATGGTGCTTCAAATGAGTTTAAAGCACACTTTGCATTGAAACGATAATGATAATTTTATATATAAAAAAAAGGCTTTCAAATTGAAAGCCTTTTTTTTATGTATTGAAATTAGTTTCATTTATTTAAGCAACTGCTGATAAATTAGATTGACCAAAAATTCTACTGTTATAATATTGTGCAAATTCGAAAAAAAGATCTCTTTCTTCACAATTAGGTTCTTGTGTACATTTTGAAATAACAGCTATAAAATTATTTAATTTTTCTTCTTCATTTTCTAAACCATGAACACTTTGTTGTAAAGTTTCAATGATTTTTCCTGCGAAAACAATTCTGTGATTTAATCTTTCAGATATTAAAAGATTGAGAGCTAAGGTAGTAATACTTTGATTCATTGGGGTAGGTTTTTTGTTAATACTAATATTTTCAGCTAAAGTATAGGTAATTATATTGCATACCATAAATTTTCGATGAACTGATGAAAAACTCGTTGTAAGCAATTAAACACCAACTCAAATTATCATTCTTGAATCAAAATAATAAATTAGATAACCTAGCTTTACTTCTCTAAATATCCCCAATCATAAATTTCAGTGGTGATGATATCTACCAGCCATCTATACTCAAACTATTTTCCTATTATTGATTCAAACTATAATCTACATTAATTGTCGCATTCAAAACTTTAGAAATAGGGCAGTTGGCTTCAGCGTCTTTTACTAGCTCTGCAAACTGTTGGTCAGAAATAGCTGGAATGGTTGCTTTTAATGAAAGTTCAGATGTTGTAATGGCTCCATTATCTAAAGTGATTTTACAATTAGTGGTAAGTTCATCTGGCGTAAACCCAGCCGATTGCAAATTAAACGCCAATTTCATGGTAAAGCAACCCGCATGAGCCGCTGCTATCAATTCTTCTGGATTCGTACCAATGCCTTCTTCAAAACGAGAAGAAAACGAATATTGTGTTTTGTTCAATGTGGTGCTTTGCGTCGTTAAATGACCTTTGCCATCTTTTCCTGTACCGTTCCATACGGCTGTTGCTTGTCTTTTCATATTCTTTTTATAAGATTAATTTTGACACAAGATAATCTAATAAATTACTTTTTCAAATTATCATTTTGTTAATTTCCATACTAGTTATAACAAGTCATGACAAGAATTCTGCTCTTGTCTGATAATTAAATTCCCCTAAAAAATTATGGAACTTTAGTCGAAACTATTGTTAGAATTCGATTCGATAACTAATACTTCCCGCTAAGTAATTCCCCACCAATAGCCGATTTAGCCTCAATGCCCAACTTCTTCATCATTTCATAAGTCGTACAAACGGCCGCAGAAGTTACTGGAATTCCAATGGCAGACTGAATCAAATCAATCGCTTCTAACGACGGCATCTGAACACAAGCCGAAGCAACCAAAACATCAACTCCTTTCAAGTCTAATTGTTTGTAGATTTCTAGCAAATTCATCGGATCCTGCGCTGCAACTTCTAAGTTATCTGGAATTTCCAACGCAATCGAGTCGACTACTTCAAATCCTTGATGTTCAATATAATCAACAACCATATCTGTCAACGGACGCATATAAGGTGTAATAATCGCTACTTTTTTCGCCCCTAAAACTTTCAATCCATTAATCAAGGCACCAGCGGAAGTTACAATCGGAGTAGGGAAGTCGTTAGCAATGGTTTCCTGATGCAAATTGACTTCCGACACGCAATGATACCCGCGACCCATACTCATAATCGCTACCAAACACGCGTAACCCATCACGTCTACATGAGCATCTGAAAGCTCTTGTGCACATTTCAAACTCATCGCATCCATCGCTTCGAGCTCTTCTTTGGTGACTTTCTTCATCCGCATTCTACTGCTATGAAACGTAAATCGTTCGGGTAGCACCGTTTCTCGTGAGCGGAAAATCGCTGGAATTTCGGTTTCCATCGTTACGTTGGAAGAAGGAACTATTTGTCCGATTCTATAGGTTCTCATTATGAATTGTTAATTATCAATTATTAATTATTTTTTAGCTTCGCTCAGTTCGGCTAATGGCCTCGGGTGGGCGTTCCCGCAGAAAAAGCGGTCGGGCTTTCGGCTGCATGCGGTGCTTGCCTCTATCCCTAACGCAGCCTACGTTCTACATCGACTTTACCGTATTGACAATCGTTCCAATACCTTCCACAGTAGCTTCAACTACATCACCATTCCACAACCATTCTTGTGGACTTCTTCCTGCGCCAACTCCAGATGGTGTTCCTGTTGCAATAATATCTCCGGGTTCGATAGTGAAAACGGTGCTCAAATCTTCAATCAAATCGCTGATGTTGAACAACATAAATTTGGTATTCGAATTTTGTTTTTCCACGCCGTTCACTTTCAAGGACAAATTCAAATCATACGGATTGGATATTTCGTCTTTAGTAACTAAAACTGGGCCCATCGGCGCAAAGGTATCTTGTCCTTTCGAAACAATCCATTGTCCAGATCTGCGGCAATCACGCGCGGATATGTCATTAATCACCGTGTAACCAAAAACATAATCCATGGCATCTGCTTTCGGGACGTATTTTCCTTTTTTGCTAATCACGACCGCCAATTCGACTTCCCAATCGAGTTGTTGTGTCAATTTGGGATTTAAGATAATGTTGGTATTGGTCGCAGTAACGGTTGTGGGGGGTTTTGAAAAGATAATGGGACTTTGTGGCAATTCGTTCGAAGTGTCCAAAGTACGGGCACTTTCCGCGACATGTTCGGTATAATTCAATCCAATCCCTATAATATTCTTTCTTGGCTTTGGAATTGGAGCGAGGAAGATGATTTCATCCATTTCGTAGGCGATTTCTTCAAAGAACGCTGGTTCCGTATCGGCTATCATGCTGTTGAGTTCATCAATGATTTCAAATCCCATGTCAATAAGTTCTAACATCGAAGTCGGTAACGGAAAATTGGATATTTCTCCGAAATCTTCCATATCAATCACTTGGTTGTTATGGATAAAACCTAATCGTGGTTCGGTATCTTTGGTTTGGTAGGTGAGTAGTTTCATTTTGTGTTTCTGAGTTTTTTTGCTCGCAAAGTCGCGAAGGCGCAAAGTTAGTATTAAAAAGAAAATGTTGTTTGGTATTTAATGCCCTAGCCCCGATCGTAGCGGTATCCTTTTGTGACGTTGTTCGGCGCAAAAGATTTAGCGGAGCGCGGGAAACAGCTCCTAATTCAACTTCTGATGACCATTGTTTTCTTCGTATGTATTCTCTTGATACAATCCGAGTTTTTCTATTGTTGGCAAATCATTGAACGAGAACAAGCAGGCATCTTCCGTTTCGGAACCATTGTGATGTTCGTGCCACGCCCAAGACGGAACACAGAAAATATCGCGTTCTTTCCAATCAAATCGTTGCCCATTGATGATGGAGTAGCCGCTGCCTTTCGCACATTGATAGACAAATGAACCAGTATGTTTGTGCGTTTTCCCTTTGAAACCAGCAGGCAGCAATTGCATGGAAGCGCCCATGGTTTGCATCACGTGGCCGCCTGTTAGTGGATTGGAATATTGCATCAGAATTCCGTCAATGGGATGGCGTTCTTTTACTTTTAGCATCTCGAGCAAAGCAGGGTAAACCACTTTCCAAGAATACTTAAACAGCGGAGAATAAGGCTTATCCCAGGTTACATCTGCTGGAATTAGACCGGCACAACCATACATTATCGGTGAATAATTCACCGGAAAATCAAGTGGTTGTTTGCCATCATACACCGCATAATCATTGGCTTCTAGTGCATTGACAAGCGGAATATCGAGTCCATCTTGCCAAATACAGGTTTGCCCGTCGGCTTCTACACCGTGTTCGTGCCATGTCGAATTGGGTGTGATGACAAAATCATTGACTTCAAGCATGATTTTATTCCCATCGACTACGGTGTACCCTTTGTCACCTTCCATAATAAAACGTAAGGCAGAAGCTTTATGGCGATGGGCGGAAGTACTTTCTCCTGGGCGAGTAACCTGAATTCCGGTATACAACCAACCGACAGCAGCAGAAACATCTTTGCGTTTGTCGTTGACAAGATATACTACGCGACGACCTGCTTTTTCTGGTGTTACTAGTTCGGATGATTTTAAAACTAAACTTCTTAAATCTTCATATTTCCACAGCATAGGAACGGAGGAACTTCTAGGTTCCCAAGGTTCGATTTCATTGGCGACGGTCCATAAAGCGCCAGCACCAAGGGCTTCGAGTTCTTTGTAGTAGGCTTCGAGTTCAGGAGTGTCTTGTACTCGGGCTCGGCCTATGACGTCGTCGGAATGTTTTGCTTCCATTTTATTTCTTATTAAAATCCTCGTGATTGTCTATAAAAGTAATGTTTTTTGTTGGCGCAATATTAACCCTTAAATCAAAAATATCAAAGCGGTTGTAATGCCCAAGAATATCGTGCATTTGTTTGGGCTGAATGCATTTTTCGAGATCGATGTCCGCGTAGACAATCCCTTCATCGTCAATTAATGGCGTTCCAATTACGGCACCATTGGGTCCTATAAATCCTGAAAAAGCAGAATTTTTTCTGGTTAAAATTTCATCGACATTGGGAACATCGCTACGTAAGGCGTCTTTTATTTCTTGTGAAATGGTCGAACAGGAAACGATGGTAAATAATTTCCCTTCAAACGAATGCGCACAAGCGCGAATCTTAATTGCTTCCGCCATATCGTAATCGGGTGGCGCCACAGGAAGTGAAATATAATTGGCAATGTGAATTAACTCACCTTGCGTCAACAAAGTGAATCGTGCTAATGTATTGGTATTTTCACCACAAGCTAATGTGCCAATTGGACCGATTTCGGTGTTGTACACCTTCAAGGACGAGCCATCGCCGGACGTCCATGTGAGTTTTTCCGCCCAAGTGGGAACTAATTTTCGGTGCTTCCCGATGAGATTTCCTTGGTTATCAATAATGAGATTGGTGTTGTAAATTTCGCCGAAACTTTTGCCTCGTTCGTTGATTCCGATAACAATGTGAATATTATGATCTTTCGCCGCTTGAAACAATCGTTGCATGTCAGCATCTTCAACAGCGACTGAGTTTTTGTATAATTGCTCATACCATTTACTGCCTTGCACGGGCGTCATAATCCAATTCCAATACGGATAACCAGCGATAAAGACTTCAGGAAAGGCAATGAGTTGCGCACCATTTTGACTGGCTTCATGGATGAAAGAAATCGCTTTATCAACCGTTTTTGCTACGTTTAAAAAAACTGGGGAAGTTTGTACGGTGGCGGCTTTGAATTTAGGAAACTCCATTATTTTGAATTATTCGATTAGGTATTGAGAAATTTTCGATTTCATTATTTCTGAGAACGGTTCGGCTTTGATGTCGTTGCGTTGTTCATTGAATGCTACATTCACTAAGGTAACTTCTCCTGATAATGTTGTTTTTCCGGTTTCATCTATAAATTCGAATCCACATAGGAGCGAAGCAAAGCCAATATTCTTAACCCACAATTTCTTTTGCAAAACTTGTCCCAATCTCGCAGCATTTTTGAACTGCACTTTCAAATCAACCGTTGGAATACCGTTGGTTTCGTGAATTTCCGAGAAAGGTCGATCGAGTGCTTCTTCAAACCAATCTTCGACTAAGTCATTGAGAATTTCAAGAAAACGTGGATAAAACACAATGCCCGCATAATCGACATGTTTGAAGCGGATTTTTTCAGTTTTGATAAAAGGTTGGTTCATATTATAAGGTTTCATTTTACTTTAACTTAAATCGTTGGATTTTTCCAGTTTCTGTTTTGGGCAATTCTTCCACGAAATGAATCTTTCTTGGATATTTATACGGTGCCGCTACTTCTTTAAACCACAGCTGAATAGCTTTTGTTAAATCTTCGGATGCTTTACTTTTTTCTTTGAGTACAATATGAGCACATACCACCATTCCGCGCTCTGAATCAGGCAAACCCACAACGGCACATTCCAGGATTTCATCGTGGGTTAAAAGTACACTTTCTACTTCAACCGCACCGATATTATAACCCGAAGAAATAATCATATCATCCCCACGAGCGACAAACCAAAAGTAGCCCTCTTCGTCCTGCTTAAAAATATCACCTGTAATATTCCATCCGTTTTGAACATATTCTTCTTGTTTGTCAGGACGATTCAAATATTTACAGCCGGTGACTCCACGAACTGTCAATCGACCTGGTTCGTTTCTAGGAACTTCATTGCCACTTTCGTCTATGATTTTTGCTTCGTAACCTTTAATCGCAATTCCTGTAGCTCCAGGTTTCATATTCGATTCATCTGACGAAATAAATATATGCAGCATTTCTGTCGCTCCAATGCCATCAATGATTTTGAGTCCAGTGGCATCATACCAATCCTGCCAAACTTTTAAAGGCAACGTTTCTCCAGCGGAAACACATTTTCGTAAACTCGAAATATCAAACTCGTGTACTTTCGTGGTAATCACACGCCAAGCCGTTGGAGCTGTAAAGCAAATGGTGATTTTGTAATCTTGAATTGCTTGCAATAACGCATCTGGAGAAGGTTTTTCGATTAAAAAAGTCGCCGCGCCAAAATACATTGGAAACAATACCAAGCCTCCTAAGCCAAAAGTAAAACCGATCGGTGGACTTCCAATAAAGATATCGTCAGCGGTGGGTTGTAACGAATAAGGTGGAAAAGCTTCACAAATATTAAGAATGTCTGCATGGAAATGCGAGGTCATTTTAGGTAATCCTGTAGTTCCAGAAGTAAAGCCGATTAAGGCGATACTATCCGATTTAGAATGGTAATTGGTAAATGTCTTCGGTTTGGATTGCATTAATTTTTCTAAAGTAGCATTTCGATAACAGCAGACTTCCATTAAAAAATCAGACTGTACCAAATTCATTTCTTCAGACAATTCACTATCACACAAAGCATGTGATATTTCGGCACAATCGATAATCGTTGTCAATTCCTTCGAACGCAGTAATGGCATCGTTGCTACTACAATTCCTCCAGCTTTTAGTATCGCAAACCAGCAGGCTACCATCATGGGGTTGTTGGCGGAACGAATTAGGACGCGATTACCCGATTTTAGATGCAGATCTTCTATTAAAACATGCGCTATTTGATTGGCTTTTTCGTACAATTCTTGGTATGTCCAAACTGAATCAAAAGTTCGCAAACAAATGCTATTTCCATGTCCAGTTTTAATGTGATGGTCAAGTAATCTTTCTACACAATTCAACATTTTTGGTTGTTGGAATTCTGGTAAATTAAAAATATACTCGGGTTGAAGTTCCGGAGCGGGTAGATGATCATGGGCGAAATTATCTTCGAAATATTTCATTTTCTCGCAAAGGCGCAAAGACGCAAATTTTAGTTTACTTTGTTTTATGACTTTCTGGTTTTAATGCTTTCCTCATACCTTCCACAGCTTTTCTTTCGGCGGCTTCGTACGGAAACAGATGAGATACTCCAGCTATATATTGATTTGGAATATCTGAAGGTTGGAATTGCTCGTGTGCTTCAGCATGGCGTACAAAATTTGGATCAAGAAGTAGCGGCCGCCCTAAGGCTACCAAATCAGCTCTGCCATTCAAAAGTATGGTGTTAATTTGATCTATATTTTGAATGTAACCTGTTGTTATTGTTGGAATGTGAACGATATTTCGAACCAAATCTGAAAATGGCGTTTGCCACATGCGGCCTACTTGCGGTTGTTGATTTTCGACTGTATTTCCGGTCGATACATTGATGATGTCAGCTCCTACTTCTTTAAAAGCATTACAAATGAATTTTACATCTTCCTCAGAAATACCATCTTCCACCCAGTCTGAAGCTGAAATTCGAACCGACATTGGTTTGGTTTCGGTAAAAACTTCGCGCATCGACTGAAATACTTGCAAAGGAAACTTCATTCGGTTTTGAATACTGCCTCCAAATTCATCCGTTCGAATGTTTGTTAATGGAGATAGAAACGAGGCCAATAGAAATCCGTGATGTGCTTGCAATTCGATCATATCAAAACCAACTTCGTCTGCATTAATTGTAGCGTTCACAAATTCAGAAATCATAGTATCCATATCGGAAAGGGTCATTTCCTTTGGAGTTGCCATAGCCGAATTGAAAGGAATTGGCGACGCAGAAATCAAATCCCAACCTCGCTTAGCAAGTGGAATGTCTTTACCTACAGAAGGAACATTAATCGAACCTTTTCGACCCGAATGACCCAACTGAATTCCGATTTTGGACTTGCTATATTTGTGTACATAATTGACAACTTTTTTCCATTTAAGTGCTTGTTCTTCAGTCCAAATTCCGGCACAACCTAAAGTGATTCGACCTGTATTTGAGACGGCGGTCATTTCCGTCAAAATCAAGCCAACGCCACCAGTTGCTCGCGCACCATAATGCACCAAATGCCAATTAGAAACCAACCCATTTTCAGCAGCATATTGACCCATAGGAGACATCACAATTCGATTAATTAAACGCATATCTCGAAGTGCAAAGGGCGTGAAAGCGGCTGGTGTTTTTACTTTAAAATTACCGATACTGCAATTGAATTCCGTTAAGACTTTGTCCGTGAATGAAGCATCTCGCAGTGCTAAATTTTCATACGTAACTTTCTTAGAACGCGTCATCACACCAAAGGCAAATTGCATAAAATCATGATGGATATGGCGATCCATATTTTCAAACCAATCTAAAGAAACATTGGCTGCATGTTGAATCATCTCCACACGGTTTCGGCGTAGCTTTTCATATTGAGCAAATACTTTTGCTTTGTTGGATTTAAATTCGATGATAGCATCCGCCAATCCAATCGCACATTCCATCGCCAGTTTGGTTCCCGAACCGATAGAGTAGTGGGCAGTTGCCTTGGCGTCACCTAAAAGAACGATATTGCCTTTATACCATTTTTCGTTAGTAACATGAGGAAATTGACGCCAGTGTGATTTGTTTGAAATCAAGGGATGACCGTCTAATTCTTCAGCAAAAAGCTCAGACAATTTGTTGATCGTGTCTTTTTCATCAGTAGTTTCGAAATCCGCATTGATATAAGTATTTTCAGAACATTCGAAAATCCAAGTGCTTTTTCCTTCTTCATATTGATACGAATGTGCAACAAAAGCACCGTGAATGGTATTCTTGAAGAAATAGGTAAACGCATCTAATGGTTTTGTAGATCCCAACCAGACAAATTTATTTTTTTGAAGCGACATTTTAGTCCCGAATTCTTTGGCATATTTATCTCGAATGGGGCTATTAATTCCATCACAAGCAATGATATAATCGGAATCTTTAAATGGAGTCAAATCGTCGACATTCGATTCAAAGTGAAGATTAACACCTTCTTCAATACAACGTTGTTGCAACAATTGCAAAAGTGTCTTTCTAGAACAACCACAAAATCCGTTTCCTGATATTCGAACCACTTCGCCGTCACGAGCGACATCTAGATCATCCCAATAGGCAAATTTACTTCGAATCAATTCGTAGGATTTAGGATCTCGAGAGAGAAATTCACTTAAAGTTTCGTCAGAAAAAACAACGCCAAAGCCAAAACTATCGTCAGCCTTGTTGCGTTCGTAGATATCTATTTCGCAAGTTGGGATGGCTTTTTTCAATAGAATTGAAAAATACAAACCACCTGGACCGCCACCGATTACTGATATTTTCATTTTAATTTCTTTTTACTGAGAATATTTCCCCAATTTTAGAATAATTAGAGCCTGCCAATCTGGATATAGGTTGATAATTCTCTTGATTTATTTTATGACCTTCAAGCAACATATTATCAGCCACGTGAAAGAGTACAATACGACCAACTAATATTGTAGAACCACCAAATTTATGATCTTCAAGTGTATAATAATGCACTAATTCGCATTCCATCGTAATTGGACTTTCTTTAACTCGAGGAGGTTTTATTTTAATAGATGGAATTGGAGTAAGATTCGCAAATTCAAACTCACTTTCGTGAGGTGGAATACCTTGGGCGGTTTTATTCATTTGTTCTACCAATTCTTCTGTCACCATATTGACTACAAATTGTTTGGTATTTAAAACATTATTTAAAGTATCTTGATTGGAAGTTGCGCCGCGACCAGCAGAAAACATTACATGTGGCGGATCATCTCCAACAGCATTAAAAAAAGAAAAAGGAGCAAGGTTAGTAATTCCCTCTTCACTAATACTGGAAATCCAACCTATTGGCCTTGGAATAACAATTCCAGATAGTAATTTGTAGATTGCTTTTTGTTCTATTTCTTGAGGGTCGAATTGCATTTTGATAATTAATTTATACAAAATAAGTGAAATTATCGATAAAATGGATAGTGTTGTCGAAATAATTCTGAAAAGTCTTAAACTAAGTAAATAATTACTATTTTTCGACTATAAACATAAGTCTATGTCAACTAAAAACACCAAAGGAATTTGGAAAGTAATCTCAGCTTCCTCGATGGGAACGATGATTGAATGGTATGATTTCTATATTTTTGGAAGTTTGGCCGTTGTGATTTCTACTAAATTTTTTCCGTCAGACAATCCAACAGCTGCTTTTTTATCTACGTTAGCAACCTTTGCTGCTGGTTTTGTTGTTCGTCCATTCGGCGCTCTTTTCTTCGGTAGATTGGGAGATTTGATTGGAAGAAAATACACTTTTATGGTGACACTTTTACTCATGGGTGGTGCCACTTTTCTGATTGGATGTATCCCCAGTTACGAAACTATAGGGTTTATGGCTCCTTTACTTGTTCTGATATTACGATTATTGCAAGGTTTAGCGCTTGGCGGAGAATATGGAGGTGCGGCTACTTATGTTGCAGAACATGCACCAGTTGGTCAACGCGGGTATTGGACATCCTGGATTCAAACAACAGCCACAATTGGTTTGTTTATTTCATTGATGGTTATTCTTGCTACAAAAAATGTATTAACACCCGAACAATTTGATGATTGGGGTTGGCGCGTTCCGTTTTGGGTATCCATTGTAATGGTTTTTGTTTCCTATTTAATTCGTAAAAACATGGACGAATCACCTGTATTTGCAAAAGCAAAGTCGGAAGGAAAAACGAGCACTAATCCAATAAAAGAAAGTTTTGGAAATAAATATAATTTGAAATTTGTATTACTCGCTTTGTTTGGAGCCACAATGGGTCAAGGAGTAGTATGGTATACAGGGCAGTTTTATGCAATGAATTTCATGAAAACAGTCATGAATATTGATTCTTCACAAGTGGATACTTTATTAGGAATTGCTTTATTATTAGGAACTCCATTCTTTATCTTTTTTGGTTGGCTGAGTGATAAAGTGGGAAGAAAATACATTATGATGGGTGGAATGTTGTTGGCTATTTTACTTTATCGACCGATTTACAAATCGATGTATAGTACAACCAATGTTGAAAAGAAAACAGAAATTGTAGCTCAAACAACTTTCCTTTCAGAATTAAAAGAAAATAAAAAACATGTTTTAGATTCCATTCAAACGACAACAAAATCGTATACTGACGGAACAAAATTATTGGTAATCCAAACCTTTAGTTTAGAAAATGGGAAAGTACAAATCGTTGACGGAAAGCCTAAAACTGAATCTAAAACTACAGTTACGATTAATTCAAATGACAATTGGATGTTGATTTTTTTAATATTCATTCAAGTGATTTTTGTGACAATGGTATACGGACCCATTGCAGCTTTTCTCGTAGAAATGTTTCCAGTCAAAATACGATACACATCCATGTCATTGCCTTATCACGTGGGGAACGGAATATTCGGAGGCTTGCTTCCGGCGATTTCAACCTATTTCGTAACACATGCTAAAGATACAGGTGATCCTGAATTTTATTTAGAAGGATTGTGGTATCCTATTGTGGTTGCTTCGGTATGTTTCGCAATTGGAATGATTTATATTCAAAATAACAATAAAAATAAACATCTCTAAAGAACAGAAGATGAAATGAGCTTTACTTAAAATTGGTCTCAAAAACCTACGATGATATGCGACCCGAGCTTGCGAATAGGCGAAGCAATTACATTTGACCATTAAATACAATAAATACAAACAAATGAAACAATTAAAAAGAGTTTTAGGTATGATATGGATTGGACTAGCAATAGCTGCTGGTTACTTCTGTATTTTTCAATTTGGATTGCCGAAAATACTATCGGGAAAACAAGATGATTTAGTTTTTGGGGTCATTATTTTATTTATACTAACACCTTTAATTGTTACTGGATTAGGAACTTTTGGCTATTATGCATTAATGGGAGAATACGATAACGAAAAACGATAGATATACGAAATCAAATACCTATTTTTACATAAACCAAATTTAAAAATGAGTTACTATAAAATCAGTTCTTTAGAACAATATTTCAAACATTATAACAAATCAATTCGCGAACCTAGAAAATTCTGGGGGAAGATTGCTGAAGAAAACTTTATCTGGTACCAACAATGGGATAAAGTCATAGATTTTAATATGGCGGAAGCGGAAATCAAATGGTTTACTGAAGCTAAAGTCAACATTGTTAAAAATTGTATTGATCGTCATTTAGCGCGACGTGGTACTAAAACGGCAATTATTTTCGAACCAAACGATCCAAAAGAAGAAGCACAACATATCACGTATAATGAATTGCATCAACGTGTGTCAAAATTAGCCAATGTTTTAAGAGAACAAGGCATTCAAAAAGGAGATCGAGTATGTATTTATTTACCAATGATCCCTGAATTGGCGGTTTCAGTTTTGGCATGTGCAAGAATAGGAGCCATTCATTCTGTAGTTTTTGCAGGTTTTTCAGCTTCAGCAGTAGCTTCAAGAATTAATGATAGCGAATGTAAGATGGTGATTACCTCTGATGGCGGTTATCGTGGGAATAAATCCATCGATTTAAAAGGAATTGTAGACGAAGCGCTTGAAAAATGCCCTTGTGTTAAAACAGTTTTGGTAGCTAAAAGAACCAATACTTCAATTAATATGAAAGTAGGTCGAGATCAATGGCTTCAACCTTTAATAGATGCAGCTTCAGACAACAATGTGGCTGAAATCATGGATGCAGAAGATCCGTTGTTTATTTTATATACTTCCGGTTCAACGGGTAAACCAAAAGGTATGGTGCACACCACTGCAGGTTATATGGTGTATACTGCTTATACTTTTAAAAATGTCTTTAACTACGAGGAAAACGATATTTTTTGGTGCACTGCCGACATCGGATGGATTACGGGTCATTCCTATATACTTTACGGACCTTTATTAAATGGAGCTACTACGGTTATGTTTGAAGGTGTACCTTCCTATCCAGATTTTAGTCGATTTTGGGAAGTAATCGAAAAGCATAAAATTACGCAATTCTACACGGCACCAACGGCTATCCGTGCCTTGGC
The DNA here is from genome assembly GCA_947461795.1 of Flavobacteriaceae bacterium. GTDB lineage: Bacteria > Bacteroidota > Bacteroidia > Flavobacteriales > Flavobacteriaceae > Flavobacterium. The sequence continues at coordinate 25,096 of CANHMG010000001.1, read as the reverse complement.
AAAAGAAAGTTTAGATTATGTGCAGAGATTTCCTTTAAAATCACTCAAAGTCATCGGCTCAGTTGGTGAACCCATCAACGAAGAAGCTTGGCATTGGTATAACGATCACGTAGGAGGGAAACGCTGTCCACTAGTAGATACTTGGTGGCAAACCGAAACTGGCGGTATTCTAATTTCTCCGATTGCATTCGTAACTCCAACAAAACCAACGTATGCCTCATTGCCATTGCCTGGAATCCAACCGGTTTTGATGGACGAAAAACGCAATGAAATTGAAGGCAATCAAGTCGCTGGAAGTTTATGTATCAAATTCCCTTGGCCAGCAATTGCTCGGACCATTTGGGGAGATCATCAAAGGTATAAAGACACTTATTTTTCTACATTTCCTGGCAAATATTTTACTGGTGATGGTGCCTTGAGAGATGAAGTCGGATATTATAGAATCACAGGTCGTGTGGACGATATTGTTATTGTTTCCGGTCATAATTTAGGAACAGCACCTATTGAAGACGCCATTAACGAACATCCAGCTGTTGCAGAAAGTGCCATTGTAGGTTTTCCGCATGACATCAAAGGCAATGCTTTGTATGGCTATATTATTTTGAAAGAAATTGGGGAAAGCAGAGATCGTAAAAACTTGTCTATTGAAATCAATCAATTGATATCTGATCAAATTGGACCTATAGCCAAGTTGGATAAAATTCAATTTGTTTCGGGATTGCCTAAAACACGATCAGGGAAAATTATGCGACGTATACTACGAAAAATTGCCGAGGGTGATTTTTCGAATTTTGGTGATATTTCTACACTTTTAAATCCAGAAATTGTGGATGAAATTAAAGAAGGAAAGCTATAACGTTGTCGATTGTGGGTTAGAAGCCATTCCTGCTATCCGCTAAATCTTTTCCCGTCTAAAGAAGCTGGCAAAAGGATACCGCTACAAATGCATAGCATTCACCGAACACGTACAAAATAATATTTGCCCGGTGAGGTAATCAGGGCTAGGGCAGTAGTTACATCATAAACTCATGATTTCAAATACAATATTCTACCGCAGATTCCTAGATTCTTTTTACGTTAATGCGTAAAATCTGCGAATCTGTGGTAGTTCATTATCTGTGAATTATATAAATTTTTAACGCTTGATTAATCTTGCACTGAAAGTAAATTGCATAGTTTTACTTATCCATGGAGGAAAAAGCAAAAATAGTTATCGTTGGTGGAGGACTTGCTGGTCTTACAGCAGCTATTCATTTGTCAAAAATTGGATATATGGTCACTTTGATTGAGAAAAATAGTTACCCAAAGCACAAAGTTTGCGGCGAATATGTTTCGAATGAAGTGCTACCTTATTTAAATTGGTTAGACGTTAATCCTAGTGTTCTGAATCCTTCAAAAATTGAAAGTTTGCATTTTTCCACGGATAATGGAACTTCTGTCCAAACAAAACTACCATTGGGTGGCTTTGGGATTAGTAGGTTTAGTTTAGATTTCTTTTTATATCAAAAAGCAATTGAAAACCGCTGCTCCGTTATTCATGAAACGGTCACTGCGATACACTATGATCAAGACATTTTTTCAGTGCTGCTTGCAAATAGTCAAATCATAAAAGCAGATTTTGTTTTTGGTGCCTTTGGAAAGCGATCTAATTTAGATCAGAAACTAGAACGAAATTTTATTCAGAAAAAATCCCCTTGGTTAGCAGTAAAAGCGCATTATAAAGTTGACTATCCAGATGATTTAGTGGGTTTACATCATTTCAAAGGTGGTTATTGCGGAGTTTCTAAAGTGGAGGACAATATCGTGAATATTTGCTATTTGGCAGATTATGAGACTTTCAGCAACTACAAGAACATCGAAATGTATGAAGCAAATGTGGTTGCAAATAATCCCTTTTTGAAAGAAATACTAGAAAAAGCCGCCCCGGTATTTGAAAAACCGTTAACCATCAGTCAAATTTCTTTTGAGAAAAAAAATCCAGTAGAACAACACATTATTATGATTGGTGATAGTGCTGGGTTAATTCATCCGTTGTGTGGAAACGGTATGGCGATGGCTATACACAGTGCTAAGATTGCCTGTGAACTGATGGATGATTATTTTGTGAAAACAAATGCAACGAGAAGCGAATTAGAAGAAAAGTACAAGCAAGCATGGAATCGGCATTTTAGAAAAAGAATCACGGCGGGGCGTTGGTTAGGTAAATTATTACAAAGGCCGAAACTTTCCCAATTAGTTCTAAGACTTGTAATATCATTTCCTTTTTTGCTCTCGACGATAATCAAGAGCACGCACGGTAAAACAATTAAAGTTAAAGGATCATGAAGTTAAGTACAAAATTCAGAACTGCTGATCCAGAAATCATGGATGATTTTTCCCTAGAAGGAGAACACTTGACAGATGCTCTAGACAAAATCGCGAAAATTAATCAGTTTTTAGGAGGTAATGCATTGACATTGAATGGTGTGAAGAAGTTAATTGTTAAAATTCCAAAAACGCAATTGATTACTATTGTCGATTTGGGTTGTGGTAATGGAGATATGCTTAGAACACTAGCGGACTATGCTGCAAGAAACCAACGGAGATTTAAATTAGTTGGAATTGATGCGAATCAATTTACTGTGAATTATGCAATTAATTCTTCTATCAAGTATCCAAATATCGAGTATCTTTCAGAAGATATTTTTGAAACTAATTTCGAGAATATTAATTTTGATATTGCGCTTTGCACTTTGACTTTACATCATTTCAAAGACAATGACATCATTCGGATTATTGAAAATTTAGAAAGAAATGCTAGGATAGGAATAGTAGTAAATGATCTGCATCGAAGTAAAATTGCTTATCGATTGTTTCAAATGATAGCCATGGTTTTTAATTTAAACGAGATGTCTAGAAAAGACGGATTAACATCAATATTAAGAGGATTTAAAAAAGAAGAACTTATCAGTTTTTCTAGAAAATTGCGAAACTCAAGTTCATCAGTAAAATGGAAATGGGCTTTTCGGTATCAATGGATTATTACTAAATTATGAGTGTCAAAATAACAACGGTCGCTACCCAATTGCCCAAATATTCTCGGAATACCGAGGAAATCATTCCGTTTTTAGATATGTGGCTGGTCGGGCAGGAGGAGCGTTTTATACGAAAAGTCAAGAAGATCTTTGAGAATGCGGCGGTTGATAAAAGATATTCAATTATGGATCCTCTAGAAGTTTTTACAGTAACTTCTTTTGAAGATAAGAATAACATCTATATCCGCGAAGTCATTGATTTGGGTGAAAAAGTACTGAAAAAAGCATTATCCAAAGCAAACTGGAAAGCAGAAGACGTCGACTTTATTATTACGGTAAGTTGCACCGGAATCATGATTCCATCCTTAGATGCTTATCTGATTAATAAGCTCGAAATGAAGCAAGATATAGTGCGATTGCCGGTAACAGAAATGGGCTGTGCCGCTGGAATCTCAGGTATCATTTACGCTAGAAATTTCTTGAAAGCCAATCCAGGAAAACGAGCAGCAGTTGTTGCAGTTGAGTCACCAACGGCTACATTTCAATTCAATGATTTTTCGATGGCAAACATTGTTAGTGTAGCAATTTTCGGTGATGGCGCAGCGTGCGTTTTACTATCTTCAGAAGGAGAAGCCGTTGGCCCGAAAATACTTGATGATGAAATGTATCACTTCTATGATAATGAACATATGATGGGCTTCAAACTCACGAATTCAGGATTGCAAATGGTTTTGGATATTGAAGTTCCTGAGACAATTGCTTCCCATTTTCCGAATATTATTCATCCTTTTTTAGCTAAAAATAATTTATCAATTGAAATAATTGATCATTTAATTTTTCATCCTGGTGGCAAGAAAATAATACAAACTGTGGAGGAATTGTTTTTAGGATTAGGTAAAAATATTGATGCAACCAAAGAAATATTACGTTTATACGGCAATATGTCGAGCGCGACAGTCTTATATGTTTTAGAAAGTATCATGAAAACCCAACCCAAAACCGGTGAAAAAGGTTTGATGTTGAGTTTTGGACCAGGGTTTTCAGCTCAAAAAGTGTTATTAGAATTTTGATGCTGACTACAAACGAAATCATAGCAAAATTGCCCTATGACAAACCTTTTTTGTTTGTCGATGAAATAATTTCTGTTGATGAAAATGGAGTAGAAGGTTGCTACACTTTTAATGAAAAACTTGATTTTTATCGAGGACATTTTAAAGCGAATCCTGTTACGCCTGGCGTAATTCTCACTGAAGTTATGGCGCAAATTGGAGTGGTTTGTTTGGGTATTTTTTTAATGAATGATGCATTGAATTTAAAAACTCTAATATCCTTAACATCAGTTGATATTGAATTTTTAAAACCAGTGTATCCGAATGAAAAAGTAACCGTAATATCCGAGAAAATATACTTTCGATTTGGAAAACTAAAATGCAAAGTACAGATGTCAAATGAAAGGAACGAACAGGTTTGTAGTGGTATAATTTCTGGAATGATTGTGAAATAGTATGAATAGAAGAGTTGTTATAACGGGCTTAGGCGTTGTTTCACCCAATGGAGTAGGGGTTAAAGCGTTTTTGCATGCCATCAAAAATGGAATTTCAGGTATTCGTTTCGATCAAGAATTGGCTGATTTACAGTTTTCTTGTCAAATTTCAGGAAAACCAATGATTTCAGAAGACATGAAACTTCATTATTTAACTGAATTAGAACTTCGAAACTTCAACGCAACAGGAATCTTGTATGGCGTTATGGCTGGGATGGAAGCATGGAAAGACGCCGGATTGTCAATTAAAATGAATGAGGAACCCGATTGGGATTCTGGAACTATTTTCGGAACTGGCACCTCTGGAATTGATAAATTTAGAGAATGCATTTATAAAATTGATGATTTACAAACGAGAAGATTAGGAAGTACCGCAGTGGCTCAAACCATGAATAGTGGCGTAAGTGCTTATCTCGGCGGAAAATTAGGACTTGGAAATCAAGTAACCACTAATTCATCCGCTTGTACAACTGGTACGGAGAGTATACTTATGGCTTTTGAAAGAATCAAAGCGGGACAAGCCAAACGAATGTTAGCAGGAAGTACAAGCGACTCTGGACCTTACATTTGGGGCGGATTTGATGCTATGAAAGTCTGTACGTTTAAACATAATGATAAGCCTGAGGAAGGTTCACGTCCTTTGAGTGCCAGTGCGTCTGGATTTGTTCCTGGAAGTGGAGCAGGAGCGCTGCTTTTAGAAGATCTAGAAACAGCAATAGAGCGCGGCGCAAAAATCTACGGTGAAGTTTTAGGAGGAAATATCAACTCAGGAGGGCAAAGGGGAGAAGGGACTATGACCGCTCCAAATTCGTCGGCGGTACAAAAGTGTATACGCGATGCATTATCAAATGCAGGAATTCAAGCCGATGAAATTGACGCAATCAACGGACATTTAACAGCGACTTCAAAAGACAGTTTAGAAATATTAAATTGGACTGAAGCACTGCTACGGAAGGGGAAAAACTTTCCCTACATAAATTCACTAAAGTCAATGGTGGGACATTGTTTATCCGCTGCTGGTGGAATTGAATGTGTTGCTAGTGTATTGCAGTTGCATCATGACTTTGTATTTCCGAATATAAATTGTGAAGATTTACATAAAGAGATTGATGGATTAGTTTGCAGCACCAAGATTCCACAAAAGAAGACTAATGTAAGCTTGAATATCATTGCAAAAGCTAGTTTTGGGTTTGGAGACGTTAATGGCTGTGTCATTTTAAAAAAATACAACATATAAAAGTTATGGAAAGAGTAGTAATTATAGAAGAACTTAAGAAAATCATCAAACCTTATGCACTTGAAAAAGAAGCTTTTGAGAGTCTAACAGAAGAAACTGATTTTATAACTGATTTAAAAATAAATTCCGCGAATTTAGTAGATATCATTTTAGATATTGAAGACGCTTTTGCTATAGTAATCGATGATAAATCAATGGAACAAATATTAAACATTAAGTCAGCTGTTGACATAATTGAGATAAAAATGAAGGATTCATGATAGGTAATGATGTTATTGATTTAAAATTTTCGAGAGAGGAAAGTAATTGGAAACGTAAAGGTTTTTTGGATAAACTTTTTACTAAAAATGAACAAAAACTTATATTTATAGCAGAAATTCCAGAAATTATGGTCTGGAATTTATGGAGTAGGAAAGAGGCCGTATATAAAATATATCATCGACAGACGAAACTTAGAGCTTTCATTCCTATACAGTTAGAATGTTCTGAAGTGGATGTTTTGTTGATTAAAAAACACGGAATAGTAACAATTAATTGCTGTGATTATTTTACTGAAACTGAAGTGAATTCTGATTACATCCATACAACAGCAGTAACGAAAATGGAGGATTTTGAAAAGATAACTGGAGTAAAAGTTAAAGATATTTCAAAAGATCATTATGGAATTCCGTATCATTCATCAACTAAAAACCCAGTCTCAATAAGTCATCATGGTAGATTTGAAAGAAAAATTCAACTAAATATTTATTCCTAATCGAGACTTTAATTTCAAAAATAATAATGCAATTGTGTAAGCATCTTCAGCGGAAGAATGACGATCATTTTTTGAAACTTTAAAAATTTGGCATAATTCATCTATTGAAAACTGTTTATCGGTGCTATCAATCAATTTTCTATACATTACTTCAATATCTATCGCTTCATTTTTAATGCGACTGCAACCCATTTTATAAAGAGCTTCATTAATCATTTCAATATCAAAATGAATTCGATGGCCCACTAATATTGCATTTCCGATAAAATCCACAAAAGCTTGAATGGCTTCAGGTTCACCTAGTTTAGGTAATTTACTTTCAACAATAAACTCATTTGAGAGTCCATTATCATGTAAAAAAATATATTGCAAAAGAATAACTTCAAATGAATCATTCACTACAATGGTGTTGTTTTCAACGGCAACAGCTCCAATGGATAAAACAACATCTTTATTAGGATTTAACCCAGTAGTTTCAGTACTAATAACTACAAAACGATTTGTTTTATTTTCAAATTTTGAACTATACAATTTCCAAAATTCAGGATATTCTTTATTCAAATTTTTAATCCAATCTAGCATAATTAAGAAAATTGAGTAAGTTGAAACGTATCTTTAATTAATTCTTCCAATTCTTTCATAGGATTCAAAGCATTTTTAAGAATTTCTTTATCTGCTTTTGAAAGTTCTTCAACGTTTATATATTGACCAGAATTATCATTTTTTAAACCTTCTAATGCTCTAAATTTAGATAAGATCAGGAATGCTTCCGAACAATTTAAATAAATCTCTGCATGTTTTGGATCTACCATTGCCAATTGTTTAAAACGCAAATACGTATTATTAATACCTTTGATATTATGGCTAATTGTAAACAAACGAGCACCATCTATTAAAGGCATTAGTGCTTTTGATTTGATATCAAATTTATCCTTATTTATGCCTTCTTCTTCGACGTTAAATTTCTTAAAAAAGCTAAGTGGAGCAGGCTTTCTGAGGGTATCATTTCCTAAATAATCAAAAAACAAGATGTTCTTTTTTACATTCTTGAAGATCGTATTTGTTATAGCTTCTTCAATTTTAGATTCTCCAAAAGCTATTTCATAATCAAAGAAAATACTACTAATCTCATTGCTGATTTCACCAGGTGTATTCATCCAATTTTCATATTGTTTAGTCCAGTCGGTCAAAGACTTACACCAAAGCATATTACTTGCATTGTGACCATTCTTACAGGGCTCATAACCCACTTTTTCGAGTGTATTTACTGCTTTTTTTGCCAGTTTTAGAAAATAATCTTTAACATCACGATATTTATCGGCAGCAACATCTTCAAAAACCAATATATTGTCCTGATCTGTAAGTAGCAATTGTTCTTTACGACCCTGACTTCCAATAGATAACCAAGCAAAACGAGCAGGAGGTGACCCTAAATCCAAAATTGATAACTCAACCGATCTTTTGACAATAGCCAAATTAATTTCGCCAGCTATATTAAAAACATGTGTAAGTGGTATATTTTTAGACATAGAAGATTGAATCATTTCTGCCAATCGAGTTCGAACTTGTTTTAAATCCTTAGCATCTTTTGATCTTTTTATTTCTTTTATTAAAACCCCAGGATTACTAGCTTGAGCAACAATTAAATCATGTTCAGAAATTACACCTTTTATATCCGATTTGTCTGAACCATCTTGAGTGACACACAAATGACTAACATTATTTTTCAACATAAGCAATTGAGCCTCAGCTAATGAAACGTTTTCAGGAACTGTAATTACAGGAGAAGCCATTATTTTATCTATTGATGTTGAAATTGGAAACCGTCCTGTTGCAATTTTGGAACGAATATCAGTATCGGTAACAATTCCAATTGGAAATGAATTTTCTGTAATAAAAACACTGTTAGTAATATTGTCAGTCATTAATTGAGCAATATCTTTTACAATACTTGTAGAAGTAGCTTTTAAAGGTGTTTTATTATAGGTTAGCGTTTGAAAATAGTGCATTTCTGATTGTTGATTAGAAAATACAACATTATCAAAAAGCAATTTTCCTTTATTTTCTCGATCACTTGGATTGTTTGAATTATTAGCAAAACTCTCTAGTAAGAAATTTAATACTTCTGAATTTTGGGCAACAAATGGTCGAAAAGAAGCAATTGGAATGGCATATATTATTGACTCTTCTCTAGCTTTGGCAGTCATCATATAATTGTTTTTCGCGAAAAAAGGGCGTAATCCAAAGACATCACCTTCGATACATTTGTTTAGAAATGTTTCTTCAGCATCTGAAATTACAGATAAATTAATAACACCAGAAGCAACTACATAAAAACTATCATGCAAAGCATCATTTATTTGAAATAAGACTTTATGCTTTTCTAAATTTATCACACGAATACTTGAAGAAACAATTTTAAGCTCCTCAATAGAGAGATTATTGAAAGGTGGATACACTTTAAGAAATTCAGCGATACGTTCGGCAATAACATTCATAAATTATATTTCTTTGGGAAAAACTGTTTAGATTATTTTTTTTGTAAAAATAGGAAACCTATAATGATGGATAGGTATTTTTTGAATATTTATGTTAACATATCATTGTTAATTTAAGGATTTAATTTATTTTGTTTTTATTTTTCTATTTTACATAATATAAATTATAATTCATATTTAATATTGAATAAAATATTAGACAGAAATGAAAAATAACGAAACTATTCTTTCAAATAAAACAGTTATAAACAACTCATTGTATGATTGTTAAAAACTTTTATTTACGAAAAAACTCATAAAAAGGAATAAATAGGTATTTTTTTAATGTATATTTCTTACATTTTTATTGTAACAATGCATTTCATCGATATTTTTAGATTAAAAAAATTTTTAATCGATGTTTTGTGTCGTTTATCTGATTATGTTTGCATTGTAAAATTTTAAAAATAATAAAATTTAACCTTCCCAAACCAAAACCATTAAAAATGAATAAAACTATAATATTATTATTGTTAGCATTAAGCTCAACTGGCTTTTCACAAACCAACACAGTTACTTACGTTCCCTCTACAGCAGTTATTGCAAACCCAGAAAGAGGTTTTTATAAACATTCATCAGCTCATGCTGGAACTTACAATCCGCTAGATGAAAGTTTTATTACAGATTTTAGATTAAATAATAATATTACACTATTGTATAGAAACTTTAGATTAAATGATTTTATCAATAATCCAATTTCAGATAGTTATTTAACTAATATGCAAAATGATTTTAATAAGTTAAGAAATGCTGGGTTAAAATGTATTATTAGATTTACCTATTCAGATGATGATACGCTATCACAAATGGATGCTACAAAAGCAACAATGTTATCCCATATATTACAATTAAAACCTTTATTAATAGAGAATTCAGATATAATTGCTGTTATGCAAGCAGGATTTATTGGAGCTTGGGGCGAATGGTATTCTACGAGTCAAGCTGAATTTGGTGGTTATGGTTACAATCAAACTGATTTAACAAGTGCAAATATTCAACACAGAAAAGATCTATTAAATGCCATTCTAAATGCACTTCCTTCAAATAGAGCGGTTCAAGTTCGTTACCCTGCTTTTAAAAAGAATGCTTACTCGTCAACTGCATTGACGAGTTTCCCTACATCAGGCTCATTAGCGAGAATAGGTCATCATAACGATTGTTTTTTAGCTACCGAAACTGATTACGGAACATACGATGACACTACAATTGAATATCCATATTTAGCTCAAGATACCAAGTTTGTTCCTATGGGTGGAGAAACATGTTTATTAAACTCTCCTCGAACCGATTGCCCTACAGCTGAATATGAAATGACAAAATTTCATTGGTCATTTTTAAATGCTGATTATTATCCTGATGTAATAGCTGCTTTTCAAACCGATAATTGTTATTCTGAAATACAAAAAAATCTAGGATACCGTTTTGTATTTACATCGGCTACTTTTCCACAATCTATTTCATTAGGAAGTACATTACCTGTGACCATTAAGTTAATTAATAAAGGGTATGCAGCTCCTTTCAATGAAAGAAAAGCGTACTTAATCTTAAAAAACACTACGACTAATGAAATTTATTCTGCTTTAATTAATTCTGACCCCAGAACTTGGCTTGGTCCAAATGAAATTACACTTTCTCAAAATATAATTTTACCTTCAAATATTAAAAGAGGAACCTATAAATTGTATTTGAGTTTACCTGACAGTGCTCCTTCTATAGCAAACAGACCTGAATACGCAATTCGTTTTGCAAATGAAAATGTTTGGGAAAGTACTACAGGATATAACAATTTAAATTATACGCTTACTATTTCTCCAACACTAGGAGTTGGTGATAATTCTAAATTGAATATGTCTATTTATCCTGTTCCAGCAAATAGTGAGATAGCCATTGAATTAGAAAATATCAACGAATATAAATTATCTATTTTCAATTCTATTGGGCAAAATATTGAAGTAATTTCTAAAACTTTAGACCCTAATAAAATTACTTTAAACACAACATCAATGAGTGATGGTTTCTATTTTATTGAATTTTTAAAAGGAACTACAAAAGATATTCGTAAAATAATTATTAAACACTAATCATTTAATACTCTAAACAAAAAAAAGGATTCTTTAAATAGAATCCTTTTTTTATTTACTTATTTTTTCCTTTTTACTTTCTTTTTCAAATTATGTTTAATCCCAAATTGAATCGTATTAGAATAAAATTTAGATTGTTCAAAAACTTCAATATTAAAAGTTAATGAGGTGAAATCAAATAATTGATACGATAATGCACCAGTTAATCTTTCAAAATGATCACTAAAATTATCAATAAAATAACCACCCTCAATTTTAGTATGGAAATTTGATGTCGTTAACTCGAAAGCAACTCCACCACCTCCAAATAATCTGTTTTTAATAACCCAATATGGGTATCCAACTGCTAAATCTCGAGAGCCAAACGATACTTGAGATTCTACAAATGGAATGAATTTAGTTTTTTTAATTTCTCCTTTATCTAACATAAATCGAACAGTCAAGGCATTGTCATAGGAATCAGCAATGTCATCAACTTGCAAATTACCATTTTCAAGTTCTGTATATACTTTTCTATTTGGACGATTTGGATTTATTAATGGACCAATAGTATCTCTAGAAAGTAATCCTTCGGTATAATAACTTCCCTCATAAGCTATACTTGTATTGATTTTTTTAAGAATATAAAAATCTTGATATAAGTTCAACCTCAAATGATATATCTTTTGATTTAATCCTGGAGCAGTTTCTACCGGAAATAAATTAAACTCCGCAGATCTAAATTTTCTCTCTTTGGAAGAAGTTAATCCCACACCAAATTGAAAATATTGATTAGATTTTTTATCTACCTCTACCCTAGCTTTAGACCAATATTGTGGTTTGGCATCTTTTTGAGCTTTAGTAAACTTATACTCTACTCCCGCCAAAGAATTATCAAAGTTGTCTTCGTAGTTTTTGGATGTCAATTTTAGTTTGTAATATTTCGAATACGTCGCTCCTATACTATGTATATTCTTCTTTCTATCAAATAAATTATACGATAAAATATTTTTTTGAATTGAAGTATTACTTTGATTTGTTTCGACTGAACTTTTTAAATCGATAAAATTACCTTCCGTTAATCGAATTTCTTTTTTTAATTTATTTAAAACATCTGGATAAAATAAAGCAGAATGATTTTCAATTAAATCTTGTTGCAAATCAACATCTTCATATACGACATCTTTATTCAAGGTTTTTCTCATTTCCTCTTTTTCAAAAATATTGCTCATAGAATTGGTTAATACCCAAGAATCTTTAAAACGTCCTAATTCATGATAGACATTACTCATTAAAACAGTAGCAATCTCATCTTCGGGATGCTCAGCATTGTATTTTTTAAATAATGGTTCAATTTCTTTTGATTGTCCAGATTCGATATACCAATTCATTTTGGTAACAAAATCTATTTCAGTTGAAAATTCAGACCATTCTATTGCTTTTTTATAATCAGCATTGTCAGCAAACAACCAAACGATTTGTGTTGCCAAGTCTTTATATTCAATGGATGGTTTTACATTTTCCAATTCTACTAAAGCTTCATCAGGATAATATTGTAGCAAATGCTTAATATATTTCAAATAGTTTTGAGGACTTGGATCAATAGCATTTAAGGATTTCAAAACATTTTTAATTTTGTCTTTATATTCTTCAATATCAAAATTGGCTAAATAATTATTTAACAATTCTTTGTCATCAGGAGATACTTTGATTTGTTCACTTAACCATTTTTCTTTAGCAATATCATCTTTATATCCAATAATTCTATCCAATTCTTTAGAATAAAGGATGTTATTTTTAGAAGAATTTTTAGCTACATGTTCTTCATATAATTTCCATATTTCTCCCCCTTTTTCATCCCAAGATAAGTATTTTGCATATTTGTTCCAGGCTGTTGAATCTATTTCTGCACTCGATAACAATTTATTTCGCAATGCTGCCATTTCCAATTGAAGCTTCTTCTCTGAATCGTCAACCCAATTTCCACCAGTAACAAAATTCTTAACATCAATTGCATATTTTGCAAAATCTGCTTTTACCAAACTATTAATAGCGGCTTGTTCAACTCTTTCTTTTGGTGTTTTATATAATAAATCTACAACGGTAAGTTTTGACTTGTTAGAATATATAGAATATAAATATCCATCCATTATAGGTGATTTAGCAAACAAAACATTTTGATTTTTTAGTTGCCCTTCAATTTTATCAGCATTCGTTGGACTACCATACATAAACCAATACTTTTTACTAGTATCTTCTGGATTAATTTCTTTGATAGTATATAATCCGTTTTCTGATTTATGAGTATATCGTGAGGCTCTCCATTTTAACACAAGATCACCACCATCCTCACCGTTTACAAATCGCATTTGAGGATAAGTTGAAGTAAATTGTTTCAAATACTTTTTAAACTCTGGAAACATGGCAGTTTCTGAATTTTTAGATTTTCTCCAACCGTAGGTTAAATTATTTCTTAAACTATAACCACCAGACCTTTTGTCGGCCGTAGCAGGAATTTGATATACATCATCGGGATGCACAAAATGAGTCCATACGCCAGTATATAAATACATCGATTGAATTACATATTTTTCATCATCTTTAAAATAAAATCCACTCGAAATTCTAGGGTAATCAAATAGTTTTTTCTCGTATGGGTCGTAATCAAATTCTCTATTGCCACCTTCATCCATTTGACCTAAATACAAACTACACATGTATTTTATAGAAGGCATTGATTTTTTTAATTCTACAACTCCCGCTTTATCAATTTCATTAGAAGGAGGAACATAGGTAGCAGGAAGTTTACCATAGTTACTAATTACCCATTTCTTTTTTATAGCATTCAAGGAAGTAGGTATAAATCCCATATTTTTCCACAATTTTTTGGTCAAAGAAACGTGGTTGTAACCATGAAAAGCTAATTCATGCCCGTTTTTCTTTACATCATATACCAACCAATCTGGCAAAGCTTGAACTATATCATTTGTTTTTATTTTTCTAGAATTCCATTGATCTAAAGTAAATGGTGGAACTATTTTATTTCTATAATCAAAAGTCAACATCGCAGCATAAGGAATTTTGAATTCTTTCCCTAAATTACGCATGTCTGGCCACCAAACTTTAGAAACAAAATCAGAAGTTGTCATATTCATTTCTGACAATACTGGCTCTGCTTTTATGTCGTACTGTGGTGATGGAAAATCATCTAAGAAAATAGTAGATGCATTGACAATTGGATACGGAATTCCTTCTAATCCTTTTAATAATCCTGCAAAAAGCAATCCTCGATCTGGCTTAGAAAAATCTCCAGAAGTATTATATAATACGACTTTACCTTTTCCAATCGCATTTTCAAGAATCGTTGGATACTTCATATTATTAGCTGCAGTAGCTAATATTTTTACTTTATTCGAAAAATTTTGTCCTGCAAAACCAAACAATTTAACTTCAGGTTCATAAGTTCTGCCTTTCAAATTAGGCAATATTGGAGTAGTAAAATAAAATCCAGCAGCTTTATTATCTGTAGCATATTCAGCTTGAGGTTTAAATCCTAATAAAAAAGCCATTCTTCTATCTTCATTAGCAAAAGGGATGAAAAGAGTTCCTCCATTTGAAACAAAATCTAATAATTTAGGGATGGAAGCGTCATTTAATTTCTTTGAATCGTAAATCATCAACACTCGTGTGGTAGGAGCAATTTGGAGGGCATTATTCCAATTGCTTACTGTCATGCAATGAAAAGGCAATTTAGTATAATCGCATACTTTTTTTATTTCTGAATTGTATAGTTTACTAAAATTTGCACTTGGATCATAAATAGATTGAACAATGGGTTGTGAACTTAATCCAGGTTCACTATAATTCTTATAACCATTTGCATTCGTACCTTGATCTTTAGAATTAAATAAATCAATACTTTTCAAATCAGACCAATCGTCTAATCCTTCACAACTAAAAATAGTGAATGATAGGACGAAAGCCAATCCGTAACATATATTTATATATTTAAACCTTAAATTCATGCTTAAAAAATTAAATCTGAAATTTTACTTTCACTTGGTTCATTGACTATTTCATATACTTTTAGAATCTCACTATCATAAAATAGATTTACTTTTCTACCTCTTTCTCTTAGTAATTTAATATTCTTAATCAATTCTTTTTGGTAATGTTTATTTTCGGCAAAAGCATTCTTTTCATCTATTATATTCTCACTTAACACAAAAACCAAAACACTTTTTGATAAGGAATATTCGGGATGTTTCACTATAAAAGTTGGATCCTTTTTGTTCTTAGTATTTATGGCATCAATATTAGGGTATTGATTGATAAAAAAGTCATAATTCATAAAGAAATGTGAATTATTACTTATTACTTGAGTAGCAGGGTCATTTACGACACAATACGTACGATTAAAAAAAGTTTGAGAAATTTTATCGTATGCGTTTAATATTTGTTTCGGTGTCTGATCAGAAACCGTCATTGAGTTGATGTTTTTTTGCTGATAATAAAAAGACGAATATAGCATTACAATGATTAATAGCGTCACAGTAATCGGACTAAATCTTTCAAAGCGTTGCAACCCGAAATTTAAAATTCGAATAACTATTGCAAGATTCAAACCTAAAATGATTGGGAGAATAACAGAAATTGAATTTATTACCATGTCATTGTCTAGCCATTCACTTTTTATAAAGGTCAAAAGAATTAGAAAATTAAAATACACAAAAAACACTATTGTTGCTCTCCAATTTTCTTTATTAAAAATTGCCAAAATCAACACCAATATAAATCCTACTATAGTACTGTATTGAGCATACATAATAATTTGACTATAAGGCAATATCAATTGAGGCACATAAGTGTAGGAACTTATAGAAATTAAATTGTTTTGCAAATAATCTATTATTTCTGCTCTTTGGAAGTAACAGGCAAATCTATATAATATATACAGTACAATCATTCCAACTATATAAGCCGATATTGCTATTAGATTGTTTTTTTTGTTTTTCATTTCCGTAAAAAGAAAACCGATAATCAAAAAAGGTGGGATTAAAATACAGAGTGTAAATAAATCTATTAATCCAATAGAAATAAAAACACATAAAAAACTAAGAAAATAACTGATTTTGTTAACTTTAATGATATTTGGATCTAAATAATACACAAAAGCTGGTAGTACAAATGTTAAAGACAAGAAAGTTGGATTTCCTTTTAATAAAAAATAAATATTGAGAGGTGTAATTACATATACCAGACTAAAGAAAAGTGCTGCTATTGTTGGAGCAATAAATTTTGAAGGTGTTAATTTATTGATAACCCAAAATATAATTATTGCTAATAACGTAGATTCTAGAATGGCAATTACTTGGAGTGCAATTTCTGGGCTTACGTCTGTGATTTTTCCGTAAAAATTTACGATCGCAAGCTCTGCATCAGTAGCCAATTCAAAGGTAAACCAATATTGATTATCAAATTGAATCACTTTATTCAAGTCATAAATCCATGCGTCTGATAATGAATAATTATCATAAATAATAAAATAATATCTGCTCAAAAAGGTAATACTTCCTATCAAGATAGTTAGAATTAGAATAAAAGTATTGTGATTCTTTTCCTTTTTTGAACGCTCCAAAGAAAACCAAAACCAAAAGGATTTTTTATTTTCAATATTTCTTAAAAATGTCAATAAAGCAGTTTTTACATGGGCTTTGAAAAAATCTTTTGGGTTTTTAAGGTTTTTGATTCCAATAATATCAATAAAAATTAAGAAAGCAAAAACAAAGAAACAATTGAACAAATTATAAGCATCTAATTCTACTAATATAAAAATAATAATAAGTAATCCACTCACATATCTAAACCAGTTTAATACAATAAAATCGAGGAAGTGAACGTGACGTGAAACGTTTACGAATTTCCTATTCAAGTAGAATAAAAAAAGTAATATAAAGCAAAGCCTTATAAAACCTAATAATATCGAACTTGTTAAAAACATCATATGCTTTATTGTTTAAATTTTGGAATCGTTTGTAAATTTATATTTCCAATAAAATACTGGTGTTTAGAATTGTTAATTCTTTCCCCTATTTTAGTCATTAAGCCTTTCGTATCGGCATATTCAATAAGTATAAACGGAATTTTATATTTTATATGTATTTCATCTATTTGATTCAAATACGTTTCAAATTGTTTCTTATCTCTGAGACTATATTTTTTGTCTTTAAAACTATAATTGGTTGCTATAGATTCAATAGCAATTGCATCAATATAAATTGAAGTTTCCTCTACCATGTCTAGTCCTGCATTTTGAATAAACATCTTTTTAGGATATTTTTCTTTTATTGTTTTCAATAAGTTTATAAGCGCTTTATGCTGTTCTTTTTGAGGGCCATGAACTGTAAAATTGTCAAAATTATCTAAAAACAAACCATCATAGCCATCAGCAAAAGTCTCATCGATAATGTGCATCAAGGTTTCTATCGTTTTCTTTGAATTTAAATCTAAATAATAACTGTTCCATATTTCATTTTTCCCCAACGTATGTTTTTTCAATTCTAGATAATGAGATGCGTTAGCATTAACTTCCCCTAAACTGATATAGGAAAAAACCTTTTCATTTTTCGATTTTAACACTCTGATGTTGCTTGCAAAATAGTGTTTTGATTCAACAATTACATATTTATATCCTTTTATTAGTTCAGGATTCATTTTTCCATAACAAATGAACACGTTACTTTTTTTCATATCGTTTTGAAAAGAATTAAATAATAAAATAAGAGGGAGAATAACAAACAGAATTTTAATACGCTGCATAATAGAAGTAATCTAGATTTTTAAAATAAACGATGTTTGCTCTTAAAGTAAGCGCTACGAAAAGTGCTGCTCCACAAAGCATTCCTACTACGCTGTATTCATAAGCAAAAAATCTACTTAATACAAAACCTAAAAAAATATTTAATAAACAAGCATATATTATGGCCTTTAATGGTTTTTTTGCTTGGCCCAAAGTAAATAAATACAAAGAGTTTAACATTCCCCAAGCTAATAATATATAACCCATTCCGCCTATTACACAAACTTTTATACTTAATTGCACTAATGTTTCATTAAATTGACCTTCAAATCCCCACGATGCATTTATAATATAATAGATAAATATAAAGGCTAAAACACTAGTAACAAATAACAACAAAATTTGTTGCCAATACATTTTACGAAGCTGATTGTTAAACACTTCTGGCGTTTTATGATCTGTTAATTTTTGTCCAATATCAATAAATTTTGTAAACGATGCTATACTATATTCTAGGACTCCAGCGAGCAATAAAAAAACTAAAATAGCTAAATCCATCCCCAATTCATAATTTTTTTCAAAATAAACTAAAAAAGGTAGATTTCCATTGATTCCGGAAGACCATGCTAGTATTCTATCGATGAATATAAAAACATAAATAAATATTCCATAAAAGAAATATTGATAATTGTGATAAAGTATAACAGGGACTTTGATTTTATTTCCACTTATTGATTTTTTATTTTTAGTCAATCTATTAAAATAGACCAATAAAAATATTTTTGAAATGATAATTGCTACTGCAATACCAATCCAATGGGTAATAAATATTAACAAAGTTGTAGATTCTTTTAGAAAAATTGCAACTGCAGTACCAACAAAAATTGAAAATGTAATCATCCAACGTTGCTTAATTGTATGCAATGGAGCTAACATTAATAATAGCATTCCAACAAAAAAAGCATAGGCAAATACTACAAATAATATTTCGTAGGGATAAATATGGAAAAAGAAATTGACCAAAAAAATGGATGTTAACACAAAGAAAATAGAAAGCATTCCTATTTTATGAAGGTAGTTTATCGTAGTATTGGTCATTTTATAATCTTCATAATTCCAATAAAATGAAGCTTGTTTACCGATAACTTGAACGAAACCTCCTGTTGAAATTAATCCAATAATTACACCTAATACTACTGCTGTTGATTGTATTTCATTAAAACCAACATACGTCCATAATGAGTATCCAAAAACGATAATAGCAGCGATTTGAATTAAAACTGGAAGTAAGTGAAAAATACCTAAAGAATAATATTGAGCAAAAATTTGAAGTTTAATTTTAAAATAATCTGAAAGTTGAATTACTTTAGACTGAGATTTTTCAACTTCAATTTCTTTTTCATTTTTAGCACCAATATAATATTTATCTGTAGTTAATTCATAATATATTAATTCTGCTAAATCTTGGATTGAATTAAATCCGAAATCATCTTTAGTATCCTTTTCTCTAATTCCTAAAGATTCAATTGTAGCTTCTACGACTTCGCTACTAACGGGTTTGCCTATTTTGTCTTTAGTTTTTTCTATTAAAGACTTAATATTTGTAAAATGATTTTCCATTGTAGATTGGGGTCTATTTTGGTTAAGTAAAAATCTAAGAGGCTTCCATAGCTTCTTCTTGCATATGACTATTCAAATAAATAGGCTCTTGTGCTTTTCTATTCATAATGAAGTCGTAGGCAACTTCATATTCTTTAATAAATTTATCAATTGTAAAATTATCCAATACTTTTTTTCTTGCGTTTTCACCCATTTTCTTTCTCAAAACTTCATCTTGAAGCAAAATCACAACATTTTTACCAAGTGATTCATAATCTTTAGGTTTACAAATAAAACCACATGACGTATCTAATGCTTCGGTAACTCCACCAACATCAGTAGCTACAACTGGGATTCCACAACTCATAGATTCGAGAACCGTATATGGAAATCCTTCTGAAATTGAAGTTAATATTGAAATATCACCTTCACAAAACAATTGATGTGGTTTATCATGATACCCTGCTAAAAAGAAATTATTTTCTAAATCTAATTTTTTTATTAAATCATTACACTCTTTTGTATATTGAGGTACCGCATTATTATCTCCATATACTAAATACCTAACATTAGGTATACTTCTTTTAGCAACTTCACAAGATTTTATCATCGTGATAATATCTTTCAATTCAAATATTCTAGCAGCTGCAACAACAGTTGGAACATTTTCTAAATGTGCTGGTTTTGGAGCTGGAATAAAAAGGTCAGAATCAATACCGTTGTAAATAACTTCAATTTTATTTGGATGAGCACCGTATTTCTTTTCCCAAGACATATTAAATTTATTTACAGATAAAATAATGTCTGCCTTATAATATACCAGTTTGGTTATACATTCTGAAAATTTAATCAAAAGGTTTTTTAAGAAAAACGAATATTCTGAAGAATTGATTGCAATTAATCTTTCTCTAATATAAACACCATGTTCAGTCGCAATAATTGGAGTCCCGTATTTGTATTTTAAAACTAAAGCTGGAATAACAGGAAAACCGGATAAAGTAAGATGTGAAATATCCATTTTAGGAACATCAATAGAAATTGGAATTAAAAAACGATAAATCCATCGCATTCCAACTGTAAAATCATATAATGTTGCTTCGTAATGATTGTCTTTTTTAATGATTTCAGAAACAGTTTCACAGAAACATTTCCAAACCACTTGGCTTTTCATTGTTTTCTTATAATCATGATTTTGAAAAAATTGCCACATATCAAAAATGGTATCATCAATATCTTCAATATCAGCATTAACATCATAAATATTATTCAATACTCTTTTGAAAATTGGAATAAATTCTTCTTCAATAACGGTATCGTCTTCTTGTTCTTTTTTATTTACAGATTTGTAATATTTTTTTCCATAACTCAATAATTCTTGAGGCTCTAATGGAGACCATAAAGGAACTTGAATTACATCTTTAACATTATCACTTAATTGATATTTTGATTTTTCTTCAAAATCTGCATTAATAGAATACAATGTATAATTTACATTCTTTACTTTATTACAAAGCATATGAGCCCATGTGGATACTCCTCCACCATTAAATGGATAGGTTCCTTCTAAAATGAGCATTACATCGTATTTATTTTTCATAATCTTAGGTTTAAGCAAAAAAAACATTGGGGTAACATTAAATAAAAACTAATTTAACATTTGTTTCTTTTGACAAAGATATTTTCTCTTTGCTTAATAAAAAAAAAAACGAACTGAAATCTGTTGTAAACACTCATAAAGTCGATGAAATGCAACTTTTTAACCCACAATGGAAAGTCAAAAAATAATGTTAAAAAAAATAGGTAAACTCCAACGGTAAAATGATGTATTTCATCGAGTTGAAAAATTATTTTGAGTATTAAAATAATTTTTCTCTAATTTTTTTTCCAATTAGAAGAATTAGTTTAAGCTTGTAATCTTCTATAAGCCATTCTTTATAGTTTTTACTACAATGACTTAAACAATTTGCATATCGTTTCATCCTTGATTCAATATCTTCACTTAATTCTTTAGCCAAAAGTTTGGCTTCTGTTAAATCATTTGAATTATCCACACACATTGATGCATGTTGTTCGACAGATTTTTCAATAACAATTTTCGATCTTAAGTTTTGCTTTATAACTAATTTATGTTCTTCATCAACATCAAAAGTAACAACATCCGTTTTACTAAATTTAGCTCTTAACTCTGGAGGCATTTGATATTTAAAATGCAATTCAATTTCGGTATCATCACGCAAATTTTCTAAGTAATACTCAGGTGATTTAAATATATGCTGCCAGTCAACAGGCTCGCTCCATAACCCAAATCTTGCCGCGTTATTTCCTAAATCGATAACATCAAAAGTGTCTTTGTTTGCTAATTTCCTAGAACCACGACCAATCATTTGAAAATACAATGTCAATGATTTTGTTGCCCGATTTAAGATAATACTCTCCACTGTAGGCTCATCAAATCCAGTTGTTAATATCCCAACTGAGGTCAAAATTGCATCAGGTGTTTTTTTAAACCAAGCCAGTATATCTCTTCTATCTTCTGGATTACTTGTGTTGTCTAAATGACGAATCGGATAACCTGCTTCTCTAAAAGTTTCATAAACATATAAGGAAGTATTAATTCCATTATTGAAAATCAAAGTCTTTTTGCCTAATGATTTTTCAGTATACGCATGGATTAATTTTTCCTGCATAGCCATGTTAGAATACAAATCGTCTGAAGATTTAACGGTATAATCACCATTAATCCCGACTTTTAAAGAAGTCAAACCAACATCATAACTATACGTAATTGCTTTTGCTAAGAATCCTTTTTCAATTAATGATGAAATGGTATCTCCTACTATCAATTCATCGTAATTCTCATTCATTGGTAATTTGATATTCGAACTTAATGGGGTTGCAGTAACTCCCAAAATAAATGCATTTTTGAAGGAACTTAATAGTTTTCGAAAAGAATTGTAATGGGCTTCATCAATAATCACCAAACCAATATTATCAAGATGCAATTTCTTATCGTTGATACGATTTTTTAAGGTTTCGACCATTGCTACAAAACAGGAGAAATCGTTTTGATCGGGTAATTCTTTAACTTTACTATTAATGATTTTATTCTTTACATCAAATCCTTTAAGCATTTTGGATGTTTGCTTACATAACTCAATTCGATGTGTTAAAACCAAAACTTTTTTATCATGTTTTGATAAATAACGTCTTACAATTTCTGAAAAAATTACAGTTTTTCCACCGCCTGTAGGCAATTGATATAATAAATGATGATTGTATGATGCGTTATCCAAACGCTCAAAAATGGCGGTAATATCTCCTTGTTGGTAACTGTAGAGTTCCTTTTTATCTTCAATTTCTGAATCTAAATCTTTATGAGGCATTGTTGCAATTTCTGAATTTTGCAAAAGTACGTCTAAAAAACACTTATCCGATACTTTTAATTCAAAAAACAAATTCTAATAGTCAAATCTTTCAACTATAGCAGCAAATTCATAGTGATTTTTCCAATTTTGATGGATTGTAGTATCCTTTATTGCCTCTACTCTACTTAGAAAATCAGTTAATATCTCTTTTTCAATCATATATCGAATACTTTGTTCAAAAGAACTCAACATACTTTTAAAAAATAATTCTTGCTTTATAACTTTTTCTGAATTTAATTTTTGAGCAATTTCAATGGTATAAAGCATCAAATCTGCTATTAAAAAAGCATCAACACCTAAAGAAATAAAATGTTTGATATACTTTTGAGCAACCGATCTTCTCATTTTGGGTCTCTTTCCTTTTATTGGAAAAAACTCATTCGCAATTTTAACCTTAGCTTCTTGTATTAACAGCTCTTCTTTTGGATTGAATACAAAATTGAAATACGTTTTAACTGGAACAAACTTATCATATAAAGCAACCATTTGATCTTCCAATTGCTCTTTTGTAAGTTGATTTAGGTATTTTTTAAATTCACGTTTACTCATAATAATTTCAATTCCAACAAAAGTACTTTAGTTTTTGAATATTAATGAATCCTATTCCCTAATTTTGCAATCGATTCATAGTAATAAACAAATTAAATCCTATTTATTAATGATTAAAATATTTAAAATTACCGCACTTCTTGAAGGAATATCCTTATTACTATTGTTGTTTTTTGCCATGCCAATGAAATATATTTTTGACCTTCCAATTTATGTTAGAGTAATAGGAATGGCGCATGGTTTACTTTTTATTGCCTACATTCTACTTGCAATTATGAATAAAATGGAAGAGAAATGGGAATTGAAAAAATTCATAATTATATGTTTGGCATCTATAATTCCTTTTGGAACTTTCTATATTGAAAAAAAATATTTGCGACATGCATAAATCAATTGAGGTAATTTTTGATTGGTGTTATCCTTTACTTAGAAGACTTAAGATAGAAGACACAATTGCTTCTTACGCTAGTTTAGTTGTAAACATTCTCATTTTAAGCTTTTTAGCCTATATCATTTTTGTTGTTTTTAGGTTTATTCTAGTGACATTAATGGCTATAGTAGCTAAAAAAACTAAAACAAAATTTGACGACTTATTAATTTCAAATAAAACCGCTAAATATATTTCCCACTTAATACCCTTACTTTTTATATACAAATCAGTACCTGTAATATTGAATGATTTTGTGTATTGGGAATCCGTATTCGGAAAATTAGTTGGAGTATATATCATTCTTTTAATTCTATGGATCATTAGAACCATATTTAATGCTCTTAGAGATTATCTCAAACTTAAACCTAAATATAGCGACAAACCTATTGATAGTTATATTCAAGTCATCATGCTTATCCTTTGGATGATAGGAATAACTGTAATAATATCTGAATTATTCGAAATAAAAACCAATACATTATTTGCGACTCTAGGAGCAGTTTCTGCCATAATTATATTAATTTTCAGAGATATAATATTAGGATTTGTGGCTAGTGTTCAAGTTTCCTTAAATGACATGGTTCGAATTGGTGATTGGATTACATTCGATAAATTCGGTGCTGATGGTGATGTCATTGAAATAAATTTAGCTACTGTTAAAGTTAGAAATTTTGATAATACAACTACGACGATTCCGACCTATAGTTTAATATCCGATTCTTTTAGAAACTGGCGTGGAATGCTCAATTCGGATGGAAGAAGAATCAAACGACATGTATTGATTAATGCTAAAAGCATTCACTTTTTAACTGAAGAAGAGTTGTTGAAAATGAAAAAAATTCAACTGATAAGCAATTACCTTGAACATCGACAATTTGAAATTAATAAATACAATACTTCTCATCAAATTGACAAATCTTTACTAATCAATGGAAGAAACTTAACAAATTTCGGTTTGTTTAGAAAATACATCACAAGCTATCTTGAAAATTACCCTAGCTTAAATAAAGATATGATATTGTTATGCAGGCAATTACAACCAACGTCTCAAGGTATTCCTTTAGAAATTTATACGTTTACAAAAGACAAAAATTTTGAAAATTATGAATACATTATGGCTGATATTTTCGACCATATTATTGCTTCGAT